>JAFAEC010000170.1 GCA_023424215.1 Pseudomonadota bacterium
GGCCGGGCAGGCGGCGGTGACGGCGGCGGCGCGCGGGCCGCGCCGCGCCGACGAAAGCTACTATCCGCTGGCCGTGGCCAATGCGGTGATGGGCTCGGGCCAGAACGGTCGTCTGTTCCAGGAGGTCCGGGCGAAACGCGGCCTGAGCTACGGGGCCTATTCCTCGCTGGCGGCCCGGGCCGAGGGCGGGGCGCTGGTCGCCTCGACCCAGACCAAGAACGAGAGCGCGGCCGAGGTGGTCGGGCTGGTGCTGGCCGAGTTCGACCGGCTGGCGGCCGAGCCGGTGACGGAGCAGGCGGTGACCGACCGCGAGACCTTCATCACCGGCGGCTTCCAGCGCGCGCTGGAGACCACCGGCGGGCTGGGCGGGCAACTGGCCGACGCGGTGGTGAACGGCCTGCCGCTGTCGGAGATCGAGGCCTATCCGGGCCGGATCGCGGCGACCACGCCGGGCAGCCTGCGCGAGGCGGCGCGAGTGGTCAGCGCGGAGGACGCCGTCGTGGTGGTGGTCGGCCAGGCGGAGATGTTCATCGACGCGCTGAGGGCGGCGCACCCGGATGCGGTGGTCATCCCGGCGGCGGAGCTGGATCTGGAGAGCCCGACGCTGGGGATGTGAGGGGCGACCGCTCACCTCCCCGCGCGAAGCGTGGGGAGGGGGACCGCGCGAAGCGTGGTGGAGGGGGCGGCGCCGGACGAGGGGGATTGGCGCTTGTCGGGTAAGGTCAGCGCCGCCCCCTCCGTCACGCCGCGTATCCGCGGCGCGCCACCTCCCCACGCGTGGGGAGGTGAATGTTAGCTGCCGCTCCGGAAGCTCCGGATCGCGTCCACCGTCCGCTTCACCTCCGCCTCGATTCCGGCCCAGTCGCCGGCCTTCACGGCCGCGTCGGTGATCAGTTTCGAGCCCATGCCGGCGGCGACGATGCCGGCGCCGAACCATTTCGCGATCGAGGCCTCGTCGGGGTCGACGCCGCCGGTGGGCATGATCTTCGTCCACGGCATGGGGCCGAGCACGGCCTTGACGAAGTCGGGGCCGCCGACGCTGGCGCCGGGGAACAGCTTGACGATGTCGCAGCCCAGCTCGTGGGCCTGGCCGATTTCGGTGACCGAGCCGCAGCCGGGGAAGTAGGCCGTCATGCGCCGGTTGCAGACGCGGGCGACCTCCTCGACCAGGCAGGGACTGACGACGAAGCGGGCGCCGCGGTTGAGGTAGAGGGCGGCGGTGCCGGCGTCGACGACCGATCCGATGCCGAGGATGACCTCGGGGTCGGTCTTCTGCAGCTCGCGGGCGAGGTCGCCGAACAGGTCGACGGCGAAGTCGCCGCGGTTGGTGAACTCGATGGCCCGGGCGCCGCCGCGGGCGCAGGCGCGGATGACGTTCAGGCAGACCTCGGGGTCCGGGTGGTAGAAGACCGGGGCCACGCCCTGGCTCTCGAGGGCGGTGAGGACGGACAGGCGGTCGTGGCGCATGGGAGGCTCCGGGTTCGCCTTTGAGTCCCCTCTCGGTCCGGCGGGGTCAAGGGCGGGCGACTTCAATCCCTGTGACGCGGAGAGGCTCCCTCTTGACTCCTTCGCCTCAAAACATGAATATGAACTCATGTTCAACAACAGGAGGCCGCGATGACCGCCGCCGTTCTCACGTCTCCGGTCGGGGCGCGTCGCCTCGCCGGGCTCCAGGCCCTCGCGATGGCCCTGCTCGTCGCCGGGGTGTCGATTCCCCTGTCGGCCAGCGAGGTGGTCGGCGCCGGCTGGCCGGCGAAGCTGGCGCTCGTCGGCCGCATGGCCCTGCTGGTCGCCGTGGCGTGGTGGATGCTGCGCGCCGCCGGCCGCCGCTGGTCGGATGTCGGCCTGAGGAAACCCGGCCGATGGTGGCGGGTCGGGCTGGCGGTGGTGCTGGGCTACGTGGCGCTCGGCGCCCTGGCCGGCACGCTGCACGCGGCGGTGCTGCCGGCGCTGGGACTGGCGGCGCCGGACCTTTCGGCCTTCTCCGGCCTGCGGGGGAACCTGCCCGAGTATCTGTTCTGGGCGCTGCCGGTGGCCTGGGGCTCGGCCGCGGTCGGCGAGGAGCTGGTGGCGCGGGGCTTTCTGACCGACCGCATCGCCACCCTGCTGGGCGGCGAGGTCCCGCCGCGCTTTGCGGTGTTCATCGCGGTGATCGCGCAGGGGCTGCTGTTCGGCGCCTGCCACGCCTACCAGGGGCTGGGCGGGGCGCTGCTCACCGCCGGCGTCGGGGTGATCCTCGGCCTCGTCTGGCTGTGGACGGGCCGCAATCTCTGGGCCGCGATCCTCCTGCACGGACTGGTCGACTTCGTTAGTATGACGGCCTTCTACACGGGAGCCGTCGGAGGGGCCGCTTGACCATCGCACCGGAAGGGCCGCGTCCGCCCCGCCAGAAGCGCAGCGAGGCGACGCTGGCCCGGATCCTCGAGGCCGCCGGACGGCTGCTCGCCGCCCGCGATCTCGAGGCGGTGACGGTCGAGGACATCGCCCGCGAGGCGGGCGTCTCGGTCGGCTCGCTGTACACCCGGTTCAGGAGCAAGGACGAGCTGCTGACCCACCTGCTCGATTCCACCCAGCGCAGGCAGGTGGCGCAGCTGGAGACGGTGCTGGCCCCCGATCGCTGGAACGGGGTCGGGCTGGCGGCGCGGCTGGACTGGCTGGTCGACGCCCTGCGCGACAGCGCCCGCGCCAGTCCGGGGCTGATCCGGGCGGTGTTCGGGCGGCTGCTGTCGCAGTCGGCGGAGCTAAGTCGGGGCCCGGCCACGCTCAACGCCCGCAGCGTCGAGCTGATCGCCGCCTGGCTGCTGGCCGCCGAAGATGGGGTGACGGCGCCGGAGCCCGAGACCGCCGCCGCGACGACCACGGCGTGGCTGTCCTATTCGGTGCACATGGCCCTGCTCTACGACTTCGCCTTCCCGGGACAGGACGGCGAGCGCGTGGTCGCGGAGCTGCGGCGGGCGGCGCTGGCGGCGCTGCGGCCGGGGGCGGCCTGAGCCGTCGAAGGGCGCCGCGGCGGAACCTGAGCGGGGGCTGAGGCTTTCTGCTCCCCATGATCGCCACCTTGTCGTCACTTTTGCTGGCCGCCGCCCAGGCGACGCCGCAGACGCCGCCGGCCGATCCCGTTCCCGAGCCCGACGTCAGCCTGTCGATCACCGCCCACGCCGACTCGGTGCGCTGGCGCCAGGTCGGCAGCGTGCGGGTGCGGGCGTGGAGCGAGCCGTCCGGGACCGTCGTCGAGGAGAACCTGTCGACCGGCCTGCCCCGGCCGATCCCGGGACAGCGCACCTTCCGTGATGTCGGCTGGACGCTGCGCGGCGAGGCGACGATCGCTTCGCCGCAGCCCGGCGTCGAGCTGGAAGCCGGGACGGCGCGGCCAGAAGCCACCCCCGAACTCACCACAGAAACCACCCCAGAAACGACCCCAGAAACGACCAAGGGAGACCTGGAATGAAGCTGTTGCTGACGGGCGGCGCCGCCGCCGCCGTGCTGTTCGCCGCCGGAGCGGCCGCGGCCCAGACGCCGCCTTCGCAGGTGCAGCCGGTCGCGCCGCTTTTGGCCGAACCACAGCAACAGCAGGCGGGCATCCCGTCGGGCGAGCCGGACGTTCTGCTCGACGTGCCGAACCTGAAGGTGGAGGAGATCACCGTCGAGGTGGAGAACCTCGAGGCCCGGCTGAACCTCGAGGCGCGGCTGGCCAATCTCCTGCACCTGAACGCCGGGGTCGACGCGTCGATCGACAACGTCAAGATCACCATCAAGGGCGTCGAGGCCCAGGTGCTGCTCAAGGTCCGGCTGGACAACGTGCGGCAGATCATCGACCGCACCCTGACCACCATCGATCGCAATCCCGAGATCCTCGAGCGGCTGCTGACCACGGTCGACAACACCGTCGGTACGGTCGGTGGCGTGGCCAATACGACGCTGCAGCCGGGCGGGGTGGTCGACAACACCGTCGGCACGGTCGGCGACGTGGCCGGACAGGCCATTCCGCCGCGCCAGTAAGGCTCACCCAATCCTCAACCCCGAAGGAGAGACTGCGATGAACACCCTGACCCGACTGGCCCTGGTCGCCGCCCTCGCCGCCGCCCCGCTGGCCGCCTGCACCCAGCCCGAGGCCGACCGCGCCGGCGAGCAGGCCGAGAACGCCGCCGCCGACGCCACCGACG
>JAFAEC010000205.1 GCA_023424215.1 Pseudomonadota bacterium
ACGCCAAGGCGGGCGAGGTCGGCCAGCGTCGCGTCGATGTCCGACGGGCGAACGACCAGCGTCGGGCCGTCGCCGGGCTCGGCCGACATCCGCGTCGCCAGCGCCGCCGCCAGCCGGGCGCGTTCCCGCCGCACCGCCTCGATCCGCTCGCCGGTTTCGATCAGACGGGACGGGTCGAGCGCCTGCAGGGCCAGCCGCACCGAGAGGGTCGGCAGGGCGTGCGGCTCCATTACCTCCGCCAGTCGCGCCAACGCTTCCGGCCAGCCCAGCGCCGCTCCCATCCGGGCGCCGGCGAGCCCCCAGGCCAGCGACAGGCTGCGCAGGACGACGAGATTGGGCTGGTCGGCGATCACCGCGGCCGCGGAGCCGGCCTCCTCGAACTCGATGCCGCCCTCGTCGACGACGAGCAGGGCGGGGGCGACTCGGGCCGCCATCTCCGCCACTGCCTCCGGCGACTGGCCGCCGCGCACGATCACCCCGGCGACGCCGGCGTCCGCCGACGGGCTGGCGTAGAGGTTCGCCAGGGCGAGATAGGGCTGCGCATCCGGCGCCTCGACGGTGAGGCCCGCGCGGGCGGCCATGCGCCAGACCAGCTCCAGTCCATGGGCGACGCCGCGCACCGGCAGCACGCTGTCGGACGGCACGCCGTAGACTTCGGCCATGCGCGCCGCCAGCTCCGCAGGCGGCTCCGGATAGCGGTCAAGTCCGTCGCCGCCGGCGACGAGCGGCGGGAAGGGCGCGGGCAGGGGAGTCATGATCCGGTCCTCAGATCGGCGGCGCGGGCGTGCGCTTCCAGCCCTTCCATGCGGGCCAGGCGCGCCGCCGCCGGGGCCAGTTGCGCCGCTCCCGCCTCGCTCACGGTCTGGACCGACATCCAGGTCATGAAGCTGGCGGTGCAGATGCCCCCCATGGTGCGGGCGGCCCCGTCGGTCGGCAGGACGTGGCTCGGTCCGGCGGCGTAGTCGCCCAGAGTCTCGGCGGCCCAGCGACCGACGAACACGGCCCCGGCGGCCTCGATGCGGGGGAGGAGCGTTTCGCCGTCGACGGTCTGCAGGGAAAGGTGCTCGGGCCCATAGGCGTTGGCGACGTCGCAGGCTTCGGCGAGGTCACGCACGCGGATGACCCGGCCCTGCGCCAGAGAGGCGCGGGCGATGTCGGCGCGGGGCAGGGTCTCCAGCTGGCGGTCGACCTCGGCGAGGGTCGTTTCGACCAGGCCCCGGCTGTCGGAGACCAGCAGCACCTGGGCGTCGACGTCGTGCTCGGCCTGGCTGAGCAGGTCGGCGGCGACGATCCCGGGGTCGGCGTCACGGTCGGCGACGACCATCAGCTCCGACGGCCCGGCCGGCAGGTCGACGGCGGGGCCGCCCGACATGGCGGCGGCCTGCTTCTTGGCCTCCGCCACCCAGGCGTTGCCGGGGCCGAACAGCTTCTGGACCGGCTCGATCTCGCCGTCCTCCAGAACCGCGCCGAAGGTCAGCGCGGCGACGGCCTGCGCGCCGCCGACCAGCCACAGGGCGTCCAGACCGGCCTCGGCCGCGGCGACGATCATCGCCGGGTGGACCTCGCCCTCGCGCGGCGGCGGGGTGACGGCGACGCGGCGCTTCACCCCCGCCACGGCGGCGGGGATCGCCAGCATCAGCAGCGACGAGAACAGCGGAGCTGTGCCGCCGGGGACGTAGAGGCCGGCCGAGCCGATCGGCCGCCAGGCGAGGCGTGAGCGCACCCCGGGCGTGGTCCCGACCCACGGCGAATCCTCCGGCCGGGTCGCCTCGTGGAAGACGCGCACGTTCTCCGCCGCGATGCGCAGGGCGCGCGTGGCCGAGGGCGGCAGGGCCGCGCGGGCCTCGGCCTCGGCTTCGGGGGTGACAGCGATGCGGCGCGGCGCGGCGCCGTCCAGCTTCAGGCTCCACTCCGTCACCGCGGCCCCGCCGCGCACCCGCACATCCTCGAGGATGGCGCGGACGCCGTCGGCGACGGCGGCGTCGCCCCGGCGCGCAGGGCGGGCGAGGGCGTCCGAGCGTCCGGTCGCGTCCAGCGAACTCCAGTCGATCCGGCGCATCACATCATCTTCTCGATGGGCAGGACGAGTATGGCGGAAGCGCCCGCCGCCTTGAGCCGTTCCAGCGTCTCCCAGAACACCGCCTCCTGACAGACGGCGTGCACGGCCACCGCGTCGGCACGGCCGGACAAGGGCATCACCGTCGGCGCCGCGGCCCCGGGCAGGATCGCGGCGATCTCGTCCAGCGCGCTGCGCGGGGCGTTCAGCATCACGTACTTGGCCCCCTGGGAGGCGACCACGCCAGCCATGCGTTCGACGATGCTGTCCAGCAGTTCCGCCAGCGCGGGCTCCGGCGCCGTCGGCGCGCGGATCAGCACGGCCTGGCTGTCCAGCACGGTGTCGCGGGCCACGAGGCCGTTGGCTTCAAGGGTGGCGCCGGTGGAGACGAGGTCGCAGATGGCGTGGGCCAGCTTCAGCCGCGGAGCCACCTCGACCGCTCCGCGCATGGTGACGATGTCCGCTTGCACGCCCTCGGCCTCCAGCCAGCGACGCAGGACGCGCGGATAGGAGGTCGCGATCCGCAGTCCCTGCAGCGACGCCGGGCCGGTGTAGTCCAGGGCGGGCGGCGCGGCGATCTTCAGGGTGCAGCGGCCGAAGCCGAGGGGCATGACCACCTCGGCGACCGGGCCGCCGTTGCGACCCTCCTCGAGCACGTTCTCGCCGACGATGCCGAGGTCGCAGACGCCGTCCGCGACGAAGGTCGGGATGTCGTCGTCGCGCACCCGCAGCAGGTCGATCGGATAGTTCTCGACCCGGTAGAGCAGATCGTTGTTGCCTTTCACGACGCGGAGCCCCGCGTCGCGGACGAGGTCGAGGCTGCGTTCGGCCAGGCGGCCGGATTTCTGGACGGCGATGCGGAGCCGTCCCTGCACGGTACTCATGTCGGAAACTCAGGCTTTCAGGCGATCCAGCACCAGGCGGTAGCCCTGGTGCGGCATCTCTTTGAGGAAACGGGCGACGCGGACGACGGTGGTCGGGCTGGCGTGCGCCTCGGCGGCGATATCGCGATAGGAGCGGCCCCCCGCATGGAGGAGCCGCGCCACCTGCCAACGCTCGGTGAAGGCGCGCAGTTCGGCCGGCGTGCAGAGGTCGGTCAGGAAGGCGTCGACCTCGTCCCGCGTCCGCAGACTGAGAATCGCGTCGTACAGCGCGACCCGATTGCGGGCGGCGGCGTCGGCTCCGGGGGGATAGGGCGGGGTCATGGCGTTCCAATATGCTGTAACAGTGGCACGCGCAAGTCCCATGTCGGGCTCTTTCCGCCGCGGTCCGTCGATCAATGGTTTCTGTCAGGTCAGGATCGCTTGACGCTTACGGGTTTGCACGCGAGAGATTCCCGATCCGGCGCTGGTGCCGGGGGGGGAATCCATCATGAAGTCCATCGTTTGCAGCCTCGCCCTCGCGGCTGCGGTCCTGTCGCCGGCTGTCGCCCATGCCCAGAACGCCGGCCTCACAGCCAACTTCGGCGAGATCCGGCTGAACGCCGGCTTCACCCCGGACCCGTACCGCGTGTCGATCACCGCCGGCGGTTCGATCGACGCCTACACCGACACCGATCTGCCGGGCGCCTGCGTCGGCAACATCAGCGCGGCCCCGGACTTCGAGGTCACCTACAGCGCCGGCGGCCTGCCGCTGGTGTTCCGCACCCGCTCGTCGACGGACACCACCCTGATCATCAACGGGCCCGACGGGCGGTGGTACTGCGATGATGACAGCTGGGGCGACGGCGACGCCGAGGTGCGGTTCAACCGCCCGCAGAGCGGCACCTACGACATCTGGGTCGGCACCTTCGGCGGCGGCACCGCGGCCGCGAACCTGCTGATCACCGAAACCCCGTAAGCGACGCGGCGGAGCCGGTCGCGATCAGCGGCCGGCTCCGGCCCCGGCGGGCTCGCAGGGACGCGCCAGCGGCGCGAGCCCGAGGCAGCGGCCGTCCAGGTCCGCGGGCGCTGCGATTCCGGCCGCATTGGCCAGGGTGGGCGCTATGTCCACCGTCCGAACGGGCAGGGTGCGCTCCTGGCCCGCTTGTCCCGCCGTCCAGAACACCATGGGAACCCGGCGGTCGTAGTCCCAGGGCGTGCCATGGCCGGCGACATAGCCGCCGACGGAGCCGGAGAAGGGGGTCATGCCAGGCTCGAGCGCGAAGATGACGTCCGCCGAGCGCACCGCCGAGGTGCTCAGGGCGACGCGCTCGCGAAGGCTGAGCATGTCCGGATGAATGCTCCGCGCCGCCGAGGGCGCGGCGAGCAGGTCGTCGAGCGTGAAGGCATCGATCACCCCGGCTTCGTCGCGCAGCATGGCGGCCACGGCGGTGGCGATCTCCCGCCGCAGCGAATCCGGAACCCTCGCGGCGTCGCCCATTACGTAGATGTTCGACCCGTCGGCCCGTAGCGCATCGAAGTCTAGATCGAAACGCTCCCGCACGGCGGCGTTCAAGCGTCCCATCGCGCCCGGATCCATGCGGCCGGCCTCGGGATAGCCGCGCGCCTCGAGCCGCTCGGCGAAGTCGGAGCCGCCGTGATCCGCGGTGAGCACGATCAGAGTGCCCGGGATTTCGTCCAGCGCCGCCATCAACCGGCCGAGGGCGCTGTCCATTCGAAGCAACTGCTGACAGATTTCCGGCCCCTGCGAGCCGTAGCGGTGAGCGATCCTGTCCGTGCCCGAGAGGCTGACGCCCAGCAGGTCGGTCGCGGAGTCGCGTCCGAGCTCCTGCTCGCGGAGCAGGGTGATCGCCGCTTCGACGGTGAGCTCGTCGAGCACCGGCGAGGTGTCGACCGCCAGTCGCTGCGGCGGCACGGTGGAGTGGAGGATGCCGTCGCCGATCGCCCAGTCCTCGGCCAGGCCGGCGCAGCGGCCCGACAGCGGCTCCCACAGCGAAGGCCGCGCCGCCATCCGCGTCCGCAGGGTCGCGTTCAGCGCGGACACCGGTCGCAGCCGGTCGCCGGCCTCTTCTCCCGGCCGGAGATAGGTGGTGAAGCCGAATCCGTCCGCCCACCAGAAGGTCCCGTCGGCGTGCGAACCGGCGAGATTGATGGCGCCGCGGTCCTTGCCCGACACGGCGAAAACCCGGCTGTCGGGGCTCGCGGCCTTGAGCCAGTCGCCGAAGCCGCTGGCGCGCAGGTTGTCAGGGCCGACAGGCCCGTTCTCGCCCTCTCCACCATCGGCCAGGCGGTTGGCCGGGGCGGCGAGACAGTAGATTTCCTCGCCGGTGGCGCGATCGATCCAGTCGTTGGCCGCGATGCCTGTGCGGTTCGG
The DNA here is from genome assembly GCA_023424215.1 of Pseudomonadota bacterium. Lineage (GTDB taxonomy): Bacteria > Pseudomonadota > Alphaproteobacteria > Caulobacterales > Caulobacteraceae > Brevundimonas. The sequence goes on from JAFAEC010000205.1 coordinate 5,312, forward strand.
GTGCACGCCGGTCAGCACCGTGGAGTGGCCGGGGCAGGTCTCGGTCATGCCGTGGGTCTGGTAGCCGTTGGCGTAGACCACCCCTTCGTCAACGAGTCTGCGCAAGCCGCCGGTGAAGGCCGATCGATACTGGTTGAACAGATCGCTGCCGAACTGGTCGATGACGACCGTCACAATCAGGCGCGGCGGCGACCGCTCGCCTTCAGGTTGGGACTGAGCGAGGGCCGGCCCGCCGTATGCGGCCAGCATCAGGGCCATCCCGGCCCGTCTCCAACGACCTTTCATCACGTCCCCCAAGCGAAGTCCGCGGCCGGCAAGGCGCGCCCGCGGAACGCGATTTTCCCCACCTTCCGTCCTAGGGGAGCCGCCACGCCGACTCAAGGCGGACCGGTGATCGTGCCGGTATAATACAACGAATGCTTGATTTCGGCCGCAGGGGCGGTGAGGCTTCCCTGGGGAAATAGTCCGGGGGGCATGATGGATACGCGGGACGCGGCGGATCTGATTTCGGAACTCGCCGAGGAGAAGGCCGAGCACGCGGACGCCGACCGGTTCCGCAACCGGGCCGCCCTTCTGATCGCGATGCTGGCGGCGATCCTGGCGATCGGCGGGATGGGCGGCGGAAACGCCACCGACGACATGATCGCGAGCAATATCGGCGCGAGCGACACCTGGGCCTTCTTCCAGGCCAAGAACATTCGCCAGACGGCCTACGAAATCGCCGCCGAGGACATCGATACAGCCCTGCTGGCCGGCGACCTTTCGGCCGCAGAGCGTCAGCGGCTCGAGGCTCGCAAGGCCGCCTATGTCGCGACCGTCGCCCGCTACGACAGCGAGCCCGATCCGGCGGCCCCCGACGATCCGCTGCGAGGCGAGGGGAAGAAACAGATCAGCGCCCGCGCGCAGAATTTCGAGACGCAGTTCGAGGTCGCCTCGCAGCGCGACAACAACTTCGATCTGGCCGAGGTCTGCCTGCAACTGGCCCTGGTCCTGGGCTCAGTGGCCATCCTGGCGCTGAACCGCCCGGTGCTGGTCGTCTCCGGGGTTCTCGGCGTGGTCGGGTCCCTGCTGACGCTCAACGGCTTCCTGCTGCTCGTGCCGCTGCCCTTCTGAGCCACGGAGGTCGCGATGTCGCTGTTCCCGACGGTTCGCCTGGTGCTCGCCGCAAGCCTGATCGGCGTGTCCGGGACGGGATGTTTCGAACCGGAGGTCGACCGGATCGACGACCCGGTCGGGAAGGCCGCCTACCATTGCCGTTATGTGCTGGAGCGGGCCATCGCCGCGCCGGAGCAGCTCCGCGCGGACGGCGTCCTGCGCCGCCGTATCGCAACCTTCAGGGAGCCGCTGACGGAACGGACCGGCGACGTCGTCCGGTTCTCATGGTCGCCCGGTGCGATCACGGAGAACGACGGCTCAGGCAGCCACGGCGGCGATTGCGTCATGGACGTCGCCGGCGGCCAGCAACTCGTCGTCAGCGCGACTCTCGACGGCGAACCGCTCCACGCCGGCTTCCGCTTCTGACAGCCGGGATGTCCGGGCCTCAGCGCGGAGGACAGGTCGCGCCCGGCGTGTAGACCTCGGTCTCCGCCGGCTTGGCCGGATCGTAACAGACGGTCACCGGAGCGCCCTGCAGGAACTCGTCGCTGACGTCGTCGCTCTTGGTCGACTGGTCGACCAGGATCTGGTCTCCGACCCGGTAGGCGTAGTGCACGATGGTCGAGGCGTCGCCGCTCTCCGAATCGATCTGCACCACGACGCGGGAGACCTGGCCTGAAGCGATGGCGGTCAGGCTCTTCAGGCGTCGGTCCTCGAGTGCGAGCACCACGGAGACGAACGCCGCCACGCCGGCCAGCACGGCGACCACGATGAGAACGCGCTTCAACATCCCGATCCTCCCGGAAACGACGGCCGCTCCCCCGAGCTGCAGCCGCGAACAGATTGAGAGACACAACCCTAAGAGGTGATTAATCGGAGCCGGGCGGCCGGGCGGGAATCGCTGGGAGTGGATATGCTCGGCCGATGGCCGCTTTCGCCGCCCTGTTCCGTCTTCGCCGCCGCGGTCCTCCCGCCGCGCCCTTGGGGGCGCTGGACGTGCGCCTGCTCGATTCCCCGCAAGCGCGGCGCCTGGCGGAAGCGGCGGCGGTTCTGGCGGCGATGGACCAGGGACTGGAGGCGCTCGCCGAACTTCATGCGCGCAGCCGGCGCCGCCCGCCCGACCCCCGGGGGGTGGACGCGCTTGTCGAGGTTGCCCTGCTGCGCCACGGCGTGGTCCAGTTCGTCGACTGTTACGAGGCGGCGCGCGGCGCCGGGCTGATGGATGACCCGGACCCGGCCGGGCTGGCCTTCTACCGGCATGTGCGCGCCTTTCGCGACGAACTGTGCGGACCGCACGCGAGGCTGGTGGGGGAAACCCAGACGGTGGCCCTGCTGCGCCGCGTCGCGGACCGGCCCGTGCTGGCGGGCGTGCTCACGCGGACGCGGCGGCCGGACCGGCTCACCCCGGCCGAACTGGCGCAGATGCTCGCCTTCACCAGACGGGCCCGCGCCGCCTGCGCGGAGCGCCTCGAAGAGATGCGCGCGGCGGTGCTCGACGAGGTCCGGACGCTCTCCGCCGACGAGCTGGACAGGCTCCCGGCGGCCCGCGATCCCTGAAGCAGCGTCAGGCCCCGGCGACCTCAATCTCGCTCATGCGAAGGCCGGCGACGGCGGCTGCGGCCGCGAAGCCCGTCCCGCAGTTGATCGAGCTGCGCGGGATGGCCTCCATGCGGATCCGCGCTTCGTAGGCCTCGAGGCTGTCGGGCGGGGTCTCCGCCAGCCGCTGCAGCGCCGCCAGTCCCAGCTGCTTCTCCACCATGCTCCGCTGGCAGGCCTCCCGCGCCTGTTCGAGCATGGTCCCGGTCCGGGCCTGGGCGCGGGCGGAGGCGGGGATGGCCGCCTCGCCCACCTCGACAGAGGCGCGCTGACAGCGGTCGCGCACCAGCCGCATGTCCGCGTCGACCGGAAAGTCGCCCCGGACGCGCCAGTTCAGCTGAACCCCCTCGACGACATTGTTGCAGGCGGCCATGGCGGATTTCACCTGCCCCCACAGCTGGTCGAATTCGGCCTGGCTGAGCCGGCGAGGCTGCGCCTCGGGAAGAGGCCAGGCGGCGCTCGCCCGCTCCGCCGCCCGGACGGGCCGCCATTCCGTCGGCGCCGGGATCGCCAGCGGCCGGTCCGGCAGGCATAGCGCCAGTCCCGCCGCCGTCACGCAGACGAGCGATTTCGATCGAGTCCGGACCGGATGCTTCCGGCGCGGTCCGGCGCCTGCCTTCCTGACGGCCATCACGAACCCCCGCGGCGACGAGCCTTCGTATCACGAATCGGGAGGGGTGGATGCGTCGCGCCTGGCGGACAGGGTGGGATTCGAACCCACGGTGGGCTTCCACCCACGGCGGTTTTCAAGACCGCTGCCTTAAACCACTCGGCCACCTGTCCGCGCCGCGCAGGGCGGAGAGGCCGCATAGCGCAGAAGGCGGTCATTAACCAAAGCGGAAATCTTGCCTGCCATCCTCGCCGCCATCCGGAGCTGGGGCATGACGACGAGACTTCTCAAGGGACTTCTGGCGGTGGTGCTGTTGTCGTTCGCAGCGGCCTGCGCCAGCGGCCCGCGTGCGGGCGGCGTCGGCGCGGCTCCCGTGGTCACCGATCCCGCGCCGATCGTCTCCGGCACCATGCGGCCCTATCAGATCCGCGGCCGCTGGTACCGGCCCGAGGAGCAGCCGAACTACGACGAGACCGGAATGGCCTCATGGTACGGCGACCAGTTCCACGGTCGGCCCACGGCCACCGGCGAGCGTTTCGACATGAACGCCCTGACGGCCGCCCACAAGACTCTCCCCCTGCCGGGGCTGGTGGAGGTCACCAACCTCGCCAACGGCCGCCGGGTCGTGCTGCGCGTCAATGACCGCGGGCCGTTCGTGGACGGTCGCATCATCGACCTGTCGAGGGGCGCGGCCGACGCTCTCGACCTGCGCCGGGCCGGCGTCGGAGAGGTGAGGGTGCGCTATCTGGGCCGGGCCCCGAGGCTGGGCGGCGGAACCCTGCTGCAGCAGGCGGAGGCCCCGCCCGTGTCGGGGCCGGTCCCCTACACCCGGCTGGCAGGCGCGCCGGCGCCCGTGGAGGCGCCGCCGCCTGTCCCCGCGCCGATTGCGCCCGCGCCTCCGGCCCGGGACGGCGGAGTCTGGGTGCAGGCGGGGACCTGGGCCGACGCTCGCGCCGCGCGCCGCGCCGCCGACCATCTGGGCGGCAGCGCGACCGTCGATGTCGCCGGGCCCGGCGCCTACCGTGTGCTGGTCGGACCTTGGCCGGACGCCGACGCGGCCGAGCGCTCGCGGCGCGCGGTGATGTCGCGGGGTTATCCCGAAGCGACGACCGTCACCGGCGCCTGACCCCTTGCGAACCGGGCCGGCGCCGCCATTGTGCGCCCGTGACCCACGGCAGATTCATCACCTTTGAAGGCGGGGAAGGCACCGGCAAGTCGACCCAGGTGGCGCGGCTGGTCGATCGCCTCCGCACGCGCGAGCTTGAGGTGCTGCAGACCCGCGAGCCGGGCGGTTCGGATGGCGCGGAGGAGATTCGCAACCTCGCGCTCAACGGCGACGCCGGTCGCTGGTCGCCGATGACCGAGTCCCTGCTCATGTTCGCGGCCCGCTCCGACCATCTGGAGCGGACCATCCGGCCCGCGCTCGCGGCTGGCCGGTGGGTGGTGTGCGATCGCTTCGCCGATTCCAGCCGCGCCTACCAGGGCGCCGGCGGCGGGGTCGCGGCCGACTTCATCGAGACGCTCGACGCCGCCGTGGTCGGGCCGACCCAGCCGGACCTGACCCTCGTCTTCGACCTGCCGGTCGAGGTCGGGCTGGAGCGGGCCTTCGGACGCGGGCTGTTCGAGACGCGGTTCGAGTCCAAGGGACTGGCCTTCCACGAGCGCCTGCGGAAGGGCTTCCGCGAGATCGCCGCCGCCCATCCGGAACGCTGCGTGATCATCGACGCCGACGGAGACCTGGAGACGGTGGCCGATCGCGTCTGGAGCGCCGTCGAGGACCGGCTGCTGTGAGCGAGCATCCGCGCGATCGCTTCGACCTGATTCCGGACGCGGCCGCCGAGGCGGCCTTCCTCGACGCGCAGCGCAAGGGGCGGCTGCACCATGCCTGGCTGCTGTGCGGGGTCGAGGGTTCGGGCAAGGCGACCTTCGCCTATCGCGCCGCCCGGAGGCTGCTGGGTGCGACCCCGGACGCTTCCCGCGGCCTGCTCGGGACCAGCCCCTCCGATCCGGTGGCGCGGCTGATCTCGGCCCAGGCGCACCCCGACCTGCTGGTGCTGGAGCGCGCGGTGGAGGGCGGCAAGACGAAGAAGTCGATCTCGGTCGACCAGGCCCGCGAGCTTCCGGAGTTCTTCTCGAAGAGCCCCTCGCAAGCCCAGGCGCGGGTCGCCATCATCGACGCTGCCGACGATCTGAACCTCAACGCCGCCAATGCGTTGCTGAAGGTTCTTGAGGAGCCGCCGGAGCGCGGCGTGCTGTTCCTCGTCACCCATGCGCCGGGGCGGCTGCTGGCCACCATCCGCTCCCGCTGCCGACGGCTGGCCTTCCCCGTGTGGCCGGTCCATGCCTTGGAGGAGCTGGTGCGCAACCGCACCGGCGTGTCCTCGGCCGAGGCGGCCCGCATCGCCGCGATGGCCGCCGGTTCACCCGGGCAAGCGTTGGCCCTGGCCTCCGGCGCGACGCTTGAGGCCGATCAGCTGGCCCAGGCCTGGGTCGCCGCCGACGGCCTTGATCGGGCCGAGGCCATGGCCGTGGCCGACAAGTTCCGCGGCGCCGAAGGGCAGGCGCGTTTCGAGGTGTTGATGGATCGCCTCATCGCCGCGGTGAAGGTGCGCGCGCTGGAGGAAGGCGCGGCGGGCGCCCGCTGGGCCGAACTGTGGAGCCGGCTGTCTGAACTGCCGGACCGGGCCGCGGCGATCAACCTCGACCGCGCCGACGTGCTGGCCGGCGCGCTCGCCGACCTGCAGCGCACCAAGGCGGCCCGCGGATGATCATCGACAGCCACGTCAACCTGCACGCGCCCCAGTTCGACGAGGACCGCGACGCCGTGATCGACCGCGCCCGGGAGGCCGGAGTCGGGCTGATGGTCGAGATCTCCGACCGACTGGCGACCTTCGAGGCGACGCACGGGCTGGCCATGGCCCACGAGGACATCTGGTGCACCGTCGGCGTGCATCCGCACGAGACAAGGCACTATGAAGACCTGACCGCCGACCGGCTGGTGGAGCTGGCGGGGCGGCCGAAGGTGGTCGGCATCGGCGAGTGCGGGCTGGACTTCCACTACGATCTCAGCCCCCGTGACGTGCAGGCCGCCGTGTTCCGTCGGCATGTCGAGGCGGCCCGCCGGACCGGCCTGCCGCTGGTCGTCCACACCCGCGAGGCCGACGAGGTCATGGCCGACATCCTGACGGAGGAGCAGAAGAGGGGGCCGTTCCGGCTCCTGATGCACTGCTACACGTCGGGGCCTGAACTGGCGGAAAAGGCGGCGGGACTGGGGGCGTGGTTCTCGGTCTCCGGCATCGCCACCTTCAAGGCGGCGGGGGAGGTGCGCGAGATCATCGCCGCCATGCCGGCCGACCGCATCATCGTCGAGACCGACTGCCCCTATCTCGCCCCCGTGCCGCACCGGGGACGACGCAACGAGCCGGCCTGGGTCACCCACGTCCTCGACAAGCTGGCGGAGATCCGCGGCTGGTCCCGCGACGAGGCCGAGGCGCTCACCACCGACGCCTTCTTCGACCTGTTCGACCGCATTCCGAGGCCTGTGGGGGCATGACGGGCGCGGCGGGCGAGCTTGAGGTCGTCATCCTCGGCAGCGGGTCGTCCGGCGGCGTGCCGCGCGGCGACGGCGACTGGGGCCTCTGCGACCCGGCCGAACCGAAAAACCGCCGCCTGCGCTGCTCGCTGCTGGTCCGCCGTCACGGTCCCAAGGGCGTGACCAGCCTGCTGGTCGACACCTCCCCGGACCTGCGCCAGCAGATGCTGGCGGCGGAGGTCCGTCACGTCGACGCCGTTCTCTACACCCATGACCACGCCGACCAGACTCACGGGCTCGACGATCTGCGCGTCTTCGCCCTGCACGCCCGCCGTCGCATCCCGGCCCTCATGGACGGGGCGACGCGCGCCGCCCTGACGCGGCGCTTCGGCTACATCTTCGAGAGCGTCAACGGCTACCCGGCCATTCTCGAAGCCCACGCCCTGCCGCCCCACGGGGAATCGTGGTCGGTCGACGGGCCGGGAGGCGCCGCGTCGGTCCTGACCTTCGACCAGGGCCACGGACCGATCCGCTCGGTCGGCTATCGGTTCGGACCTGTGGCCTATTCGCCGGACGTCTCGGACCTCGATGAAACGGCGCTGGCGGCGGTGCGCGGCTGCCGGTTGTGGATCGTCGACGCCCTGCGCTGGACGCCGCATCCGACCCACGCCCACCTGGACCGCACCCTCGACTGGATCGCCCGCGCCGGGGTCGAGCGCGCGGTTCTGACCAACCTGCATCTCGACATGGATTACAGCGCCTTGTCGGCTATTCTTCCGGCGAACGTCGAGGCCGCCTGGGACGGCTGGACGACGCGGCTCTGACCTTCCGGCCCGGAGGCTTGCCGGCTTCGCCGGGCACCGAGATGTCCTCGCCCAGCGTCCTGCGCAGGTAGAGCAGCCGGACGTTGACGAACAGGACCACGAGCAGCGGGGCCGCGACCAGCACGCCGGCGAAGCCGAACAGGGCGCCGAAGGCGAGGATGCCGAACATGGTCAGCACCGGCGGCAGCTCCACCGCCCGCTTCTGGATGAAGGGGTAGATCAGATTGCCCTCGACCTGCTGCACGATCACATAGACCAGCAAGGTCCAGGCCATGAGTTCCCAGCCGCCCTGGGCGGCGAGCAGCAGGCCGGGGATGGCGCCGGCGATGGCTCCGATGATCGGCACGAAGGCGAGGAGGCCGGCGATCAGGCCTAGAGCCAGGGGCGAGGGCAGGCCGATCAGCGCGACGCCGACCCCGGTCAGGACGCCGACCACGATCATGTCCACGAGCTGACCCGTCAGCCACGCCTTGAGCGCCCGTCCCGTGGTGTCGGCCGCCTCGCGCAGGCCGGCGCGGCGGTCCGGGGGAAACAGCACGATCAGCCCGTCGCGATAGGTGCGCGGACTCGCCGCGAGGAAGACGCCCGCAACGATCAGCAGGACCAGGCTGGTGGCCACGCCGAGGGTGGTCAGGGCATAGCCGCCGACCCGGCCGACGATGCCGCCAGCGCCGCCCATCAGGCTGGAGCTGTCCAGCTGGGCGATTTGCTCGCCGAAAGGCCATGACGCCACCATCGACTGGAGTTCCGCGGCCGAGGAAGGCAGCCTCTGCACCAGCTCGCGGGTCTGGTTGGCGATGACGGAGCCGAACAGCCAGATCGCGGCCGCGAGCAGGGCCACCACCGTCAGCGCTGCGATGACCACAGCGCCGCCGTCCGGCACGGGCGTGCGCTCGGCGATCGGATCGGCGATGGTGCGCAGCAGGACCGCCAGGATCACCGCCCCGAAGGCCAGTAGCAGGGGTCCGCTCAGTTGCCAGAGCAGCCAGAGCGCAACGAGCGAGGCGAGGACCAGCGCGGTCCGGCGCAGAAAGTGGCGATCATTGTCGGAAGCGTCGGAAGCGGCGGCCATGCAAGCCAAACCGCCGGGAACGGCCGAGGTTCATCCGTCCGCTGTCGCGGGGATGGCGTCAGCCCAGCAGCCGCGCCGCCTGAGGGGCGAAATAGCTCAGCACCCCGGCGCACCCGGCGCGTTTGAAGGCGTGCAGGCTTTCGAGAATGGCCCGCTCCTCGTCCAGCCAGCCGTTGGACATGGCAGCCCGCATCATCGCGTACTCGCCGGACACCTGGTAGGCGAAGGTCGGAACCTTGAAGGTCTCGCTGACCCGCCTGACGATATCCAAGTACAGCATCCCCGGCTTGACCATCACCGCGTCGGCCCCCTCGGCGATGTCCATGGCCACCTCGCGCAGCGCCTCGTCGGTGTTGGCGAAGTCCATCTGGTAGGTCTTCTTGTCCCCGCTCAGCGCCCTGGCCGAGCCCACCGCGTCGCGATATGGCCCGTAGAAGGCCGAGGCGTACTTGGCCGCGTAGGACAGGATCAGCACGTCCTGCAGGCCATTGGCCTCCAGCGCCTCGCGGATGGCCTGCACCCGCCCGTCCATCATGTCAGAAGGCGCCACCACGTCCGCCCCGGCGTGGGCGTGGATGAAGGCCTGCTCGGCCAGCCGCTCCAGGGTGGCGTCATTGACGATGCGTCCGTCCTCCAGCACCCCGTCGTGGCCGTGGTCGGTGTAGCAGTCCAGCGCCACGTCGGTCATGACGCCAATCTCCGGCGCCGCGTCCTTGATCGCCTTGATGCAGTGCGGGATCAGCCCGTCCGGATCGGTCGCGCCGGTTCCGACGCCATCCTTGATGCCCGCATCGACGTTGGGGAACAGCGCCACCATCGGAATGCCCAGGTCGCGCGCCTCGACGGCAGCGGCGGCCGCTGCCTTCGGCGACAACCGGAACACGCCCGGCATCGAGCCCACCGGCACGAGGTCCTCCGCGCCGTCGTGCACGATCAGCGGCCAGACCAGGTCGGCGGGCGTCAGCGTCGTCTCGGCCACCAGCCGGCGGACCCAAGGCGCGCTGCGCAGCCGGCGGGGCCGGGCGTAGGGGAAGGCGGCGGGGGCGAAGGGCGTGCTCATGGCCGGGCTTATAGACGAAGCCCACGTCGCGGGGAGAGGGTTCAGTTTGTCGCCGGTTCGGCTAGAAGCGCGGCCAACGACTCGAGGAAATCGCCCATGGACTTCGCCCTCACCGACGACCAGCGCGCCATCCAGGACGCCGCCCGCGCCTTCGCCGAGGCCGAGCTGGCTCCGCACAGCGCCGAATGGGACGAGACCAAGCATTTCCCGGTCGACGTCATGAAGCACGCCGCCGAGATGGGCTTCTGCGGCATCTATGCCGGCGAAGAGCACGGCGGCATGGCGCTGGGGCGCGTCGAGGCGGCGGTGATCTTCGAGGAACTGGCCCGCGGTGACGTGTCGACGGCCGCCTTCATCTCCATCCACAACATGGCGACGTGGATGATCGACAGCTTCGGCTCCGACGACCTGCGCGCCCGCTACGTGCCGTCGCTGGTCTCGATGGAGCGGATCGCCTCCTACTGCCTGACCGAGCCCGGCTCCGGTTCCGACGCCGCGGCCCTGCGCACCACGGCGAAGCGGGACGGCGATCACTGGGTGCTGAACGGCTCCAAGGCCTTCATCTCCGGGGCCGGGACCTCGGACGTCTACGTGGTCATGGCCCGCACCGGCGTCGACGGCCCCAAGGGCATTTCGACCTTCGTGGTCGACAAGGACGCCCCGGGCCTGTCGTTCGGGGCGCAGGAGAAGAAGATGGGCTGGAACTCCCAGCCCACCGCCATCGTCAGCTTCGACGACTGCCGCATCCCGGCGGAGAACCTGCTCGGCAAGGAAGGCGACGGCTTCCGCTACGCCATGATGGGGCTGGACGGCGGCCGCCTGAACATCGCCGCCTGCTCGCTCGGCGGCGCCCGTCTCGCCCTGGAGACGGCGCAGGAGTACGTCGCCAGCCGCAAGCAGTTCGGCCGCCCTATCGGCGACTTCCAGAACACCCAGTTCAAGCTGGCCGACATGGCCACCCAGCTGGAGGCGGCGCGCCTGATGGTGCTGCGCGGCGCCTGGGCCATCGACACCGGCCATCCGGAGAAGACCAAATGGTGCGCCATGGCCAAGCGGCTGGCCACCGACGCCTGCTTCCAGATCGCCGACGAGGCCCTGCAGCTGCACGGCGGCTACGGCTATCTGAAGGACTATCCGCTGGAACGCATCGTCCGCGACCTGCGCGTCCACCGCATCCTCGAGGGCACCAACGAGATCATGCGCGTGATCACCGCCCGGGAGATGATGCGGCAGTAGGGCCGCGATCAGGGTGACGGACCGGACCTTTCGCGCAATAGTCGCGACGGAGGGTCATCATGAAGCTGCTCATCTTCGCCGCCATCGCGCTGCTCGCCACACCGGCCGTGGCCCGGGACGCCTCGGTCGAAGAGATCGTCGTCACCGGCTCGCGCATGATCGAGTGGGATCCCGACGACATTCCCGCCGTCCAGCTGTTCCGCCGCGCCGACAACCTCATCGCCGAGGTGCGGGTGGTCAACGACACCCGCGAGGCCGCCGGCCGCCGCGACGAGCTGATCCGCACCCTCCGGGCCATGGCTCGCTCGGCCGCCGGGCGCGCCGACATCGACCTGTCGATCGAGGAGGAGGGGGTCCTAGTCCCGCTCACCGAGGACATGGTCTCCACCCTGACCCTCGGCTTTGACGGTTCGCGCAGCGACACCAGCGTGGCCACGCTGATCGTCAAGACGCCCGTGCGGGCGGACGACATCCTCGATTCCGCCTCGGGGCGGCTGGAAGCGTTCGTCGACGCCGTGCAGCCGGTCGGCCGCTCGCTGGCCGACATCAGCGGCGACTGGCAGCTGTCGATCGTCGATCCGCCGCAGTACCGGTCCGCCATCCTCGGGCTGATCGCCGGGGACGCGCGGCAGGCCAGCGCCGCCTTCGGCGCGGGCTACAGCGTGCAGGTGACGGGCATCGAAAACCGCGTGACATGGCGGCAATCCGGGCCGCTCGATCTTGGCCTGTTCATCCCTTACACCCTGACGGTGGTGCCGACGCCCTGAGGCTGGACCGTTCGGCCGCGCGGCCGTATCAGCCCCCACATGACCACCGAACCCGAAGTCCTCGCCCGCGTCGAATCCGGCGTCGGCCGCCTGACCCTGAACCGTCCGAAAGCCCTGCACGCGCTGAACCGCGGCATGTGCGAGGCGATGATCGAGGCCCTGCTGGCCTGGCGCGAGAACGACGCGGTGAAGTCGATCCTCATCGACCACACCGGCGAGCGCGGCTTCTGCGCCGGCGGCGACATCCGCATGATCGCCGAGAGCGGCAGGGGCGACGCCGCCGACGCCCGCGCCTTCTTCGACACGGAATACAAGCTCAACCACCTGCTGTTCGACTATCCGAAGCCGATCACCGCCCTCGTCGACGGCGTGGTGATGGGCGGCGGCGTCGGCATTTCCGAGCCGGCCGACGTGCGCATCGCCACCGAGCGCACCACCTACGCCATGCCCGAGACCGGCATCGGCCTGTTTCCCGATGTCGGCGGCGGCTGGTTCCTGCCGCGCCTGCCGGGCGAGGTCGGGACCTGGCTGGCCCTGACCGGGGCGCGGCTGAAGGCGGCCGACACCGTCTTTCTTGGCATCCACAGCCACTACCTGCCGACCGACGCGCTGGAGGCCTTCCGCGCCATCCTCGCCGCCGACCCGGCGCACCCGGTCGACGTCGCCGACGGCCTTGAGGACGACCCCGGCGAGGCGCCGATCGAGCCGCACCTGCCGGCCATCGACCGCCTGTTCGTCCATGACCGGGTGGAGGACATCTGCTCCGCCCTCGAGGCTGACGGCTCGGACTGGGCCCTGGCCCAGCTGGCTGTGCTGAAGACCAAGTCGCCGCAGTCGCTCAAGGTCACCCTGCGCCAGCTGCGCACCGGCCGCGGCCTCGACAGCTTCGCCGACAACATGGCCATGGAGTACCGCCTCGGCGGCCGGGTGGTGCGCACGCACGACTTCCAGGAGGGCGTCCGCGCGGTCATCGTCGACAAGGACAATGCGCCGAACTGGTCGCCGGCGACGCTGGAGGGGGTCCCCGACGCCGAGGTCGAGGCCCTTTTCGCGCCGCTGCCGGACGAAGAGGAGTGGTCGCCGCTGGTCTGAAGCGGCGGCCCGGTCAGCGCTCCTGCAGACGCAGGCAGTAGTCGAAGCTCTGGTACTCGTTCGAGCCGAAGGCGATTCGCCGCCCCGTGGCGATCACAGAGGCGCCTGCCCGCACCGGCAGGGCGTGGTGCTCCTCGATCCAGATCGACACGCGCTCTCCGCGCGAGATCCGGTTGACCGTGACCATGACGGTTATGGGCTCCGTGCCGCTGGCGATTGGAATGCTGCGGCCGACCTCACGGTCGGACGAGGCCTCGACCCGTCCCGGCGCGCCGCCTCCCGCCATGCAGGCGGTGGCGAAGGCGGAGGGTTCCAGCTGAAGAGCGCCGGCGGCGACCAAGACTGCAATCATCGGTTCATTCCCTCGTCTGTCTGCACCGAGGCTACGTCCGCGCGCGGGAGTTCGCCACGTCCCCTGTCGCAGGCGTCAGATTCCGGCAGGCGCGCGCCCGGCCCAGGTCCGGGGCTTGCATCCGGGGGAAAACCGGCGGCGTATCTCCCGTCTCAGGAACCGGGGAGCCCACCATGCGCCGTCTTGTGACCTTCACCCTGCCGCTCGTCGCGGCCGCCCTGTCCGGCTGCATCGTCGTCGCCGACGGCGGGACGACCGTCGTCCATCAGGTCGCTCGGGTGGACGCCTACGTCGCCGCCCTCGCCAATCCCAACCGGCCCGAAGCGGATCGCGCCCGCGACGGCCTGCGCCGCTCGGCCGACATGCTCGCCTTCATGCGCCTCGGCTCCGGCGACGTGATCGCAGACATCCGGCCCGAGGAGGGCTTCTTCACCCACCTGTTCGCGCCGGTGGTCGGGCCGTCCGGCCACGTCTATGCCTTCGTGCCCAACCAGACCTCGGCGCGGGAGAACACCTACGCCGACAGCCTGTCCGCGACCTACGGCAACGTCAGCCGCGTCACCGGCGCCCTAGAGACGATGGCCTTCGACCGTCCCCTGGACGTGGTCTTCATGGGCGAGGAGTACCACGACTTCGTCATCCCCCGCTTCGGCGTGGACGTGGCGGCGATGAACGCGGCCGTCTTCCGGGCGCTGAAGCCGGGCGGGCTCTACGTCATTCTCGACCACGAGGCGGCCCCGGGCTCCGGCGTCTCGGTCGCCGGCACGCTGCACCGCATCGAGTCGGCCGAGCTGCGCCGCCAGGTCGAGGCCGCCGGCTTCGTCTTCGACGGCGCGACCGAGGTGGTGCGCAACCCCGACGACGACCGCAGCCTCAGCGTCTTCGACGAGTCGATCCGCGGCCGCACCGACCGCTTCGTCTTCCGCTTCCGCAAGCCCGAGTAGGGGAGAGACACCGCATGAACCGCCTTCTCGTCGCAGCCGCCGCCAGCCTGCTCCTCGCCGGTTCCGCCGCCGCCCAGACCCCGCCGCCGCTGACCTTCCCCGCGCCGGTGCAGACCGCCCCCGGGGGGACCGACTACGCCGCCGTCCTCGCGTCGCCGATCCGAACGGACGAGGATCGCGCCCGGGACGCCGCCCGGATGACCGGGCAGACCTTGCGTTTCACCGGCGTCCAGCCCGGCTGGAAGGTCGGCGACATGATCATGGGCGGCGGCTACTTCACCCGCGCCTTCTCCGCAGCGGTCGGGCCGGAGGGACATGTCACCGCCTGGCAGCCGGCCGAGTTCATCGGCTTCCAGGCCTCGTATGGCGAAGCGGCCGACGCCGCTGACCGTCTGCCCAATGTCGACGTGATCCGCTCGCCGATCGGCGCGCCGGAGTTCCCCCGGGGACTGGACCTCGTCTTCACCGCCCAGAACTACCACGACCTTCATCTCGCGCCCTTCGGGACGGACACGGCGGCGAAGGTCAACGCCGCCGTCTTCGAGGCCCTGCGTCCGGGCGGTTGGTACGTCGTCATCGACCATCACGCCGTCGACGGGTCGGACCTGTCGGTCGCCGACACACTGCACCGGATCGACCGCGCCACCGTGGTCCGCGAGATCGAGGCCGCGGGGTTCGAGCTTCGCTCCGAGGCGGCGGCCCTGTGGAACGACGAAGACCCGCGCACCGCCAACGTTTTCGACGAGGCGATCCGGGGGCGCACCAGCCAGTTCATGATCGCCTTCCAGAAGCCCGAGTGAGCGGCGGCGGGACGCTGGCGCATCGCCCTCGGCCGCGCTAACCCCTCCCGCAAACACACGGGAGAGACGCCATGACCCAACGCATCGCCTTCATCGGCCTCGGCAACATGGGCGGCGGCATGGCCGCCAACCAGGCGAAGGCCGGCCGCGCGGTCATGGCCTTCGACCTGTCGCCGGCTGCGCTGGAGCGCGCCGCCGCCGCCGGCTGCACCCCGGCCGCGTCGGTGGCCGAGGCGGTGAAGGACGCCGACGTAGTCATCACCATGCTCCCCGCCGGGCCGCATGTGCTGAAGGTCTATACGGAGCAGATCATCGGCGCCGCCCCGACCTCGGCCCTGCTGCTCGACTGCTCCACCATCGACGTCGACACCGCCCGCAAGGTCGCGGGGCTGGCGAAGGACGCCGGCTACGCCTTCGCCGACGCTCCGGTCTCGGGCGGCACCATGGCCGCCGACGCCGGGACCCTGGCCTTCATGGTCGGCTGCGACGAGCCCGACTTCGCCCGCATCGAGGCGGCGCTGGAGCCGATGAGCCGCGCCACCTTCCGCGCCGGAGACCACGGCGCGGGGCAGGCGGCCAAGATCTGCAACAACATGATCCTCGGCATCACCATGCTGGGCACCTGCGAGGCGATCGGCCTGGCGGAGAAGCTGGGGCTGGACCCGGCGAAGATGTTCGACATCGTCGCCAAGTCCTCGGGCCAGAGCTGGAGCGTCACCACCTACTATCCGTGGCCCGGCCCGGTGCCGACGGCGCCGTCCAACCGAAACTACGACGGCGGATTCGCGGCGGCCATGATGCTGAAGGATCTCAAGCTGGCCCAGGAGGCGGCCGCCAGGGCGGGCGCCAGCACCCCGCTGGGGGCGCAGACCGAGGCCCTGTTCCAGATGTTCAACGGCCTCGGCTACGGCGGCCGCGACTTCTCCGCCATCCTGCAGATGCTGCGGGGTCGCCTGGACGAACTGCCCCGCGCCTGATTCGGAGAAATCTTGCGAACTGTTATCAATTAAGGCGTTGCGGCGATTTGTCGGGCGCGCCGCGTGGACAAATCGGCCGCCAGGGCGCATCACCCGGGTGATTTTCACCGCGCAGAGCCGACGCTTTGTACGACTACCGGGCCGCATTCCAGACCGCCGTTGAGCAGGTGAGGGGCGAGGGGCGTTATCGCGTCTTCGCCGACCTGAAGCGCGTGCGCGGCCGGTTTCCGAGGGCGGTTCGCCGTCGCGAGGACGGCTCGGAGCAGGAGGTGGTGGTCTGGTGCTCAAACGACTACCTGGGCATGGGCCAGCATCCGGCGGTGCTCGAGGCGATGAAGGCCGAGGTCGACGCGGCCGGGGCCGGGGCGGGGGGCACTCGCAACATCTCGGGCACGACGCGCTCGGCGGTGGATCTGGAGGCCGAGCTGGCCAGTTGGCACCAGAAGGAGGCGGCGCTGCTGTTCACCTCGGGCTATGTCGCCAACGAGGCCACGCTCAGCACGC
>JAFAEC010000098.1 GCA_023424215.1 Pseudomonadota bacterium
GCGATCGCTCGCCGGGCCCTTTTCTGCGTTCGGTTCCTCCCCCGCAGGGGGAGGGGGACCATGCGAAGCATGGTGGAGGGGGTGGAGGGAGATCTCCGGATCATCCCCCCTCCACCGCCGTTCCGGCGGTCCCCCTCCCCCTGCGGGGAGGATTGCCTCGTCTGCTTTCTCTCCCTTACCGCGCCGGCGCGTTCTTCACGTGTTCGTCCAGCCAGCGGACCATTTCCCACAGGGTGTGGCCGACTGACTCCCGCGCCCGGTAGCCGTGCGCCTCCAGCGGCAGGACGACGTAGCGCACGTTGGCGCCGTTGCCCTTCAGCGCCGCGTAGAACCGCTCCGACTGCACCGGGAAGGTGCCCGAGTTGTCGTCCGCCTCGCCGTGGATCAGCAGGATCGGCTCGTTGACCCGGTTGGCGTAGGTGAAGGGCGACATCTCCGTATAGGTGTCGGTCGCCTCCCAGTAGGTGCGCTGCTCGGCCTGGAAGCCGAACGGCGTCAGGGTCCGGTTGTAGGCTCCCGAGCGCGCCACGCCGGTCCGGAACAGGTCGGTGTGGGCCAGCAGGTTGGCGGTCATGAAGGCCCCGTAGCTGTGCCCGCCGACGGCGATGCGGTCGCGGTCGGCCACGCCCATCTCGACCACCGCGTTCACCGCCGCCTCGGCCGAGGCCTTCAGCTGTTCGATATAGGTGTCGTTCGGCTCGGCCCCGTCGCGGCCGATGATCGGCATCGAGGGGTCGTCCAGCACCGCATAGCCCTGGGTCAGCAGGAACAGGTGGCTCGAGCCGCCCGGCCGCACGAAACGGTTGGCCGTGTCGACCACCTGCCCCGCCACGGCGGCGTCAGTGAACTCGGCCGGATAGGCCCACATCACCAGCGGCAGCGGCCCGTCGCGCTCCTTGTCGTAGCCGGCGGGCAGGTACAGCGTGCCCGACAGCGGCACCCCGTCGGCCCGGGTGTAGGTGACCAGCTGGCGCGTCACGCCCGCCAGTTGCGGGGCCGGGTCGGGGAAGGTGGTCAGGGCGTCGGGAGCCTGTGCGTCGAGGTTGCGCACATACAGGTTCGGCGGGTCATTCCGCGTCTCGCGCCGGGTGACCAGCCGTCGCGCGTCGTCGTCGAGAATGCCGACCACGCTCTCGTAGTCGCCGGTCGCCGAGGTCCACAGCCGCTCGCTCTCGCCGCTGGTCAGGTCCATGGCGGCCAGGAAGGGATACTCCCCCTCGCGCGTCGCCCCCGGCCCGGTCATCAGCACCCGGCCGTCGCCGGCGAAGCGCATCACCGGGAAGCCGGCGGCGTTGGGTTCGGTCACCGGGAAGCCGGGATTGTTGTAGCGGTCCTGGTAGTTGCGCTCCAGCAGCACCCTGCCCTCGCCCGGCGTCGACGGATCGACGACCAGCCGCGTCTCGTGCCGGGTGTTGAACCAGCGGCTGTAGACCAGCGCCGTATCCGCATCGCCCCAGGTGATCCCCGAATAGCGCTCCTTCAGGTCGACCAGCGGCGTCGGCGCGTCCGTGAACGGCGCCGCCTGCAGGAACAGCCGGTCGCGGACCTCGGCTTCGGTCCGCGGATCGCCACCGTCCTGCGCCTCGGCCCAGACCAGCGTCGCCGGCGCGTCGGAGCGCCACTGCACCGAGCGCGGCCCGGGCGCCACGGCGTCGAACGGCGTCGGAATGTTGTCGCGCAGCGGCAGGTCGGCGACCCGGTGCACCTCGCGTCCCTGCAGGTCCAGCACGGTGATCTCGGTCGGGAACAGCCCGGCCGGCACCACATAGCTGTAGGGCCGCTTCACCGCCGTGCGCAGCACATGGCGCCCGTCCGGCGAGATGCCCGCCCCCAGGTGAACCGCCGGCTCGCCCAGCGTCCGCGCCGCCCCGTCCAGCGGGACCCAGGTCAGCTGGCTGGTGAAGTAGTGCTCGAACAGGGCCTCGTCCCCGGCGTTGGACAGCAGGTCCTGGTAGGTTCGCGCCGGCGCCGTCCGGCCCATGCTCTCCTCGACGATCGGGCCCGAGGGCGGCCGGCTCACATCCGGCGCCGCGCCCCGCCCCTCGGGGACCATCCGCACCAGCAGGGCCGAGCTGTCGGGGGCCCAGTCGAAGGCCCCGCCCGCGGCGGCGTTGACCCGCCCTTCGGTCAGCTTGCGGGCCTGACCGCTGGCCACGTCCGCGACCCACAGCTCCAGCCCGGTCGGCGCGTCCATCAGCAGCGCCACCGACTTGCCGTCCGGCGACCAGGCCGGCGACATGAACCGCGCCCCCGCCGGCAGCTGCACCGCCCGCGCCGGCCCGCCCGCCACCGGCTGGAAGCTCAGGCCGGTCAGCCACGCCACCCGGCTGTTGGCCGGCCCGTTGTTGCGCGGATTGATCCGGTAGCCGGCCAGCCGCAGCATCGGCTCGGCCAGTTCGGCGATCGGCGGCAGGTTGGCCCGGTCGTACAGGGCCAGCGTCGCCCGGTCTGGCGACAGGCTCGCCGTCGGCGTCGGCCTGGCGTCGAGGATGTCGGCGATCGGCGCCGGCGGCTGCTGGTAGGTCAGCGCCTCCTGCGCCAGGGCCGGTCCCGCGAGGGCGGCGATGAGCACGAAGGCGGGCAGGGCCCGGCCGAGCAGACGACGACGCATGTTCACTTCCCCAACCCCCGCCCCGAACCGGCGGGCCGGGCACGCTAGGGTCGCCGCCGGAGCCCGGTCAAGGCCGTCCCGGGCTCGCGCCGATCAGGGCGTAGCAGCTGGCCCGGCTCGGCCGCGTCCCGTCCGGCGCGCCATAGGCGGCCCGCACGGAGCAGACGTCCGCCTCGCTCAGCCGCCCCTGCCAGCGGTCGGCGTTGCAGTAGTTCATGACCGAGGCCTCGTCGTAATAGGTCTCGCCCGCCACCGTCGCCTCCGGCGCCCGCGTCCTCGCCAGACAGTCCGGGGCGCGCGGGCTGACGTGGTCGTGGCTGAAGCCCAGCGCGTGCCCCAGCTCGTGCAGCGCGTCGGCCCGGAAACAGCCCTCGCGCCCGACGGTCCCCCGCCGCCCGCAGATGCGGTTGGTCACCAGGTACTCGGCGTTCAGCACGATCTCCCCGCCCTGCACCAGGTGCACGCCCAGATGGCTGGCCGAGGCGAACATCTCCGGGTCGTGGACGATGCGGATCGGGATGCGCCGCTCCGGCCCGCTGGTCGGCGAGCCGTCGCAGGTCGCGCGGATGTCGAAGTCCACCTTCGCCGCTCCTTCCCAGACCGCGGCCGCGTCCATCACCGCCTCGCGCGCCCAGGCGTCTTCGGCGGCGGGGCTGGCGAAGCACATCGGCACGCGCCCGTCCGGCCACTGATCCTCGGGATCGGGCGGCGGCGCGGGCGGCGGAGGCGGCGGTGGAGGCGGCGGCGGCGGCGGAGGAGCCATGACCGGCGGCGGCTCCTGCAGCCAGCTGCACCCCGCCGCCGGCGCCAGAGCCAGCCCCGCCATCAGCAGAAACAGGACGATCCTCAACCGCTTCATGCCCAGCGCGTCTCCGTCAGCGTCAGTTTCAGCTCGATCCAGGCGCCCTGCGGCTCCGGCCGCCCCGCCTCCGGCAGCAGGTCCTCGGCCGCCACCGACACCGCCGCCGGCCCGTCGCCCGCAGCCAGCAGGTTCAGCACCTCCTCGCCGAACCGGAACGGCAGCACATAGGGCCCGCGATGCGCGTGCCCTCCGCCCGCTTCCGGGAGGTGCACGAAGGTCGGCGACGACCCCAGCGACCGCTCCCGCCCGCCGCTGGCCAGCCGGATCTCCAGCGAGCGATCCTCCAGCGGCGCCTCGCGCGCATAGGCGACCGCGCCCACGGCCTCGATCATCAGCGTGTCATCGGCGTCGCGCATCCGCGCCACCGCCTCATCAGGCAGGGTCAGGCTCATGCGCCCTGATCCTGGCCGCGCCTCAGCCCGCACGGTCCAGCTCCGTCCGCCCAGCGGCACGCGCCGCGTCGCCCCCGGCGGCCCGGCCTCGGGAACGTTGAACACCGGGAACGGATACAGCCGGTCGTAGCCGTAGCCCAGCGACCGCGTCTCCAGCGCCCGCGCCACCGGCAGGTCGCCCACCGGCTCGCCTTCCGCATCGACGAACCCGGTCACCGTCAGCGCCCGCCAATCCTCCGGATAGAGATCCTTGCCGCGCAGCCCGTGCCAGGTCGCCCAGACGCGGTCGACATTGCTGTGGTGCAGCCAGAACATCGGATCGCGCGCCGAGGTGCGCGGGTGCCGCATCGCCCCGCCGATCAGGGCATGGATGTGATTATGGCCATAGCCCTCGACCATCCCCTGCCCCTCCGGCAGCTTGCCGCAGAAGGTCTCGAAGTCGTCCGACGCCAGCCGCGCCGTATAGGGCGACTCCGCCCACCGCGCCGCCGCGAAATCCAGCTCGTCCATGCCCCGGGCCCGCTCCCGCTCGAACAGCGGCGAGTCGCGGTCCGTCACCCAGTCCGGCAGGAACCGGTGCTCCTGCCAGTCCCAGTAGGGCATGGCGAACCTCTCGTGCCCGGTCAGCCGCGCCACGATCCGCTCCAGATGAAGCAGCTGCAGCCGGTGCCACGGAAGGAACAGGCCGTTGCCGTGCTGGGCGTCGACATGATGGATGCGCACCTGCCGGTCCCACGACAGCCCGTCGCGCCGCCGCTTCATCTGCCGCACGGCCTCGCCGAAGGCGACCACGTCGTCGCTCGCGGCGGTCAGTTCGCCGACGCTCCTGCGGATGCGCAGAGGCGTCTGCGCCCGCGTCGCCCCCGCCGCCAGCCCCGCCGCGACAGCCGCGCCCGCCCCGAGCAGGGCCGATCTGCGATCCAGCTTCATTCCACCCCCCGCGCCCCGTCCCGCGCGGCGTCAGGTTTCCTCAATCCCGCGGCGAAGTCGACTCCGCCCGCCCCGGCGCGCCCTGGCCGACGAAGCGCGCCTCGCGGGCCGCGTCCCAGGTCTCGCCCAAGCCGCGCCGCGGCATGTCGACCCCGAACACCTCCAGTTGCTCCGTCCACACCTCGGACAGCCGTTCGACCGTCTGCGGGATCCAGCCCGGCGGCTGCTGTCGCGCCCAGTTCAGCGGCGAGGCGGCATTGAACACCAGCAGGAAGAGCGTCGCCGTCGCGATGGCGCGGCTGGTCCAGCGCCGGTCGCGGGCGGCCACGCCCTCGTCGTCCAGCGGCGGCGCCGGCGGAAAGGCGAACCGGCCCAGCGCCACCAGCGCGTTCTCACGCGTCGGCAGGTCGTGCGCGTCAGCGCTCTGGATCCAGTCGCTCGGCGGATCGGGCGGCGGTTCCTGCGGCGGCGGCAGGCTCTCGTACAGCGGCGGGAACGGCGACTCCGGCCGGTGCGTCGGGAACGGCTCCAGCGGGACGCCGTCGTCCGCCGCCTCCCCCGTCTTGTCCCTCTCGTCGGTCATCGCGGGTCCAACGCCTCAGAACTGGAAGTAGATGAAGGGCGCCACGCCCTCGGGGCGCAGTCCCTCGACCAGCAGGATGGCCGCGCCGATCAGCAGTCCGAGGCTGAGCGACGGCGCGGCCTGCAGCCGTTCGGCCATGCCCTCCACCGCCCGCGGCGGCAGCCAGTGCATGGCCAGCCCGCCGACGATCAGGGTCAGCAGCAGCGGCGTCAGCACCTCCGCCGGCC
This sequence comes from Pseudomonadota bacterium, assembly GCA_023424215.1. GTDB lineage: Bacteria > Pseudomonadota > Alphaproteobacteria > Caulobacterales > Caulobacteraceae > Brevundimonas. Next base: position 5,606 of record JAFAEC010000098.1, read on the forward strand.
CGATCCGCCCCAGCCCTTCCAGCATCTGCAGCGCCAGCCCGAAGCTCTCGGCCCGGAACAGGATCCAGCCGAGGCAGACGATGTGGAAGGTGACCAGCACTCCGACCACCGTCGGCAGCACCCGCCTGTCGCCGAAGGCGGCTCTCCCGAGCCGCTCGATCACCTGCACCCCGCCGTGCAGCGCCCCCCACGCCAGGAAGGTCCACGCCGCCCCGTGCCACAGACCGCCCAGCACCATCGTGACGAAGACGTTTACGCAGCTGGCGAACAGCCCCTTCCGGCCGCCGCCCAGCGGCACGTACAGATAGTCCCTCAGCCAGCTCGACAGGCTGATGTGCCAGCGCCGCCAGAACTGCTGCATCGAACTTGCCCGGTACGGCTGGTCGAAATTCCTCGGGAAGGAATAGCCCAGCAGGGCCGCCAGCCCGATGGCCATGTCCGAATAGGCCGAGAAGTCGCAGTAGATCTGCACCGCATAGCCGTAGACCGCCGCGGCGATGTCGAAGGCCGAATGCGCCGTGGGGTCGAAAAACACCGGGTCGACCAGGTTCACCGACAGCTCCGACGCGATCACCGTCTTCTTGAACAGGCCCCAGACGATCAGCAGCAGGCCGTGCGTGGCCATCACCCGCGTCAGCCGCGGCGTGCGCTCGAACTGCGGCAGCAGGTCCGAGGCGCGCACGATCGGTCCGGCGACCAGATGCGGGAAGAAGCTCATCAGCAGCATGACGTCGGTCAGGCTCTTCGCCGGCGGCGTCTTCCCGCGATGCACGTCGACCAGGTAGCTGATGCCCTGGAAGGTGAAGAAGCTGATCCCGACCGGCAGGATGACCTGCAGCAGCGGCAGGTCCCGCTCCCAGCCGAAGCGGGCCAGCAGCTCGCCGGCCTGCTCGACGAAGAAGCCGTAGTATTTGAAGAAGCCGAGGATCAGCAGGTTGGCCGCTACGCCCAGACCGACCAGCCAGCCGTTCTTCCGGCCCGGCCGCCCGGCGATCAGCGCCGCCACGCCCCAGTTCAGCACCGCCGACAGGATCAGCAGTCCGACGAAGCGCCAGTCCCACTGGGCGTAGAAGAACCAGCTGGCCAGCAGCAGGAACACCTTCCGCCGCCCGTTCTCGCGGTCCAGCGACCAGGCGATAAAATAGACGAACAGGAAGAAGACGCCGAACGCCAGCGTGGGGAACAGCATCTAGCGCGCCGCCTTCCACGCCTCGTAGGCGGCCAGCAGGTCGTCGGCGAGAATCCCGCCGATCCAGTCCGCGCCGGCGCTGGTGAAATGCACGCGGTCGCCGCGCATCAACGGCTCGGGCCGCAGCGCCAGTCGATCCGACGAACAGTCTCCGCCCATGCGCCCATGCCAGTCCCAGAACGCCACACCCGTGTCTGCGGCGACCCGGCGCTGCACGTCCCGGACCACCGCCAGCGACGGCGGCGGCGCCCGCATCCCGTCGGCGCTGCACCCGCCCTCGACGCCGCTGCGCAGGGCGTCGGGGGCGCCGAAGATCATCAGCGAGGCGGCCGGCGCCAGTCGGCGCAGGCGCGCGATCTGGCCGCGCAGCAAGGCCTCGTAGGCGGTCGCGTCCAGCCCATCCTCGAACCCCTCGTTTGTCCCGAAGGCGAGCACGATCAGCGACGGCCGCCAGTTGGCCAGTTGCAGGGCCGCCACCGCCTCGTCCCGCGCGGCGAGGTCACGCAGGGTCGCGCCGATGATCCCGAGGTTGGACAGGGTCACCCCGCCGCTCATGTAGGCCAGCCGCACGTCGTGCAGCTTCAGCGCGCCGTCCAGCGGTCGCAGCACGATCTCATCCGGCCGGCCGTTCGCCATCTGGTACACGCACGACCGTTCCGCGCCGTGCTCGTCGAACACCCGTTCGCTCCAGACCTCGCCGTCGGCCTCCACGCGGAGCCGGCCCGGGCCTTCCCCGCACACCGAGATCATATAGGCGAGGGCGTCCCGCCCCTCCGGCCGCAGCCTCAGCTCCGCCCCCGGCTCGAGCGCGATCGCCTGCACGCCTGTCAGGCCCACGCCCTCGACGCCGAACCCGTTCGCGCCCACCAGCGGCGCCAGCACCGGCCGCCAGCCGCTCCCCGTCATCTCGACCTGATAGGGCGCGAAGCCTTCGTAGGGCGCGCCCGGCGGCAGCACGCCTCGGCCGGCGTCGCCGAAGCGGACCTGCAGGGCCGCCCGCACCTTGCCGGTGATCCGGTCGCCCGCCGTGTGGCTGTCGCCGATCTGGAGAATGTGCACCGGGCCGGCGCGCCGCCCGGCCTCCGTGGCCGCCAGCGCGCCGAAGACGTCCGCCAGCGCCTCGACCTGGCAAATGCCCCCCGGGCAGGCCGAAGCGTCCGGCGGCGGCGGGGTTGAGGCGACGTAGGGGACCTCCTGGGCCGCCGCCGCGCCGGCGAGCGCCCACAGCCCCGCGACCAGCGCCGCTGCGGTCCGTCCCATGCTCAGGACGCGGGCGCGGCCAAGGCGGGTTCCGGTCGGTCCAGACCGGCGTCACGCTTCAGCCGTGCCGCCACCGGAGCGCTGATCCGCAGATAGCCGGCCATCGACATGTGGATGCCGTCGTTGGCCCGCATCAACACCCGGCGCCCCGCGTCGTTGGGCAGATAGGCCTCGTAGCCGCCGTCCGCGTTCGAGGTCAGCGAGACCGTTTCGATGTACGGCACGCCCAGAGCCCGCATGCGCGTCTCGACCACGCTGTTGATCAGGCTCATCCGGCCGTCGAACCGCTCGCCCTTCATGCGCGGCAGGCCGACCCAGTACACCGCCACGTCCCGCCTGCGGAGCAGGGCGACAAGGTCGTCGATGCGCCGGCCGTAGGCGGCCTTCCATCCCTCGCTGCCGAACGGGTGCACCGTTCCGTCCGCCTCGATGCCCTGCGCGTCGTTGGCGCCGAACAGGACCACGGCCGCGTCGACCGGCTGCTCGTCCAGCTGACGGCGGGTCTTCTCCTCGATGTTCACATAGTCGTAGCGACTGAGCCCGGTGGAGACCTCCGAGAACTTCGTCACCCGGACCCCCGGCTCGTCGCGCAGCTCGCGGTACAGGCCGGCGTACAGGCCGTCGGCCATGGAGTCGCCGAAGACGCCGATCCGCAGCGGCCCCTGCGCCGCCCGCGCGGCAAGAGGCGTGACGGCGGGCGCGGCCACAGGAGCGCTCGGC
>JAFAEC010000184.1 GCA_023424215.1 Pseudomonadota bacterium
GATGCGCAGCGTCACTTCGCCGCCGGCCGCGCGGGCCGCCTGCCGCGCCACCGTCAGACCCAGCCCGGCGCCCCCGGTCTCGCGGCTTCGCGAGCGCTCGCCCCGCTTGAAGGGCTCGAACACCGCCTCAAGCTCGCCTTCCGGCAGACCGGGGCCCCGATCCTCGATCTCGATAACGGCCGATCCGCCCTCGACGAGGGCGCGGACCTGGGCGTCGCCGCCGTACTTCACGGCGTTCCCGATCAGGTTGCCGAGCGCGCGGCGCAGGGCGGCGGGGTCGCCCGTCACGGGCAGGGCGGCTCCGCCCGCGAAGGCGACCGCGGCCCCCGTCTCGGCGAAGCCTCGCGCGCAGTCATGCGCCAGCGCGGCCAGATCCATCGCCTCCCGCGCCTCGGGTCTGGCCTCGCCGCGCACGAAGGCCATGGCCTGGCCGATCAGGGCGTCCATCTCCTCGATGTCAGAGGCCATGCGGTCGCGGACCTCGCCGGGCGCCTGCTCGGCCCGGAAGCGCAGCCGGGTCAGCGGCGTGCGCAGGTCGTGGGCGATCGCGGCCACGGTATGGGTGCGCTGCCGGATGTGGTCCCGCAGCGACGCCTGCATCTCGTTGAAGGCATGGATAGCGGTGCGCACCTCGGTGGGGCCCGAGGGCCTCAGCGCCGGCGCCTCGGGATCCGCGCCGAGCCGTTCGGCGGCTTCGGCGAACACCCGGATCGGTCGCGTCAGTCGTCGCGCCATCCACCACACCAGCGGCGCCAGCAGCAGCAGGGAGATGCCCAGCGCCAGCAGCAGCCGCATCTGCCATGGCGACAGCAGGTCGCGCGGCGGCTCGACTGTCGCCCACCGTCCATCCTCCAGCTGCAGCGAGGCGGAGAAGGGCGCGAAGGTCAGCCGGTCCGTCATCACGGTGAAGTGCCGGGTCTGCTGGCCGACGACGACCGGCGCGGCGGCGGTCCCCCGCCCGTGCACCTGCGCATGCAGGCGGACGGCGGCGGCCGGGGCCTGCGCCGCCGGATACTGGCCGCCCGGCGCGCCCGGCACGATCACGTCCTCGCCGCGGCGGACGAAGACCAGGCTCTCGACGGAGCGTTCGTCCCGCCGGCCTTGGCCCGGGCCGGGAAAGCGCCGCACGGGCGCCTCGATGGAGACCGCCACGCGATCCATCGGCGTCCCGAGGCTGTTCGCCAGCCCCGCGCGGATGGCCAGCGCGAGGGGATTCTGTCCGTCGGTCTCGCTCCGCGCCACCGGCCGGCTGGAGATCCGACGGCGGAGGGGACGCCCATCGACGGTCTCCGCCGCCTCGCCCTTCAGCGCCCGCGCGGCGTCGGCGATGCTGATCCCGGCGGGTCGCGGCTCGGGCGCCAGGACGACCAGGGCGAAGGCCACCGCCTGGGACATGACCACGGCCAGCGCCGCGAGGGCGCCGACCTGGACAACGACCGGCACGGACGACGGCCGCCTCACGCCGCGCCCCGCCGGCGCTCGACCCGGACATCGAACATATAGCCCTCGCCCCGCAGGGTCTGGATCATCTCCAGGCCGGAGCCGTCGTCCAGCTTCTTCCTCAGCCGGCTGATCTGCACGTCCATGGCCCGGTCGAAGACGTCGGCGTCGGCCCCGCGCGCCCGCTCGAGCAGTTGCTCGCGGGTCAACACCCGGCCCGGTCGCTCGGCGAAGGCCCTGAGCAGGGCGAACTCGCCAGCCGAGAGGGCCACCAGCTCTCCGTCCGGCCGGGTCAGCTCGCGCCGCAGCAGGTCGAGGCGCCAGCCCGCGAAGGCCAGGGCGGGCCCCTCGGCCGTCGCGTCGTCCCGTGGCCGCCGCAGCACGGCCCTGACGCGCGCCAGCAGCTCCCGCGGATTGCACGGCTTGCCCAGATAGTCGTCAGCCCCGAGCTCCAGGCCGATGATCCGGTCCGTATCCTCGCCCATGGCGCTCAGCATGATCAGCGGCGGACCCTTGCCGGCGAGCCGCCGGCACACCGACAGGCCGTCCTCGCCCGGCATCATCAGGTCGAGCACGATCAGGTCCGGGGCGCGGCTCGCCAGCGCCCGGTCCAGCTCCGCCGCCGAGGCTGCTCCGGCGGTTTCGTAGCCGTGCTGCGAAAGGTAGTCGCACAGCACTTCGCGGATGCCGGGGTCGTCGTCGACGACGAGGATGCGCGGGGCTTCGCTCTGCATTCCGGCATCATGACCGAGCCGGCGGTCGGCGTCATTTCAGCGCTGCAACATTCGACCGCCCGATTGAAACACGCCGGCAAGGGGAGGCTGGTCGACTCCGTCCAACGACAACGGAGACGAAGCCCGATGCTCACCCTGATCGCCCTGTCCGCCGCCCTGATGCAGGAGCCCCCGGCCCCGCCCGCGCCGCCGTCTCTGCCGGAGGTGCGCTTCATGATGATAGGCCCGCACGGCCGCGGCGCGATGGATCGGGATGGCGACGGACAGGTGACCCGCGACGAGTTCGCCGCGCCCATGAACGACGCCTTCGCCCGCATGGACACGGACGGGGACGGCCGCCTCTCGGAACAGGAACTGGCCCCCCACCCCGGTCCGGGGGAGCATGACGTCATGATCCTGCGCGGCGGCGAGCCGGGGATGCATCGCTTCGAAAGGCACCATGGCGACGGTGTGGCCGCGCCGGGCGAGCGCCGCGAGATCGTCATCCGCGCCCCCGGTGGCGAAGGCGGCCCGCATGTCTTCCACGTCGACTCCGGCGAGGGCCCGGCTCGCCGCATGGACGCGGACGGCGACGGCCGGGTCAGCGAGGCCGAGTTCACGGCGCGGCTGCGCGACGCCTTCGCCCGCATGGACGCCGATCGCTCCGGCTATCTCGAGGCGAGCGAGCGCGGCGGCGACGGCGAGGTGCGGGTCATCACCCGCCGCATCGAGCGCGACGACGCGGAGTGATTCGCCAGCGGCTTCGTGATTTGGCGGAGCCGGGAACGGCGCCCTAACGTCGGTCCATGGGTTCCGGACGCCTGATCAATCGACTGACCGCCGCGGTCGCCGCGGGGCTGTGCCTCGTGGCGGCGCCTCCCGCCTTCGCCGGCGATCCGGCCCCCGTGGCGGCGGTCGACGCCGCCACGCCTTCCCCCGACCGCGCGCGCATGAATCGCCGCGTCTTCGACCGGGTGTGGGGTGAGGTCCGCGGCCAGTACTACGATCCCGGCCTGCACGGGGTGGACTGGAACGCCGCCCGCCGGACCTTCCGGCCGCGCGCGCTCGCCGCCGCCGACGACCGCGCCCTCTACGCGGCGCTCAACGAGATGCTCGACCTGCTCGACGACGACCACGCCGGCGCGGCGCCGCCGGCGGTGGCTCGTCGCCAGGACACGCTGCGCGAGCGGCGGCCGGCCATCGGCGTCTCCCTGCGCGCCATCGACCCCGCTTCCGGGCGCTACCGGATCGAGCGGGTGCGCCCGGGGTCGCCCGCCGACCGCGCCGGCGTCCGCCCCGGCTGGGTGCTCGCCACCGGCGCGCCGGGCCAGTGGAGCCCGGAGCAGGACGTCGAGGCGGGCCGGACCGTACACCTCGCCTTCACCGACGAGACCGGCGCGCCGCGCCCCCTTGAGGTGGCGCCCGAGATTCTCGAGCCGGAGCCCGCCTTCGTCGCTGATCGCTCCCGGCCCGGCGTCGTCGTACTGCGCGTCGAGGGCTTCGAGGCCGGCCTTGGCGACTGGATGGGCGAGGAGCTGGCCCGCACGGGGCCGGAGACCGACGTCGTCGTCGACCTGCGCGGCAACCCGGGCGGCCGTCTGATGGAGGCTGACGCGGTGCTCAGCTGCTTCCTGCCGCGCGACCTGCGCTGGGCGACGCGCACGGGTCGTTCCGGCCGCGCGATCGAGATGCGAACAGCGGGCGGCTGCGGCCCGCTCGAGGGCCCGGCCCCGCACGAGGTGGCCGTGCTCGTCGACGGCGACAGCCGCAGCGCCGCCGAACTGACGCCCGCCGCCCTGCAGGAGGCCCGTCGCGCCCTGGTGATCGGCGAGCCGACGGCCGGCGCGGTGCTGATCTCGCAGGAGACCCGCCTGCCCGACGGCGGCAAGCTGACGCTCAGCCGCGCCGACTTCGTCACGGCCGGCGGCGTGCGGCTGGAGAAGCGGGGGGTGACGCCGGACCTGACCGCCGAGGCCGAGGGCGACGCGGCCCTGCTGGCGGCGATCGCGGCCCTGTCCGCCCCGACG
>JAFAEC010000221.1 GCA_023424215.1 Pseudomonadota bacterium
CCGCCTGACGGCGGCCGGCCTAGAGCGCCGCGCGGCGCAGCGACACCAGCGCCTGTTCGCGGATGCGGGCGTCGCCCACCGCAAGGATCTGGCCGTTGCCGTCCGGCGCGCCGCCGCGCCAGTCGCTGACCGCGCCGCCGGCCGCCTCGATCACCGGGACCAGCGCCGACCAGTCCCAGATCTTCAGCCCGCTCTCGGCGACCAGGTCCACCCGCCCGGCCGCCAGCATCGCATAGGCGTAGGCGTCGCAGCCCAGCCGCGCCAGCCGCGCCGCCGCCCGCACCTGGGTCCACGCGCCCAGCTCCGAACCGGTGAACAGGTCGGTGTCGGTGGTCGCGATGACGGCTTCCGTCAGGCGGTCGCACGCGCGGGTCTGCAGCCGGCTCTCGCCGCCGCCCCGGATCAGGCGGGCCCCGGAAGGTCCGCCGAGGAAGATCTCGTCGAGATAGGGCTGGCCGATCACGCCCACGTCCGGCCGCCCGGCGCTCCGCAGGGCGATCAGATTGGTCCACAGCGGCAGGCCGGCGATGAAGGCGCGCGTCCCGTCGATCGGGTCCAGCACCCAGACATGCTCGGCCTCGGGCCGGTCCTCGCCGTACTCCTCGCCGATGACGCCGTGTTCGGGATAGCGCGTCTCGATCAGCCGGCGGAGCGCCGCCTCGGCCTCGCGGTCGGCCTGGGTCACCGGATCGAAGCCGGCGGCCCCGCCCTTGTCGATCTCCTCGCAGGGATTGCGGAAGTAGGGCAGGGACACCCGCGCGGCCTCGCGGGCCAGTTCGACGGCGAACAGTTCGTACTCGGTCATGGGAACCAGTGGCTGGTGGCTGGTAGCTGGTGTTGGTGATTAGTGACATGGCGGCGTCCTCGCCAGCGTCACCGTCTCGCCCCGCAGTCGGAACGGAGAGCCGCCCAACCACTAACCACTAACCACGGGCCACTGGCCACGTCTTCAGGCCGCCTCGCCCTCGCTGTGCAGCGACTTGGCGAGGTCGAGCAGCCGGCGTCGCGGCTTCTCGTCCAGCTGGTAATAGGCCTGGATCAGGTCGAGCGTCTCCTTGCGGGAAAACATCTCGCCCCCCTGGTTGGCGACTTCCTTGCGCTCGATCGCCTCCTCGAGCCCGTCGTAGAAATAGCTGACCGGCGACTCCAGCGCCTCGGCCAGCTGCCACAGGCGGGCGGCGGAGATGCGGTTGGCGCCGCACTCGTACTTCTGGATCTGCTGGAAGCGGATGCCGACCTGGGCGGCCAGCTGCTGCTGGGTCAGGCCCAGCAGGCGGCGGCGGCGACGGAGGCGACGTCCGAGGTGAAGGTCGATGTCTGAAGCCATGATCCCGTTTCCCCATTCGCCTGTCCCGAAGCGGGACGGCTCGCCCCTCACGCGGCAAGGCGCGTGCCGGTCTCCCGTCCTTGGGGAGAACGGTCGAGCGGCGTTCGGCCACGCTTCCGCAACCGTTACGCTGGCGGCGCATTAAAGGCCGCATCGACCATCGACTGGAAGGAGCGGGAGTATGAGTGGATTTGGCATCATCGCCTGGATCTTGATCGGTATCGTCGCCGGCTGGCTGGCGGAACAGATCATGGGCCGCAATCACGGCCTGCTGACCAACCTGATCGTCGGCGTCGTCGGCGCCCTGATCGGCGGCTTCCTCTACAACACCCTGCTGGGCGGCGACGCCGGGGGCAACTGGATCGTGGGCATCATCGTCGCCACCATCGGCGCGGTCATCCTGCTGTTCCTGCTTGGACTGGTGAAGCGACGGGCCTGACCCATCGCTTCTGAACGAAGTAAGGGCGGCTCCCTCCGGAGCCGCCCTTTTTCGTCGTTCCGGGGCGTCTATCAGGCGCCCGGTTCGTCGTCCGTCGGTTCATCGTCGTCCGTCGGCTCGTCACTGTCCGGCGCCTGGCCCGGGGCGTCGGCCGCGGCCGCGCCGTGGTTGGCGTGATCCGGCGCCTTGCCCTCGCCCGGGGCGGGCGGCTGGTCCGGCGACGGGGCGGTCGCGGGCTCGGCCGGCTCAGCCGGCTGCGCGGGTTCGGCCGGTTGGGCCGGCTCCGCGGGCTGCATCGGCTCAGACGGATCCGCCGGGGTCGCGGGCGTGGCCGGCGTCGCGGGCTGGGCCGGCGTGGCCGGAGCCGGCGGGGTCGCTTCGGTCTCACCGGGCTCGGCCTCGATCACCGGAGCGCCCATGAAGGCGCCGCTGGTGAAGTCGACGACGATGGCGTCGCCGTCCTGACGGATGCCCCCGATCGGCACGCCGCGCAGCTGGCCGTCGGAGCCGCGCACGGTCAGTTCCTGACCGGTCGGGCCGTTGCGGACGCCTTCGAGACGGCCAAGTTCGGCGCCGGTCGGATCGCGGACGACCGATCCGGGCTGCAGGGTCAGCTGCTGCGGCTGGGCGGCCTGCTCGGCGGCCTGTTCGGTCGGCGGGGTTTGCGGGGCCGTGCTGTCCTGGGCGAACGCCGGAGCGGTCATGAGGAACAGGCCGGCGACCCCCGTGAGGAGCGCGGTCTTACGCATGTTGTCAGCCTTTGATCTGGCGCGGGCACAACGCCCGCACCGGATCAACACGCGCTGTTTCGGTTCGTTTCGGCCGCCCCGAAATGACCTTGGCGGCGCCGGAATTGGCCGATTCTCGCTCGATGAGCGCCCGATCAGTCCTCGCGGACGCGCTTCTTGCGGAAGCTGGGGTTCAGCACCGCCTTGCGCAGGCGGATCGACTTCGGCGTCACCTCGACGAGTTCGTCGCTCTCGATATAGGCGATGGCCTGCTCCAGCGACGGCCGGCGCGGTGGGGTCAGGCGCACCGCCTCGTCCTTGCCGGCGGCGCGGACGTTGGTGAGCTGCTTGCCCTTGATCGGGTTGACGTCGAGGTCGTCCGAGCGGCTGTTCTCGCCGATGATCATGCCCTGGTAGGTCTTCTCGCCGGCGCCGACGAACATCACGCCGCGCTCCTCGAGGTTCCACAGGGCGTAGGCCGCCGTCTCGCCGTCGGAGTTGGACACCAGCACGCCCTTCAGACGGCCTTCAATCGCGCCCTTGTGCGGCTCGTAGTGGCTGAACACGCGGTTGAGCACGCCGGAGCCGCGCGTGTCGGTCAGGAACTCGCCCTGGTAGCCGATCAGCGAGCGCGACGGGCACATCAGCTGGATGCGGGTCTTGCCGGCGCCCGACGGCCCCATGTCCTTGAGCTCGGCCTTGCGGGCCGACAGCTTCTCGATGACCACGCCGGTGTATTCGTCATCCACGTCGATGACGACGTCCTCAATCGGCTCCAGCCGTTCGCCGTTCTCGCCGGTCTGATAGACCACGCGCGGCCGGCTGATCGAAACCTCGAACCCTTCGCGGCGCATGTTCTCGATCAGTACGCCGAGCTGCAGTTCCCCGCGGCCGGCGACCTCATAGGCGTCCTTGCCGCTCGTCTCGGTGACGCGGATGGCGACGTTGCTCTCGGCTTCCTTGAGCAGGCGGTCGCGGATCACGCGGCTCTGCACCTTGTCGCCCTCGCGCCCGGCCAGCGGGCTGTCGTTGACGCCCACGGTCATCGAGATGGTCGGCGGGTCGATCGGCTGGGCGTCGAGCGGCTCGGTGACTTCCAGCGCGCACAGGGTGTCGGCCACCGTGGCCTTGGACATGCCCGCGATGGCGACGATGTCGCCGGCCTCGGCGCCCTCGTCGACCGGCTGGCGCTTGAGGCCGCGGAAGGCCAGCACCTTGGTGATGCGGCCCTGCTCGATCTGCTTGCCATCGCGGGACAGGGCCTTGATGGCCATGCCCGGAACGGCCTTGCCGCTCTCGATGCGGCCGGTCAGCAGACGACCAAGGAAGGGATCGCTCTCGATCAGCACGTCCAGCATGCGGAACGGCTGGTCGACGTTCTGGGCGACCGGCGGCGGCGGCACATGATCGACGATCAGGTCGAACAGCGGAGCCAGGGTGTCGGACGGCTGGTTCAGGTCCAGCGTCGCCCAGCCGTTGCGGCCCGAGGCGTAGATGTGCGGGAAGTCCAGCTGCTCGTCCGAGGCGCCGATGGCCGAGAACAGGTCGATGGTCTCCAGGTGCACCCGGTCCGGATCGGCGTGGGCGCGGTCGACCTTGTTGATGCACAGGATCGGCTTCAGACCCATCTTCAGGGCCTTGGTCAGCACGAACTTGGTCTGCGGCATCACGCCTTCCTCGGCGTCGACCAGCAGCACGCAGCCGTCCACCATGCCAAGGATGCGCTCCACCTCGCCGCCGAAGTCGGCGTGGCCGGGGGTGTCGATGATGTTGATGCGCGTCTCGCCGGCCTTGCCGTTCCACAGCACGGAGGTGGCCTTGGCCAGGATGGTGATGCCGCGCTCGCGCTCCTGGTCGTTGGAGTCCATGGCGCGCTCGGTGGTCGCCTCATTGGCTCGGAACACGCCGGACTGGGCCAGAAGCTGGTCCACCAGCGTGGTCTTGCCGTGGTCGACGTGGGCGATGATGGCGACGTTGCGCAGGTTCATTTCGGGCTCGGGCGGACTGTGCTCGGTCGCGGAGAGGTCCGCGCCGCTGAAGGAAGGGGCGTGATTGCGGGAAGGCCGCGCCTCTTACAGGCGCGAACGGCGAAACGCCAGTGCGCGGGGGACACGCACTGGCGGAAGGACCTCCCTATGCCTCCGAAAGGCGGCGAGGCTGTGGCGGTCGTCAGACCTTGGCGGCGCGGCCCCGCACCCAGGCGTAGAGCGCCACCGTCAGGGCCACGAAGGCGGCGATCCCGGCCAGCATGGCCGGCCATGCCGAGCCCTCGGCCAGCATGGCGAAAGGCGCCTCGTTGTCGGTCGAGACGATCACCCCGGCGGTCATGACCAGGAACAGGCTCTCGCCCACGATCAGGCCCGAGGCCAGCAGCACGCCCATGCGGCGGCCGACGTCGGCGAAGCGCGTGCTGCGGAGCGCGCGGTTGTAGAGCCAGCCGCACACTGCGCCGACGACCAGCATCGTGGTCACCGCCGCCGGCAGGTAGAAGCCGATGCCCACCGCCAGCGGCGGCAGCTTCATCCGGCCCTTGGTGGCGCCGCTGAGGACGGCGTCGAGGACGATGATGACCACCCCGATCGCGGCTCCGACGCCGATGAGGTCCCAGCGCAGGTCGCCGCCGATGACCCCGCGGGCGAGGGCCGAGATCAGCGTGGCCTGGGGCGCCGCGAGCGGCTCGTCGGCGATGCCCGCCGGCCCGCCGGCGAAGCCGAAGGCCCGGTTCAGCAGGTTCAGGACCAGCGGGATGACCACGGCCCCCGCGCCGACACCGACGATCAGCGCCGTCTGCTGCCGCCACGGCGTCGCCTGCACCAGCTGGGCGGTCTTCAGATCCTGCAGGTTGTCGTTGGCGATGACGGCGACGGCGAACACCACCGCCGTCACCAGCAGGGCGAAGGCGATCACCGACGGATCGGCGGGCAGGCCGGCCAGCGCCAGCACGCCCAGCATCAGCAGGGAGGCGATGACGATGGCGAGGATGCCCACGCCCGACACCGGGCTGTTCGACGAGCCGATCAGGCCCGCCATGTAGCCGCAGATGGCGGCGACGGCGAAGCCGATGAAGACGACGTAGATCAGCCCGCCCGCGACCAGCATGGCGGTGGAGCCGGCCAGGGTCGGATTGCCCTGGGCGAACCAGGCCAGCAGCCCGCCGATGCCGACCAGACAGGCCACCGACAGGCCGGCGACAAGATTGATCGGGATGTCCTGCTCAACCCGTTCCAGCGCTTCGCCGCCGGCGCGACGGCGGTTGGCGGCGAGGGCCGAGGCGAGGCCGCCGATCAGCGGTCCGGCCAGCTTGATCAGGGTCCAGATGGCGGCCACGCCGATCACCCCGGCGCCCATCAGCCGGACCTCCTGACCCCACACGGTCCCGGCCAGCTCCTCGGCCGGCGCCCCCGCCGGGATCGTCGCGGCGATGGTCGGAATGCCGTTCGCGGTCATCCAGGCCACGGTGTCGGGGGAGGTCAGGATCGGCACCGCCACGCACCAGGCCAGGATCAGGCCGAACAGTTGCGCCAGGCCGACGGCGAGGCCGATCAGGTGGCCGGCCCCCAGCAGGGCGAACTGCATGCTGAAGCCGATGCCCGTGGCGCCGCCGCCGAGCGCCGCCGGCAGCTTGACGAACCGCGCCGCCTCGGCCGCGAACACCCGCCCGGCCACCAACAGGGCGTAGCCGGCCGACACCAGCGCGCCGGTGATCACCACCCACAGGCCGGCCGCGTTCTCGCGCACCGCGCTTTCGGACTGCTGCGCCCCGCGCGAGCCGACGGTCAGCACCTCGGCCGCCGCCACGCCCTCGGGGTAGGGCAGGTCGGCCTGCACGACCAGCGCGCGCCGCAGCGGAATGGAGAAGGTCACCCCCAGCACCCCGCCGAAGGTGCAGATCATCACCGACTCCCAGAACGGAAAGCCCTGCCAGAAGCCGACCATGACCAGCGCTGGCAGCACGAAGATGATGGCGCTCATGGCGCCCCCGACCGAGGCGACGGTCTGCACCGTCATGTTTTCCCAGATGGTCGAGTCCCGGAACATCCGCAGCACCGCCATGGAGATGACCGCCGCCGGGATAGCCGAAGCGAAGGTCAGGCCGACCTTCAGGCCCAGATAGGTGTTGGCGGCGGTGAAGATCACCGCCAGCAGGCAGCCCAGCCCCAGGGCGCGCAGGGTCAGTTCGATACGCTTGCCGCCGCCGGCCGCGCTCGCGGGTGTGTCGCTCATGGGTCCCTCTCCCGGTGTCGGCGCGGAGGAAAGCGCGAAAGCGCGTGGCTGGCTAGTAGGTGGCCAGCGGCCAGTGATTAGTGATTAGTGGTTAGCGGTTGACGGGAAAGCGCCTCCGCCAGTCCCGGCCTCCGATCACCGGCCACTCACCACTAACCACCAACCACGTCTTCATGCCCGAACTGCCCGAAGTCGAAACCGTCCGTCGCGGGCTGCAGCCCGTGCTCGAGGGCGCGCGGCTGACGCGGGTGCGGCAGAACCGCCCCGACCTGCGCTTCCCCTTTCCGGAGCGGTTCCCCGAACGGCTGGAGGGCGCGACGGTCGAGCGCCTCGAGCGCCGCGCCAAATACCTGCTCATGCCGCTGTCGACCGGCGAGACTTGGGTGACCCATCTGGGCATGACCGGCCGCTTCACCCTCGACGGGATGCAACTGGGCGAGTTCGAGGAGGCCGCGCCCATCGCCGGCAAGCACGAGCATGTCAGCCTGTGCGCGGTTCGCGACGAGGCGACCACCCGCGTGGGTTTCGCCGACTCCCGGCGCTTCGGCTTCATGGGCCTGATCCCCACCGAGGCCGTCGCGGCCCATCCGTGGTTCGCCGCCCTCGGGCCCGAGCCGCTCGGCAACGCCTTCTCCGGCGCCCACCTCGTCGAGGCCTTCGCCGGCAGGAAGCAGAGCATCAAGGCCAGTCTTCTGGACCAGCGCATCGTCGCCGGCCTCGGCAACATCTATGCCTGCGAGGCCCTGTTCCGCGCCCGCATCTCGCCCCTGGCGGCCGCCGGCAAGGTCTCCAGGCCGCGCCTCGAGACCCTCGCCGCCGAGGTCCGCAACGTGCTCGCCGACGCCATCGCGGCCGGCGGCTCGACCCTGCGCGACTTCGCCAACGCCGAGGGCGGGCAAGGCTATTTCCAGCACCGCTTCGACGTCTACGGCCGCGACGGCCAGCCCTGCGCCCGCGACGGCTGCCCGGGCGTGGTGAAACGCACCGTCCAGGCCGGTCGCTCGACCTTCTGGTGTCCGGGATGCCAGAGACGGTGACATGAGCCACCGCATCATCCTCTTCCGCGGCATGAACACCGGCGGCGTCCACGCTCCCGTCGCCGGGCAGCGCGCCATGGCCGAGGCGATGGGGCTGAAAAACCCGCGCACCCTGCTGGCCAGCGGCAACCTCATCGTCGACAGCGACCGGGATCCGACATCGCTCGAGGCGGACGTCGAGGCGGCCATGGAAGAGCGGTTCAGCCTGAGGATCGCCGCCATCGTCCGCACCGCGGAACAATGGGCCCGGCTGATCGCGGCGAATCCCTTCCCGGACGAGGCCGGGACCGCGCCGGCCAAGCTGCTGGCCATGGTCATGAAGGACGGCGTGAAGCCGGGCGCCGTAGAGGCCCTGCGCGGCTTCGCCGCCGATGGGGAACGGGTCGAGGAAGCCGCCGGCGCCCTGTTCTTCTGGCACCCGGACGGCATAGGCCGCTCGAAGATGGCCGAAAAGGCCCAGCCGCGCCTGATCGGCGTCGGCACCGGCCGCAACTGGAACACGGTGCTGAAGCTGGCGGAGATGGTCGGCCTTCCGTCGCGCTGACCGGCTCGCTATGCAGGCCGCCTGACGAGGAGACCCGCCATGGCCGACACCTATTCGAACCTGCTGATCGAACGCCACGCCGACGGCTACGCCGTGGTCACCCTGAACCGGCCCGAGGCGCTGAACGCGCTGAACTCCGCCCTCTTCAAGGACCTGTCGGACTTCCTCGACGCCGTGGAGCACGACGACAGCGTGCGCTGCCTGATCCTGACCGGCTCGGGCGACAAGGCCTTCGCCGCCGGCGCCGACATCAAGGAGATGGCCGACCAGTCCTACGCCGACATGTACAAGGCCAACTTCTTCTCGCTCGGCCACGACCGCATCACCCGCTTCCGCAAGCCGATCATCGCCGCGGTCAATGGCTTCGCCCTCGGCGGCGGCTGCGAGCTGGCGATGCTGTGCGACTTCGTCGTCGCCAGTGAGAAGGCGAAGTTCGGCCAGCCCGAGATCAACCTCGGCGTCGCCCCCGGCATCGGCGGCTCGCAGCGCCTGACCCGCCTAGTCGGCAAGTCCAAGGCCATGGACATGATGCTGACCGCCCGCATGATGGACGCCGCCGAGGCCGAACGCGCCGGCCTCGCCAGCCGCGTCGTCCCGCACGAGACCCTGCTGGACGAGGTCCGCAAGATCGCCGCCCGCATCGCCGGCCAGAGCCCGCTGGCGGTCATGGCCAACAAGGAGATGGTCAACGCCGCGCTGGAGACCACCCTGACCCAGGGCGTCCAGTTCG
Organism: Pseudomonadota bacterium; assembly: GCA_023424215.1. Lineage (GTDB taxonomy): Bacteria > Pseudomonadota > Alphaproteobacteria > Caulobacterales > Caulobacteraceae > Brevundimonas. The sequence goes on from JAFAEC010000221.1 coordinate 9,030, forward strand.
AACGCCGCCTGTTCCACTCCCTCTTCGCCTTCGAGGACCAGAAGGAAGGCATGAGCGCCTTCGTCGAGAAGCGGAAGCCCGAGTTCAGGGGGCGCTGACGAAGGTCAGCTCCGCCCGCTCGGCCCCCTGGCGCGCCCGTAGGCGGCAGGGGCGGCCGCGCACCCACAGGCGGTCGCATTCGATCGCCTCCCAGCCGGCGGGCAGCACCACCGGCCGCGACGGCCAGTGGTCCGGTTCGGCGTCGCTCACCTTCAGCCCGGGCAGGCCGAACAGCAGGCCGGTGACGAAGCCGCCCATGTTGGCGAAGAACGGCCCCGTGGCGACGCCCTCCGACGGGAGATCCAGGCGGTATTCGAGGGTCTGCTGGAAGCGACCATACTGATAGAGGCCATAGCCCTCCTCGAGCAGCTTCAGCGACAGGTCGCGGTCCCCGGCCCAGGCGGCCCAGGCGCCATACAGGGCCGGAAGCATGGGCGATCCGACGTAGTCCTCCCAGAGCCCGAGGTAGAAGGTCAGGGTCCGGCGCTGCGTGTCCTCGTCGACGTCGGCCCAGAACGGGAAGAACCCCATCAGCGGCGAGGGCGTCGCGCCCTTCTCTTCCGACGACCGGTAGCCCTCGTGCGAGGCGATGACGCCGTCCGAGCGCATCGGCAGATGGAGGCCACTCGCCACCTCGCGCCATTTGTCAGGAGGGGGCAGGTCCAGGGCCTCCGCCAGCCGCGCCGCCCGTTCGAGCATGATCCGCGCCGCCATAAGGGTCATGGCGTCGTTGTCGTCGGTGTCCTTGCGCTCGGCCGGCCCGCCCCCCTCGCGGAGGTCGTAACCCGCCCGGCTGCGGTCGACCCGGTCAACGAACCAGTCGGCCACGCCCGACAGGACCGGCCACGCCCTCTCCCGCAGAAAGCGGACGTCGCCGGTCACATCGGCGAACCAGGTGAAGGCGCGGGCGACGTGGAGATCGATGTGGTCCTCGCGCGCCGCCGCGCTCGCGCCGCCCGGCGCAGCCTCTTCGCCGGCCAGCGGCCCCGCCTCCCAGGGAAACTGGACGCCCAGCCGGCCCAGCAACTGGGCGTTCCGCCGCGCGGCCGGCAGGCTGCGGAACCTGTACTCCAGCATCGCCCGCGCGGCGTCCGGCTGCATCAGCGCGAGGGGCGGAATCGCGAACGCGTCCACGTCCCACATCACGTGGCCGAAATAGTAGTGGTGGTCCCGCCAGGTCGCGAGGCCGTAGATCGACGTCGAGGACGGCGACGAGCTGTGCACCGAGCTGTTCAGATAGAAGAAGGCGGCGTCGGCCATGGCCTGCCATTTCGGCTCGGCTCCCACCAGACGGATGCGGCTCCGCCACAGGTCGCGCCAGACGGCCCGGTTCCGACGCCTCAGCTCGTCAAAGCCCAGCTCTCCGGCCATGGCGACCATGCGGACAGCCTGGCGGTGCGGCTGATTGTGCATGACGTCCGGCACGAGACTGGTGAGAGTGTCGAAGCGCAGCCGCCGGCCCTTCACGACGCGTTGCGTCCAGGTGGTCGACAGTGGTCCGAGGGCGTCCCATGGCTCCTGGGTCCGTTTCGCCTCGTGACGGACCGAGGTCAGCATCGCCAGGCCAAGCCGGCCCAGCGCGCCCTCGGATTCCCACAGGATCGAGCCGTCGCACACCGGCTCCGCCTCCCCGGGCGTATCCAGGCGCCGCTCCAGCATCCGGCCGCGCAGGCCGTCGACATCGAGCTGAGAGCGCACCTGCAGGTCGCAGGCGGAGTCCACCTCCACGGTCACCTGCTGGCAGACGACCGTCGGATGGGTCCGGCTGGCGAAGGTGACGATCTCCACCTCGGCCCGCCGCTCGCCGGTGCGCACGGCCAGCCGGCTGGTTAGTTCGCCGGTGGAGAAATCGTACGCCTGCTCCAGCGGCTCCACCGCCTGCGGCTGGTCGGAGGCCCACAGACCGTCCAGGGCGATGTCGCCGCCGAGGGGGTAGGGACCGGCGGCCGCCGCCTCGACGCGCGTCTCGTGATGCTCGCCGGCGAAGCCCGAGACGATGCACATCCCCGCCTGCAGCGGGTTCTCGCGCACGCGCAGGCCGACCAGGCCGTTCGAGACATAGGCCGGCAGGTCGGCCCCCCGGGGGCCGCGAGCCGGCGGCGGACTGATCGGGAGATGCGGATCCATCGGCTCAGGCGACTCTGGCAACGGGGCCTCGTTCGGGCTCCGCCGGGCTGCGGGGTGTTGTCTCAGACGACCCGGTCGGGGTGCGTCTGGGTGCCCGGCGGGCGGGCGCCCTCCGAGACCTCCTGGTAGTCGTCGTCGGTCTCGTGGACCGCGAGCACGCTCTCGCCTTCGGACATCAGCGGGATGGCGGCGTCGGCGGCCTGGACGTCGGTCTTGGAGGGCACCTTGAGGACGCGGGTGTCGCCGCCCTCCCGGCCCACGGTCACGCGATAGATGCGCATGCTCAGTCTCCCGTTCCGAAGCCGCCGGGACCTCCGGCGCCGGCCGCGCCCTCACCGCCGGTGGCGGGCTGGTCCTCGGTCTTGCCGGCCGGGGCTCCGCCCTGGTCCGGTCGGCGGTGGCCGGCCGAACCGCCGGTGGCGGCGTCGATCGGATCCGGCGTGCGGTCGTTCTGGCTGATGTCGGTCTGCGGCTTGTCGGTCATGGCAGGGTCCTTTCGCTGGAGGGAGAACGGCCGCGCCGTCAGTGCGGTTTCAGGACCACCTTGGTCCATTCGTTCTGGTTGGAGTGGAAGTTGCGGTAGGCCTCCGGCCCCTGCTCCAGCGGCAGCCGGTGGCTGATCAGGTCGGTGGTGTCGACCTTGCCCTCCAGGATCATCTCCAGCAGCTGCGGCAGGTATTTCTGCACGTGCGTCTGGCCGGTCTTGAGGGTCAGCCCTTTCTGCATGAAGGCGCCGATCGGCAGCTTGTCGCCGATGCCGCCGTAGACCCCCGGCACCGACACCCGACCGCCCTTGCGGCAGGCCATGATGGTCTCGCGCAGCACGTGCTGGCGGTCGGTGCCCAGCTTCGTCTCCTGCTTGACCGCGTCGATGATGTTGTCGGGCGCGAAGCCGTGCGCCTCCATGCCGACCGCATCAATGCAGGCGTCCGGACCGATGCCGGCGGTCATCTCGGTCAGGGCCTCGCGCACCTTGACCTCATGATAGTTCAGCACCTCGGCGCCGTTCCTCTTCGCCAGCTCCAGCCGGCGGGGATGGTGGTCGATGGCGATGACCCGTCCCGCGCCCATCAGCAGGGCGCTCTTGATGGCGAACAGGCCGACCGGCCCGCAGCCCCAGATCGCCACCGTGTCGCCCGGCTCGATCCCGGCGTTCTCGGCCGCCATCCAGCCGGTCGGGAAGATGTCCGACAGGAACAGCACCTTTTCGTCCTCGACCCCATCCGGAATGACGATCGGGCCGACGTCGGAATAGGGGACGCGGGCGTACTCGGCCTGTCCGCCGGCGTAGCCGCCGGTCAGGTGCGAATAGCCGTAGATGCCCGCCATCGGATAGCCGTAGGCGATCTCCGAGGCGTCCGACTTGTCGGCCGGATTGGAGTTGTCGCAGGCCGAATACTGCTGCTTGCCGCAGAAGAAGCAGGAGCCGCAGGAGATGGTGAAGGGCACCACCACCCTCTGGCCGACCTTCAGGGTCGAGCGCGGCCCCACCTCCTCCACCACCCCCATGAACTCGTGGCCGAGCACGTCGCCGTTCGACATGCCCGGGATGACGCTGTCGTAGAGGTGCAGGTCAGATCCGCAGATGGCGGTGGCGGTGATCTTTATGATGGCGTCGCGTGGATTGATGATCTGCGGGTCGGGAACGGTGTCGACCTGGATGTTGTGTTTTCCGTGCCAGGCGAGGGCGCGCATGAAAGTCTCTTTCGTTCGGTGAAGGGGTCAGGCGTGGCGGTCGGCGCGCGGGGCGGCGTCGGGCGCCTGCGAGGTCGCGACCTCCCCCGTCTCCATCAGCTGCTTGAAGCGGCGCAGCTCGCGGCGGGCCTGCACCCGCGGCTCGCGCTGCATGACCTTGGCCACCACCTTGCCCAGCGCGCCGGCGGGCGGGTCGTAGCTGATGAAGACGCGGACCTCGGTGCCGCGGCCGAAGGGATTGTCGCGGAACTCGATCCAGCCCTCGTGGTCGATGTCGCTTTCCTCGAGCGAGCGCCAGGCGATGTACTCGCCGGGCCGGTCCTCGGTGATCTCGCTGACCAGTTCGATCTCGCTGCCGGCCGGGCCGGCCACCAGCCAGCTGGAGCGATCGTCCTCCAGCAACTCCACCGACTTCACATTCTCCATGAACAGCGGCAGGTTCCGGACGTCGCGCCAGAAGTCGTACAGTTCCCGGCGGGGGCGGTTGATCATCGCGGCGCGGATGCTGGACGCCTCGAACTCGCCCTCCACGCGGTCGCTGTCGAGGAAGGCCGGCGAGCGGACGTCGGCGTCGGTCGACATCGGTTGTTCGGACATGGCGGCTCCTTTTCCATAGGAGCCAACCCGCGGACCGCAGCGATCGTTCCGCTTGCGCCAGACCTGCCTTGAACCGGCCTCGCCTTTCGGCTATAGCCGCGCGCTCTTGAGATTTCCCGCGCCGTGGACGGTGTTCCGCGGCGTTTTCCGTTCGATAGGTTTTACCCGATGGCCAACAACCCCGGCGCCAAGAAGGCGATCCGCAAGATCGCCGCCCGGACCGAAGTGAACAAGGCGCGCCGCACCCGCGTCCGCACCTTCCTCCGCAAGTTCCAGGAAGCCGTCGCCGGCGGCGACGCGGGCGCCGCGAAGACCGCTTTCGTCGAGGCCCAGTCCGAGCTGATGCGCGCCGTCTCCAAGGGCGTGGTTCACAAGAACACCGGCTCGCGCAAGGTCTCGCGCCTGGCCGCGCAACTGAAGAAGATGTCGGCCGCCTGATCTGTCGGCTACCGGACGGAGCTTCATTGTTCCGTCATGGGATTTTCAAGTGATTTCAACGGCGAGGGCGCATCCGCTCCCTCGCCGTTTGCACGTCCGCCGCTAACCATTGCGTGGGGAATTCGTACTCGCTTCGGTGGCGAAAACCGGATTTTTCAAGGCCGTCACGGCCTTTAGCGGAGTCAACAATTTTAACTTCGAATCGACTCGCGAATCAGCGTTGACGCCCCCCTCGCCCGGCGTAAGTTTGAGGCCTGACGCACTTCCATCCCCATACGGATGAACACGGCGCGGGACCCGGTTTCGCGGCGGCGTGAGATGTCTGATCGAGAGAACGACCCCGACCGGGGCGGCACCTGCCGCACCCGACAGGAGAAGTCGTCCCTGCGTCAGGTCGTCTCGAAGGGCGTCCGGTGATGGATTTGAAAGCGGGTGGGCTGACCGATGATGGGGGGCGCGAGGATGGCGGGCATGACGGATCCGGATCGTATCTGGACCGAGGCGGCGGGGCGTCTGCGAGGTGAGATCGGCGAAGGGGCGTTCAGCTCCTACATCGCGCCGTCCGCCGTGCGCGTGGACGGCTCCGGCCAGCTCATCCTGGTGACCCCGACCGCCTACGCCCGCGACTGGGTGCGCAAGAACGCCCTGCGTCGCATGAACGAGCTGTGGCTCGGCCTCGACGGCCTCAACCGCCGGTTGGATGTCCGCTGCCGCGCCGAGATGGGCTCGACCCCGCCGGCCTCCCAGGTCGCCGCCGGCCGCGCCCCCACCCATTCGGGCAACGTCGTCTCCATGCCCATGGCCACCGTCGCGCCGGTCGCCGACGGCGCCCGGGCCGTCCGCGCCGCCGGCCTGCAGGACCGCCTGACCTTCGACAGCTTCGTGGAAGGGCAGGGCAACGCCTTCGCCCTGGCCATCGCCCGCCAGGCCGCCGCCTGGGCCGACGGCCACTTCAACCCGATCTTCTTCTGCGGCCCCTACGGCTACGGCAAGACCCACCTGCTCAACGCCATCGCCTGGGAGGCGCAGCGCCTTCGCCCCGACGCCAAGGTCGTCTACCTGACCGCCGAGCGCTTCCTGTCGACCTTCGTACGCGCCATGCAGGACCGCTCGACCGCGGCCTTCAAGGACAGCCTGCGCTCGGCCGACATGCTGCTCATCGACGACGTGCAGTTCGTCGGCGGCAAGGCCTCGACCCAGGAGGAGCTGCTCTCGACCCTCACCGCCCTCATCGAGGACGGCAAGAAGATCGTGCTCTCCGCCGACAAGCCGCCGATGGCCCTGACCGAGATCGAGCCGCGCCTGCGCAGCCACCTCGCCTCGGGCCTGACCTGCCCGGTCGAGCCGGCCGATCGCGGCCTCAAGCTGGCCGTGGCCCGCAATCGCATCGAGGCCCTCGCCCGTCTCGGCGTCGTCTCCGGCGAGATCCGGCCCGAGGTGCTCGAGCACCTCGTCGACCGCACCCCCGGCTCGATGCGCGAGCTGGAAGGCGCGGTGAACACCCTCGCCGCCGTCGCCGGCGCCCGCCTGTCCAGCCTCGGCCTCGACGAGACCCAGGCCCTGCTCGGCTCGGCCTTGCGCGGCGGTCCCGAGCGCCGCATCACCGTCGACGAGATCCAGAAGACGGTCGCCGAGCACTTCACCCTGAAGCAGGCCGACCTGCTGTCGGAGCGCCGCACCCGTTCGGTCGCGCGCCCGCGCCAGATCGCCATGTATCTGTGCAAGCAGCACACGACCCGCTCCTACCCGGACATCGGCCGCCGCTTCGGCGGGCGCGACCACACCACGGTCCTGCACGGCGTGCGCAAGATCGAGGAGCTGATCGCCCAGGACGACCAGATCGCCCGGGACGTCGAAGCGCTGACGCGCAAGCTCAGGGGTTAGGTTCCAGGGATTAGGTTCTAGGGGCGACGCGGCTCCGGTTGTCCACAGCTGGTCAGCCCATCCTCCCTAGAACCTGGAACCTGGTCCCTAGCCCCTTCCTTGCCCCTTCCACCCAATCCGCTAGTGTCGCTGGCCCATAGTGTGCGGGGCGGCCCCTGAGTCGCCTGTCGGGGCGAGACCACCACATGCAGCTGACCATCGAACGATCCGCGCTTCTGAAGGCCCTCGGGCACGTCCAGAGCGTGGTGGAACGGCGCAACACCATTCCGATCCTGTCCAACGTCCTGCTCAGCGCCGGACGCGACCGCCTGTCGTTCGCCGCCACCGACCTCGACATGGAGATGGTCGACGAGGCCGAGGCCCAGGTGAACGTCGAGGGCCAGATCACCGCCCCGGCCCACACCCTCTACGAGATCGTCCGCAAGCTGCCCGACGGCGCCGAGGTGTCGCTGTCCTACTCCGGCGACGATCCCCGCCTGGTGGTCCAGGCCGGGCGCTCGAAGTTCAACCTGCCGGTGCTGCCGGCCGGCGACTTCCCGGTGATGTCGACCGACACCTCGGGGACCCGCTTCACCCTCGCCAAGGAAGACCTGGCCCGGCTGATCGACAAGACCCGGTTCGCGGTCTCCACCGAGGAGACCCGCTACTATCTGAACGGCCTCTACCTCCACACCGTGGCCGAGGCCGGCATTCCGCTGTTGCGCGCCGTCGCCACCGACGGCCACCGCCTGGCCCTCGCCGAGACGCCCGCGCCGGAAGGCGCCGCTGGCGGCCCCGGCGTCATCGTGCCGCGCAAGACGGTCGACCAGGTCCGCCGCCTGCTCGACGACGGCTCCGGCCCGGTCGAGATCATGGTCAGCCCGCAGAAGATCCGCTTCGAGTTCGGCCAGGCCAGCCTGACCTCCAAGGTCATCGACGGCGCCTTCCCCGACTACATGCGCGTCATCCCCAAGGGCAACGACAAGCAGGCCGACATCGACAACGCCGTCTTCGCCTCGGCCGTCGACCGCGTCGCCACCATCTCGGCCGAGAAGAGCCGCAGCGTGAAGCTGGCCTTCGAACTGGACCGCGTCACCCTGACGGTGCGCAACATGGAGGCCGGGCAGGGCGTCGAGGAGGTCGAGATCGGCTATTCCGACGAGCCCTTCGAGATCGGCTTCAACGCCCGCTACCTGCTCGACGTCGCCGGCCAGATCACCGGCGAGACCGCCATGTTCAAATTCGCCGACCCGGCCAGCCCGACCCTGGTGCTCGATCCCGGCGACCCGGGCGTCCAGTACGTGCTGATGCCGCTCAGGGTGTGATGCGATCATTCCTCCCCCGCAGGGGGAGGGGGACCATGCGCAGCATGGTGGAGGGGGCTCGACCCGCACTGCGCTTCAACCCCCTCAGTCCGCTTCGCGGACAGCTCCCCCAGAGGGGGAGCAACTGACGATGATCACCTCTCTCACCCTCACCGATTTCCGCTCCTATGCGGCGGCGACCCTGTCCATCGAGGCGGCGTCGGTGGTGCTCCACGGGCCCAACGGCGCCGGCAAGACCAACGTCCTTGAGGCGCTCAGCCTGTTCACCCCGGGCAAGGGCCTGCGCGGCGCCTCGGCGCCGGAGATGGGCCGGCGCGAGCCCGGCGAAGCGACCGGGCGGGCCTGGGCGGTCGCCGCCGTGCTCACCGACGGCGAGCACGAGACCCGGCTCGGCACCGGCGTCCAGACCCCCGGCGCCGCCCGGCGCATCGTGCGCATCGACGGCGAGACGGCGCCGCCCGGCCGTTTGCTGGATTACCTCCGTCCGGTCTGGGCCACGCCCGAGCAGGACCGGCTGTTCTCCGACGCCCGGGCGGCCCGGCTGAAGTTCTTCGACCGGCTGGTGTTCGCCGCCGACCCCGACCACGCCGCCTCGGTGTCGACCTACGAGAAGGCCCTGAAGGAGCGGCTGCGCCTGCTCGTCGACGGCGCCGAGGGGCGCGAGGCCGACCCCCTGTGGCTCGACGCGCTGGAGATCCGGCTGGCGGAGTCCGGCGCCGCCGCCGCGGCCGCGCGGGCCTCGGCGCTGGCCACGCTGCAGACCGCCATCGACGCCCGCGGCGACCGCCCCTTCCCCCAGGCCGATCTCGGCCTGACCGGCGAGGCCGAGCAGATGGCGGGGCAGGGGGCCGACCCCGCCGCCATCGCCGCCCGCCTGCGCGAGGGCCTGCGCGCCGCCCGCCCGCGCGACGCCGCCGCAGGTCGCTCGCTGTTCGGCCCGCACCGCTCCGACCTGACCGCCCTGCACCGCGAGAAGAACCGTCCGGCCGCCGAGGGCTCCTCCGGCGAGCAGAAGGCGCTGGTGCTCAACCTGATCCTCGCCCAGCTGACCCGTCTCGCCGGCCAGCCGGCGGCGCCGATCCTGCTGCTCGACGAGGCCCCCGCCCACCTTGACGCCGCCCGCCGAGCCGCCCTGTTCGACGAGATCGAGGCGCTGGGCTTGCAGGCCTTCCTCACCGGCACGGAACGGGCCCTCTTCGACGGCCTCGAAGGCCGCGCCCAGTTCGTGCGGGTGGAGGGAGGCCGGTTCGGCTAGGTTTCTCGCCCGCGCCGCCTGCCGCGACGCGCCCGCGGCCGACATCGCTGGTTCATCACCAAGGACACCAAGGGGGCACGAAGAACACGAAGAGAGTGCGCCCGTCTCCACCGTCCGCGGGGCCGCAGGCCCGCAATCAGGATCGAAGGCGTCGCCCTGCGGGCGCCGCAGAAGGCGCCGGCCCCGTCGTGTCCTCTGTGAATCCTCTGTGCCCGTTGTGATGAACCAACAGCGCCAGCCCCGGCCCGGCGCCGGGAGTTAATGATTAAATCTCCTATCTCACGCACATCGGCCGCTGTTTTCATTGAACAAACACCGGCAGGCAGCGTCATTTCCCCGCCATAGGACGAACCGCCCCTACGCTGCCTCCATCCCGTCGATGGGGAGGGCGTCGGATCCACGACCTCGACGACGGCGGGCTGTGGTCGAGCGATGAAGCCGGGGCGGAGGAGAGTCCCGGGGTCCTCGTGGACGTCGAGTGGATGACGTCCCTTGCTCGCCGCGCGCCCGACCTGGCGGGGCCGATGCGGACATGATCCGGCAAGCCCCGCCGCCCGGCGACGCGCAAGGCGGGACCGGCGAGCCTTCAAGGCCCGAACAGGGCCGCCAGTCGGCGGGGCGAACGGAAAACGACCACGCGGGGCGCAGGCTTCCGCCGAATACGGTCACTTCAATGCACAGACCGGGCGAAGGCCCGGCGCCCCGCTCCCTTCCC
>JAFAEC010000033.1 GCA_023424215.1 Pseudomonadota bacterium
GTGCTGGACCGGCTGGACGAACTGGTCGCGGACCGCGCCGACTTCGTGCTGGAGACCACCCTCGCCACCCGCTCCCACGCGGTGCGCATCCGCAAATGGAAGGCCGCGGGCTTCCGATTCGACCTGATCTACCTGCGCCTGCCCTCGGTCGAGGCGTCCATCGCCCGCGTGGCCCGACGGGTCGAGCGCGGCGGCCACGGCATCCCGGAGGCCGACCTCCGCCGACGCTTTCCGCTCAGCCTCGAGTACCTGGAGACGGTCTACAAACCGCTCGCCGACAGCTGGGAAGTCTGGGCGAGTGGCGGGGAGACGCCGGAACTGCTAGATTGGAGCCCGAGATGAGCCTCCTGTTCGACCGCGAAACCACGCTGAAGGCCCTGCGCCGCGCCGCCTGGGTGGCGAAGCACGGCACGCGCGAGGAGCAGTCCGGCCGCTTCCTCCCGCCCCCCGGCTGGAAGGGCCATCTGGTCACCGCCGCCGACGCCGCGCCCCAGCCGAAGAAGAAGCGGGCCTGACCTGACCGTCTCCTCCCCGTTCCGCAGGAATGGGGAGGGGGACCATCCGGAGCCGCAGGCGGAGGATGGTGGAGGGGTGAAGCCACAGCGCCCTCTATCTGAACGTTGTTTACCCGCCCCGGCTTCGCTACGCCTGTGCCGTCACCATCCGGAGCCGCCATGACCCGCGCCAGCGAAAGGTTCGAGGGCACCTCGAACTACATCGCCACCGACGACCTGAAGATCGCGGTCAACGCCGCCGTGGCCCTGGAACGGCCGCTGCTGATCAAGGGCGAGCCGGGCACCGGCAAGACGGTGCTGGCCTATGAGATGGCCCGGGCGCTGGACGCCCCCCTGATCACCTGGCACGTCAAGTCGACCACCAAGGCCCACCAGGGCCTGTACGAATACGACGCCGTCAGCCGCCTGCGCGACAGCCAGCTGGGCGAGGAACGCGTCCACGACGTGCGCAACTATCTGAAGAAGGGCAAGCTGTGGGAGGCCTTCACCTCTCCGGTCCGCCCCGTGCTGCTTATCGACGAGATCGACAAGGCCGACATCGAGTTCCCCAACGACCTGCTGCAGGAACTCGACCGCATGGAATTCTACGTCCACGAGACGGACGAGACCATCCGCGCCGAGCGCCGCCCGGTGGTGGTGATCACCTCCAACAACGAGAAGGAGCTGCCCGACGCCTTCCTGCGCCGCTGCTTCTTCCACTACATCCGCTTCCCCGACGCGGAGACCATGCAGGCCATCGTCGAGGTCCATTTCCCCGGCATCAAGCCGCGCCTGGTGTCGGAGGCGCTGAAGACCTTCTACGAGATCCGCGACACGCCCGGCCTGAAGAAGAAGCCCTCGACCTCCGAGCTGCTCGACTGGCTGAAGCTGCTGATGGTCGACGACGTCGACCCGGCCGTGCTGCGCGAGAAGACCCCCGGCAAGCTGATCCCGCCGCTGCACGGGGCCTTGCTCAAGAACGAGCAGGACGTGCACCTGTTCGAGCGGCTGGCCTTCCTCGCCCGGCGCGAAGGCGGCCGCCCCGGCGTGTAATCTTTCGCCATGCCGCCGATCAGGTTCGGACACCCCGGTTACCGCGATTTCACTGGTAATGCCGCGCTCCGGGGTCACCATAGAGGCCGTACAAGGACACCGCCCATGTCGACCCGTCCCCTTCTGGTTCCCGCCCTCTGCGCCGTCGCCGCGCTGGTCTCCGCCTGCGACGTCGAAACCCGCTCGGTCCGCCTCGAACGCGCCTCGGACGACGGCGCCGGCAAGGGCGTGCTCAAGGTGGTCGACACCCTGCAGTGCCCGCAGACGCAAGGGACCCTGACGCGCAAGGGATCGGCCAGCGCCGGCGGCACGGTCTGCAGCTACGTCGGCCCCCGAGGGACCGAAGTCAGCCTCCATCTCGTCGCCCTCGACGACGGCTCCTCCGCGACGGCGCTGAAAGCCTTCGAGCAACGGCTGTCCGGCGATCTTCCCCAAGCGCTCGCCGGCCTCGAACAGGCCCAGGCCGAGGCCGAACGCGACGCCGCCCGGGCCGACGCGACCGACGCCGCCGCCGAAGCCTCGGCGTCGTCCGGCGAGCGCGCCTCGGTGCGGGGGCCCGGCATGGAAATCGACGCCAACGGCGACGACGCGACCGTGCGCCTGCCGGGACTGCGTATCGAAACGCGCGGCGACCAGGCCAGCGTCAGCATCGGCGGTTTCCACATCGACGCCGACGACGGCTCGGGCTCGGTCGACATCCAGGGCAAGGAAGACGGCGACAGCGTCAGTATCCGCGCCCGGAACGACAGCGCCGAAATCCGCGCCAGCGCCGCCGGCGAGGCGACCCGCGCCAGCTGGATCCTGACCGACAACCGGCCCTCGGCCGAGGGCTGGCGACTGGTCGGCTACGAGGCCCGCGGCCCCGTGGGCGGGCCGCTGGTGGTCGCCACCGTCCGCTCCCGCGACCGCGACCGGGGCCGGGCCTTCGAGGACGCCAAGGACCTGGTGACGCTCAACGTCGGGGAATAACGCCCTTGATCGCCGCGCCCGGATGGGTCACCTGACCGCCTCGGACCGAAATCGACCTTGTTGGACGCAGTCCGGCGAGGCCCGGATTTCGGTCCAGCGTATTGCGAGAGCCTGATTCACGACATCGGCGGAATCGCGAAGCGATTCCCCCTCAGCCGATCAGGCTCTAGCGACAGGAACCCGCCTTGGCCGTCACGCCCCGCTCCTCTTCCGCCAAAGCCCCGCGCGCCTGGCAGCGCATGCTGTCCGGCCGCCGCCTCGACCTGCTCGATCCCTCGCCGTTCGACATCGAGATCGAGGACATCGCCCACGGCCTGGCCCGCGTCGCCCGCTGGAACGGCCAGACGATCGGCGAGCACGCCTTCTCGGTCGCCCAGCACTCCTGCGTCGTCGAGGAGATCGCCGCCCACATCCGTCCCGGGCTTGAGCCGAAATGGCGCCTCGCGGCCCTGCTCCACGACGCCTCGGAGTACGTCATCGGCGACATGATCTCGCCGTTCAAATCGGCGCTCGGCGTCAACTACAAGGCCTTCGAGGCCCGGCTTGAAGCCGCCATCCACCTGCGCTTCGGCCTGCCCCCGAAGAATCCGGTGGAGATCAAGACCCTGATCAAGAAGGCCGACCGCGCCTGCGCCTATTTCGAGGCCACCCAGCTGGCCGGCTTCACGAAGAAGGAGTCGCTGGGCTTCTTCGGGGCGCCGCCCGCCGGCTACGACCTGGTCATCGAGCCGCTGTCCGCCCCGCAGGCCCAGCAGCGCTATCTCGAACGCTACCGGGTGCTGGCCGAGGCCGTCGGGCTGATCCCCGCCGCCGACGCCTGGCATACGGAATAGCCATGACGGCGACGCTGGACCCGTCGATCGGCCAGGCCGGCGTCCGCATCGGCCTGTCCGCCGTGGTCATCGCCCTGCGCGAGGGCGTCGCCTGCGTGCTCACCACGCCCGGCCCGGACGGGACCGCCGCCCTGCCGTTCGGCCCGTTCGACCCGGTCCGCGACCGCACCTTCGAACTGGCGCTGAGGTCCTTCGTGACCGCCCAGACCGGCTTCCGTCTCGGCTTCGTCGAACAGCTCTACACCTTCGGCGACCTCGGCCGCGACAGCCCGCGCGCCACGCCCGGGCCGGAACGACGCCGCGAGGTGTCGGTCGGCTACCTCGCCCTCACCGCCGAGTCCGCCGACGTGCCCCAGGCCGACGCGCGCTGGACGCCGGTGCTGGACTTCTTCCCGTGGGAGGATCGTCGCGAGGGGCCTCCTGCCTGCGTGGCGCCGATGCTGGACGACCTGCGCGACTGGGCCGGAGCCGACGCCCGCCGGCGCGCCCGGGTCGACACCCTGTTCGCCGCGGGCCCCGAGCTGCGCTGGAACGAGAGCCGGGTGCTGGAGCGCTATGAACTGCTCTACGAGGCGGGGCTGGTGGTCGAGGCGGCGCGCGACCGCGACCGGCCGCCCTCGACCCTCGCGTCAGGCCGCCCCATGGCCTCCGACCACCGCCGCATCCTCGCCACCGGCCTGGGCCGGCTGCGCGCCAAGCTGCGCTACCGTCCGGTGCTGTTCGACCTGATGCCGAAGACCTTCACCCTCTCGGGCCTGCAGGCCGCCGCCGAGGCCGTCTCCGGCCTGTCCCTGCACAAGCAGAACTTCCGCCGCGGGGTCGAGCGCACCGGTCTGGTCCGCCCGACCGGCCGGCTCTCCGCCGCCACCGGCGGCCGCCCGGCCGAGCTCTACCGCGTCGCCGACGGCGACCTCTCCGCCGGCGAGGCGCTCGGCCTGCCCCTCCCCGCCCTGCGCTGACGAATTTCCGCATCCGCCCGCTTGCGGCCCGGCCCCTCTCCGACTAGTTAGGCCGTCCGTTCGACCAGAGACGTTCGGCCCCGCGGAGAGGTGGCAGAGTGGTTGAATGTACCGCACTCGAAATGCGGCGTACGTGGAAGCGTACCGGGGGTTCGAATCCCCCCCTCTCCGCCACCGGCCTCCTGTCCGGATCCTGCCCTGATCAGCCGAACCGCGCCGCCAGCCAGTAGCCGGCCGCGGCCGCCACGGCGGTGAGCAGCGTGCCCCAGGCGACGTCGATCAGGGTGACGTGCAGCGGCCAGACCCTGAGCGTGGCCTGGTTGGTCAGGTCGTAGGTCGCATAGGCCACGAAGCCCAGCGCCGCGCCCATCATCGTCGCCCGCATCACCGAGCCGTCGCGCAGGGCGGGGCTCACCGCGATGACGACGATGCCGCAGACGTAGATCAGGTAGAAGGCGACCGCCGCCCGCATGTCGGGCTTGTCGGCGAGCAGCTCGCCGATGGCGGGGCGGTAGAGCCGCGGGCCGACCTGGGTCAGCCAGATGGCGTCGAGCACGGCCATGGCGACGCCGCTCCCGATGAAGGCCCAGAGGTAACGCATGTCAGTCTCCTTTCAGCGCTTCGGAGGCAGGGGGAAAAAGCGCGACACTCGCGCCTGGTAGGCCCGGTAGGCCTCGGGCCGGGACCGCAGCATTTCGGCCTCCAGCATCGGCACGCCGCTGACGTGGTTGAGCAGCCACCACATCATCAGCGCCGCCGGCAGGGTCAGCCAGCTGGCCGGAACGGCCGGATCGAAGGCCATGACCGGCCATGCCAGCCAGACCAGCCATTCGAAGAAGTAGTTGGGATGCCGGCTCCAGCCCCACAGGCCGTGGTCGGCGACCTTGCCGCGGTTGCGCGGGTCGCGCCGGAAGGCCGCCATCTGTCGATCGGCCAGCGCCTCGCCGGCGATCGCGACCAGCACGATGGCCCCGGCCAGCGCGTCGCGCAGATCCAGCCCCGCCTCCGGCCGCACCGCCGCGGCCCGCACGGCCAGCACCAGCACGACGACCGTTGCGGCCTGGATCATCAGGAACCGCCACGCCTTCGCGTTCCACCCGCCCCACTCCACCTTGAGGCGCTCGTAGCGCGGGTCCGGGCGCTGCGCGGCGGCCGTCCGCCGGCCGATGTAGAGGCCCAGCCTCACGCCCCAGAGCGCGATCAGGGCCGCCGCCAGCGCCTGACGGGACAGATCGGCCCCCTGCGCCGGCCACAGCGCGGCGGCGGCGGCGATCAGGCCGGCGGCGAGGGCCCATATGGCGTCCACCCAGCCGCCGTCGCCGGTCGAGCGCACGACCGCCCAGGCCGCCGACAGGGCGGCGACCGAGGCAACGGCGGCGAGCAGCAGGACGAGCATCGGCGTTCCCGGGTTTGACCCCTCAGCTACGCACGCGACGCTCCGGTGGATGCGCTCCGCGTCAGAGCCTGACGAAGGGCTGGATGACCCGGCCCAGCCAGCCGTCCAGCAGGATCTGGCCGTCCAGCGCGGCGACGCACAGGCACGGCTCGTCGGAGACCACCCGCGGCTGGTGCAGGGTGTCCTCCCCGGCCTCCTCGAGGTCGCCGACGTCGAACCGCTGCCTCTCGGTGGCGTAGGCTCCTTCCAGCACGCAGGTCAGCTCGACGCCGCCGTGCGTGTGCCGCGGCGTCTTCCGGCCCGGCTGGATCTCCAGGAGGATGACCCGGCAGTCCCCGTGCCGCGGCGCATGCACGTCGCGCACCCGCACGCCGGGACCCATCCAGCGCCACGGCCCCAGCCCGTAGCGGCGCAGGGGTTCGGGCAGGCCGGGCATGTCGTTGACCGGCGGGGCGACCTCGGCCTGGCCGGAGTCCGCCTCGGCCCGGGCCAGCACCCGCGCCAGCGCATCCGCGGGCATCGCTTCCGGCTCGAGGTCCTCCAGCAGACGTCCGCCGACGCCCTGCAGGCGCCGGGCGACCGCGGCCACGCGCGGGCGCATGGCCAGATGCGTGGCCACGACCACGGCCTCGGGCGGGCTCAGGGTCCCCGCCGCCCAGGACAGCAGGCGTTCGTCGGAAACATTGTGATGCACCGCTGTCATGGGACGTCCCTCAGCGGTTCGAGCGCGATGCGAAGCTTGATCATGGCCTTGCGGATGCGGGACTTCACGGTCCCAAGGGGCAGGTTCAGTTTGCGGGCGATCTCGGAGTGGGCGTCGCCCTGGAAGAAGGCGAGCCGGAGCAGATCCAGTTGTTCGGGCGGCAGCTGCGACATGGCCGCGTTCAGACGCGCCGCCTCCTCCGCCTCCGACAGCAGTTCGTCGGGTCGCTCAGGCTCCTCGGGCGCGAGGCTCATCTCGGGGACCGGCAGCGGCCGCGATTCCCGGCGCAGGGCGTCGAGACGCCGGTTGCGCGCGATGGTGAAGATCCAGGTGGCCGCGGAAGCGCGCCGCGCGTCGAACAGGTCGGCCTTGCGCCAGACGGTCAGCATGGCGTCCTGGGCGAAGTCCTCGGCGGCCCCGGGCGGAGCCCCGGCCCGCATCAGATAGGCCTTCAGCCGCGGCGCGAAATGCTCGAACAGCCGGGCGAAGGCCTCGCGGTCGCGGGTCGCCGCCACGGCCTCGATCAGCCGGCCGTACTCGTCGGCGGCGCCGGTCACGGCGCGCTTTTCGGGGGCGGGGGCGATTTCGATCTGGCCATGCATGCCCGGCTTCTACGTCGCCCGGGGGCGATCGGATTTCGACATCCGACGACGGAGTCGCTGCGTATCGGAGCCGAAAATCTCGCCGGAGTCTCCATGTCTGTCATCGCCACCGGCCCGGAAACCGATCGCCGGCTCAACATCGCCGTGATCGGCTCGGGCGTTTCGGCCCTGTCCTGCGCCTGGCTGCTCGCCGAAAAGCACCGGGTGGTCGTCTACGAGCGGGCCGACCGGCTGGGCGGCCACTCCAACACGGTGGAGGTGCGGTCGCCGGACGGCGGCGACACCCCGGTCGACACCGGCTTCATCGTGTTCAACGACGCCACCTATCCCAACCTGGTGGCCCTGTTCGACCATCTCGGCGTGCGCAGCCGCGCCACCGACATGTCGTTCGCCGTGTCGCTGGACCAGGGCCGCTTCGAGTACGCGGCCCCCGCTCTGTTCGCCCAGCGCCGCAACGCCTTCCGGCCGCGGTTCTGGACCATGCTCACCGAGATCCTGCGCTTCTACCGCGAGGCGCCGGGCCGGCTCGCCGGCGCCGACCCCGATCTGACGCTGGGCGACTTTCTCAAGCGCGAGGGCTTCAGCGAGGCCTTCCGCGACGACCACCTGCTGCCCATGGCCGCGGCGGTCTGGTCCTCCCCGGCCAGCACCCTGCTCGACTACCCGGCCGAATCCTTCATCCGCTTCTGCAGCAATCACGGCCTGCTCAGGCTGACTGGACGGCCCGTCTGGCGCACCGTCGAGGGCGGCAGCCGGACCTATGTGGCGCGGCTGGCCGAACGCCTCGATCACGTCCGTCTGGCGCGCTCCGTCGCTTCGGTCCGTCCGGTCGACGGCAAGGTCGAGGTGCGCGACCTGCAGGGCGGCGTCGAACGCTTCGACCACGTGGTCATCGGCGCCCACGCCGACCAGGCCCTCGCCATGCTGGCGGAGCCGACCCGCGAGCAGAGGACGCTCCTCGGCGCCTTCCGCTACAGCCGCAACCTGACCGTCCTGCACTCCGACGCCGGGCTCATGCCCCGCCGACGTCGGGCCTGGGCGGCGTGGAACTACATCGGCGTCGACGACGGCCTCTGCGTCACCTACTGGATGAACCGCCTGCAGGGCCTCGCGGGACAGAATCTGTTCGTCACCCTGAACCCGCCGCGGCCGCCGCGGCCCGAGACCCTGCTGCGCACCGAGCTGTACGAGCATCCCGTGTTCGACCCCGCCGCCATCCGCGCCCAGAAGCGCCTGTGGGATCTGCAGGGCCAGGACGGCGTCTGGTTCTGCGGCGCGTATTTCGGCGCCGGTTTCCACGAGGACGGGCTGCAGGCGGGCCTTGCCGTCGCCGAGCAGCTCGGCGGCGTCCGCCGCCCGTGGTCGGTCCCGAACGAGAGCGGCCGCATCCATCTGCACGGCCGCCCCCGGCAGGCGGAGGCGGCGTGAAATCCGCGCTCTACAGCGGCGACGTCGTCCACACGCGGCTCCGCCCGCGTCGGCATCGGCTGCGCTATCGGGTGTTCTGGCTGCTGCTCGACCTGGCCGAGCTGGATGCGATCGACCGCCGCCTGCGCCTGTTCTCGCGCAACCGCCTCAACCTGCTCGCTTTCCACGACCGCGACCATGGCGACGGGTCCGGCCGGCCGCTGCGCGGACAGATCGTCGACCTGCTCGCCCGCGAGGGCGTCGACATCGGCGCGGGCGCCATCCGCCTGCTGACCATGCCGCGGGTGCTCGGCTACGTCTTCAATCCGATCAGCCTCTACTACTGCTGCCGCCCGGACGGCCAGCTGGCGGCCATGGTCTACGAGGTCACAAGCACCTTCGGTGAACGGCACGCCTACGTCCTGCCCGTCCCGGACGCGGACGCCGCGGAGGACCGCATCCGCCAACGCGCCGAGAAGCGCCTCTATGTCTCGCCCTTCATGACCATGGGCATGCGCTACGGCTTCCGCGGCAAGGCGCCGGCCGACATCCTCACCCTGCTGATCGACGGCTTCGACGAGGAAGGCCTGCTGATCGCCACCGCCATGCGCGGCCGTCGCCGGGCCCTGACCGACAGGACCATCCTCGCGACCGCCTTCTCCATCCCACTGCTCACCCTCAAGGTGACGGCGGGGATTCACTGGGAGGCGCTGCGTCTCTGGCTCAAGGGGGTGCCGCTGACCTCCCGCGTCCTTCCGACGTCGGCGTCGCAGGCCGCGGCAGCCCCGACGCGGCCGGCGGCCTGTCCCCACGCCGGCTCGTCCGGCTACAGGGCGGTGTAGGCGGTCTTCGTCCAGGTGAAGAACTCGACCGCGGCGAAGCCCTGCTCGCGCGGCCCGTAGCTGGACTTCTTCGTGCCGCCGAACGGCACGTGGTAGTCGACCCCGGCGGTCGGCAGGTTGACCATGGTCATCCCCGCCTTCGCCCGCCGCTGGAAGTCGCGGGCGTGCTTGAGCGAGCCGGTGACGATGCCCGCCGAAAGGCCGAACTCGACCCCGTTGGCGATCTCGAGCGCCTCCTCGTAGCTGTTCACCCGGATGGTCGAGGCGACGGGGCCGAACACCTCCTCCGAGTTGATGCGCATGCCCGCCGCCGTGTCGGCGATCAGGGTCGGCTGCACGTACCAGCCGGGCGTCTCCAGCTGCGGCCGATCGCCGCCGGCGACCACACGGCCGCCCTCGCCGCGCGCGATCTCGACGTAACGGTACGAGGTCTCCATCTGCGCCTCGCTGACCGCGGGCCCGACATTGGTGGCGGGATCCAGCGCCGGACCGACCTTCAGTCCCCGCAGCCGCTCCGCCAGCGCCGCCACGAAGCGATCGTGGATGCCGTCCTGCACGATCAGCCGGCTCGAAGCCGTGCAGCGCTGGCCGGTGGCGAAGAAGGAGCCGTCCAGGGCGATGGCCACGGCGCGGTCGAGGTCCGCGTCGTCCAGCACGATCAGCGGGTTCTTGCCGCCCATCTCCAGCTGCACCCGCGCCTGCCGCGCCACCGCGCCCGCGGCCACGCCGGCGCCGACGCCCTGCGAGCCGGTGAACGACAGGCCGTCCACATCCGGGTGGTCGACCAGCGCCTGGCCGACATTGCCGCGCCCGACGACCATGTTGAGCACGCCCTTCGGCAGGCCCGCCTCGTGCAGCACCGCCACCATCGCCTCGGCCGTGGCCGGCGTCGGCCCGGCCGGCTTCAGCACCACGGTGTTGCCGAAGGCCAGCGCCGGCGCCGCCTTCCACGCCGGAATGGCGATGGGGAAGTTCCACGGCGTGATCAGGCCGAACACCCCGACCGCCTCGCGTCGGGTCTGGACCTCCACGCCCGGCCGCACCGACGCCAGGTTCTGGCCGTGCAGGCGCAGCGCCTCGCCGGCGAAATACTTGAGAATGCGCCCCGCCCGCACGGTCTCGCCGATCCCCTCGGCGAGCGTCTTGCCCTCCTCGCGCGACAGCAGGGTGCCGATCGCCTCGCGCCGCTCCATCAGCAGCGTCCCGGCCCGGTCCAGCACGTCGGAGCGGACCTCCGGCGACGCGTCCGCCCAGGCGGGGAAGGCCGCCTTGGCCGCCGCCACCGCGGCGTTGACCTCGGCGTCTCCGCCCTCGGGACGGCGGGCGACCACCTCGCGCGTGTCGGACGGGTTCAGCCCCTCGCTCGGGCGCTCGGCCGCGACCTTCTCGCCGTCGATCCAGTGGCAGAGTTCGAGGGTGTCGGTCATGGAATCCTCCGGCGGCGCAGGCCGCCACTGGTACAGAAGCGGCGCCGCCGCGTCAGCCCCGGCTCAGTCGGCCGTGACCTGCTCGCGATCCCCCGGACCGGCCGCCGGATCGGGGGCGGCCGCCAGCGGGGCCGGCCCGCCGCCCAGCGCCGCCGCGAGGGCCGCGCGATCCAGCGTCCCTTCCCACCGCGCCACCGCCAGCGTGGCCACGGCATTGCCGACGAAGTTGGTCAGGGCCCGACACTCGCTCATGAAGCGGTCGATGCCGAGGATCAGGGCCATGCCGGCCACCGGCACCGACGGGACCACGGCCAGCGTCGCCGCCAGGGTGATGAAGCCGGCCCCGGTGATGCCGGCCGCGCCCTTGGAGCTCAGCATGGCCACGAGCAGCAGCAGGATCTGGTCGCCGAGGCTCAGCTCGATGTTCATGGCCTGGGCGATGAACAGGGCGGCCAGGGTCATGTAGATGTTGGTGCCGTCGAGATTGAACGAATAGCCGGTCGGCACCACCAGCCCGACCACCGACTTGGGCGCCCCGGCCCGCTCCAGCTTCTCCATCAGGCTGGGCAGGGCGGCCTCGGACGAAGAGGTGCCGAGCACCAGCAGCAGTTCGGCCTTCAGATAGGCGATCAGCCGGAAGATCGAGAAGCCGAAGGCCCGGGCCACCAGCCCCAGTACGCCCAGCACGAAGACCAGCGAGGTCAGGTAGAAGGTCCCGACCAGCGCCGCGAGATTGACCACCGACTGCAGGCCGTAGGCGCCGATGGTGAAGGCGAAGGCCCCGAACGCCCCGACCGGTGCCGCCTTCATCAGGATGGCCACCAGCCGGAACACCACCTGGGACAGCGACTCCAGCGCCCGCGTCACCGGCCGCGCCGGCTCGCCGACGAGGGCCAGCGCGAGGCCGAACAGGATCGAGACGAACAGCGTCTGCAGGATGTTGCCGCTGACGAAGGCGCCGACCAGCGAATCCGGAATCACGCCCAGCAGAAAGCCGGTGATCGTCGTCTCATGCGCCGCCTGGGCGTATTGGCTGACGGCCCCGGCGTCGAGCGTCGCCGGATCGATGTTCAGCCCCCGCCCCGGCCGCACCACATTGGCGATCACCAGCCCGACGATCAGCGCCAGCGTTGAGAAGGTCAGGAAGTAGGCGAAGGCCCGGCCAGCGACGCGTCCGACCGAGCGGAGATCGCTCATCCCGGCGATGCCGGTGGAGATGGTCAGGAAGATCACCGGCGCGATGATCATCTTGACCAGCTTGATGAAGCCGTCGCCCAGCGGCTTCAGGTCACGACCGAGATCCGGCCACAGGTAGCCCACCAGCCCGCCCGCGAGAATGGCCACGAGGACGAGGAAATACAGGCTGCGCCAGAACGGCCGCGGCGGCGGCGGCGCGACCGGCTGCGCCGCCGGCTCCGGCGCAGACGTCTTGCGGCTGCGCGATGCCGCGCTCGTGGTTCCCGGCTTTTGCGCCATGTCGCCTCCCTGCCTGAAAAGCCAGCATGGGCGGAATCGGATCGGGTCGCTAGCGCTCCAGCGCGTCCAGCGCCAGGGCGACGGCGCCCAGCGGCCCGGCGCGGCCGCCCAGCGCCGGCGGTTGCACGAAGGCCTCGAGGTCCGCCGCGATCCGGTCGGCGGTGGCGTAGCCGCCGAGGCTGTCGATCAGGCCCCGCCGCAGGCGCGGAAACAGCCACGGCTGCCCCTCCGCCACCCCTCCCCCGATCAGGATGCGCTGCGGGCAGGTGGTCTGGACCAGATTGTGCAGCATGCCGGCCAGCGCCCCCACCGCCGTCTCCCACGCCGGATGGTCCGGCTGGACCTCGTCCCCCGGCCGACCCGCCCGGGCGGCGATGGCCGGGCCCGAGGCCAGACCCTCGACGCAGTCGCCATGATAGGGGCAGACGCCCGGCCAGTCGTCGCCCGGCCGCCGCGCGATCCGCAGATGCCCCGCCTCGCTGTGGCCCAGCCCGCGGACGGTCCGCCCGTCGACCACCGAGCCCACGCCGATGCCGGTGCCGACGGTGACGTAGGCGTAGCTGCGCAGCCCCCGCGCCGCGCCCCAGCGCCCCTCCGCCAGCGCCGCGCCGTTGACGTCGGTGTCGACCGCCACGGGGCAGTCCAGCCCGGCTCCCAGCGACAGCAGGTCCGCCCCGCGCCAGCCCGGCTTCGGCGTCGCGGTCACCCGCCCGAAGTCCGTGGACGCCGGGTCCAGCTCCAGCGGCCCGAAGCCGGCGAGGCCGAGCGCGCGGAACCCCGGCCCGTCGCGCCAGCGCGCCAGCACCTCCCGGATCGCGGCGAGGGTCTCGTCCGCTCCCCGCGTCGGCAGGCGAACCTCCTCGATGATCGCCCCCGGCCCCGACGCCAGCAGGCACACGCACTTGGTGCCGCCCAGTTCGACGCCGGCGACCGGCGCGACTTCCCTGTCCTCGTCCATCCGCGCACCCTGCCCCGCCGCGCGCCTCCCGACCATCCCCCGCGCAGGACTTGGCGCCGGGCGATTCCACCGTCACAGGTGCTGCCCATGGGCGACAAGCGCGACGCGGTGCTGGACGGACTGGAGGCCGAGGCCATCCACATTCTGCGCGAGGTCACGGCCGGGCGCGAGCGGCCGGTCATGCTGTTCTCGGGCGGCAAGGACTCGGCGGTGATGCTTCACCTGGCCCGCAAGGCCTTCTTCCCCGCGCCGCCGCCCTTTCCCCTGCTCCACGTCGACACGACGTGGAAGTTCGCCGAGATGTACGCCTACCGCGACGCCGCCGCCGCGGCGGCCGGCATGCGCCTGATCGTCCACCGCAATCCCGAGGCCGAGGCCGCCGGCGTCAACCCGTTCGACCACGGTCCCGCCGTTCACACCGACCTCTGGAAGACCGCCGGCCTGAAACAGGCGCTGGACCTGCACCGCTTCGGCGCCGCCTTCGGCGGGGCCCGCCGCGACGAGGAGAAGAGCCGCGCCAAGGAGCGCATCGTCTCGGTCCGCTCGCCCACCCACGGCTGGGATCCCCGCGCCCAGCGGCCGGAGCTCTGGAGCCTGTACAACACCCGCGTCTCCGGCGGCGCGTCGCTGCGCGTCTTCCCCCTGTCGAACTGGACCGAGCTCGACGTGTGGCGCTACGTCCGGCGCGAAAACATCGCCCTTCCCGGCCTCTACCTCGCCGCCGAGCGACGGGTGGTCGAGCGCGACGGCGTCCTGTTGCCGGTGGAGGACGACCGCCTGCCGCTCCGGCCGGGCGAGCGCGTCGAGACCCGCCGGGTCCGCTTCCGCACCCTCGGCTGCTGGCCCCTCACCGCCGCCGTCGAGAGCGACGCCGCGACCCTCGACGAAGTCATCGCCGAGGTGGCCGAAACCCGCCTGTCCGAGCGCCACGGCCGCATCATCGACCACGACTCCGCCGCCTCGATGGAGCGCAAGAAGCGCGAGGGCTACTTCTGATGGCCGCCCCCGGCATCGTCCGCCTCGTCGCCTGCGGCTCGGTCGACGACGGCAAGTCGACCCTGATCGGCCGCCTGCTGCACGACTGCGACGCGGTGCCGGCCGACACCCTGGCGGCGCTGGAGGCGGACGAGGCCGGCGGCCCCGACCTGTCGCGCCTGCTCGACGGCCTCGGCGCCGAGCGCGAGCAGGGCATCACCATCGACGTGGCCTGGCGGTCCTTCGACATCGGCGAGCGCCGCTTCATCCTCGCCGACGCTCCCGGGCACGAGCAGTACACTCGCAACATGGTCACCGCCGCCTCGGCCGCCGACGTGGCCGTGGTGCTGCTCGACGCCACCCGGGGCGTGCTGACCCAGACCCGGCGGCACACCCGCCTGCTGGCCCTGCTCGGCGTCCGCCGCGTGCTGCTGGCGGTCAACAAGATGGACCGGGTGGACTGGTCGCGGCAGGTCTTCGACCGCCTCGCCGGCGAGTGGCTGGCCTTCGCCGCCGGGCTGGGCCTCTCCGACATCGCGGCTGTCCCGATCAGCGCCCGTGGCGGCGACAACGTCGTCGCCCGCAGCGCGCACACGCCCTGGTTCGAGGGGCCGACCCTCGTCGAATGGCTGGCGGCGACGCCATCGCAGGCGGAGGCCGCCAGCCCCTTCCGCATGGCGGTGCAATCCGTCATCCGCCACAGCTCCGGCTACCGGGGCCTGGCCGGCCGGATCGCCGGCGGGACCGTCCGGCCCGGCGACCGCCTGCGCATCCTCCCCGCCGGGACGGAAGCCGCCGTCGCGCGCATCGTCACCTTCGACGGCGACCTCCCGCAGGCGACGACCGGCCAGTCGATCAGCCTCGTGCTCGACCGCGCCGTCGACGTCTCCCGCGGCGACGTGCTCGCCGCCGCCGAGGCCCCGCCTGAGGTCGCCGACCTGTTCGAGGCCGACATCGTCTGGATGTCCGAACACGCCCTGCTGCCCGGCCGGTCCTACTGGCTGCAGTTGGGAACCCGCACCGTCGCCGCCCGCATCGGCGAGGTCCGGCGTCGCATCGACATCGACACCGGCGAAGCCCGGCCGGCCCGCACCTTCGCCCTCAACGACCTCGGCGCGGCCACCCTCTCGCTGGACGCCCCGATCCCCTTCGCCCCCTATGCGGAGAGCCGCGAGTTCGGCGGTTTCATCCTCATCGACCGCATCACCGACGAGACGGTCGGGGCCGGCATGATCCGCTTCGCCCTGCGCCGGGCCGACACCGTTCGGCCGCAGCGCCTGTCGGTCGACCGCGACCAGCGCGCCGCGCTCAAGGGCCAGAAGCCGCTGGTGGTCTGGTTCACCGGCCTCTCCGGGGCCGGCAAGTCGACCATCGCCAACCTCGTCGACCAGCGCCTGCTCGCCGACGGATTGCACGCGGTGATGCTGGACGGCGACAACGTCCGGCGCGGCCTGAACCGCGATCTCGGCTTCACCGAGGCCGACCGGGTCGAGAACATCCGCCGCGTGGCCGAGGTCGCCCGGCTGATGACCGACGCCGGCCTGATCGTGCTCGTGGCCTTCATCTCCCCGTTCGAGGCCGAGCGGCAGGCGGCGCGCGAGATCATGGCCCCCGGCGAGTTCCTCGAGGTGCACGTCGACGCCCCGCTGGCGGTGGTCGAGGCGCGCGACGTCAAGGGCCTCTACGCCCGCGCCCGGGCCGGAGAGCTGGCCAACTTCACCGGCATCGCCAGCCCCTACGAGCCGCCGGAGTCCCCGGACCTGCGCGTCGACACCTCGGCCTGCACGCCGGAGCAGGCGGCGGATCAGGTCATCGGGCTGATCCGGGCGGCGCTCCGCGACTGAAGCGCCACTTCATGGCCAGCACCCCCGAGGCCATCACCAGCGCGCAGGCGTTGGCGAAGGTGACCGGCCAGGCGCCGGTCATGACCCCGTAGACCACCCACAGGGCGAAGCAGGTCACGGTCAGGGAATAGGTCTTCAGCGACACCGCCGAGGCGTCGCGCTCCTTCCAGATCTTGACCATCTGGGGCGCGAAGCTGGTGATCGAACACAGGGCCGCGGCGACGCCGACGCCGTTGGCGACAAGCTGGCTCATGCGGCGGCCGCGGGGCGGCCGAAAAGGCGGGAGAGTGCGATCATCCCGCCTCAACGGCGGCGCTTCGGCTTGGTTGCTAGTGGACGGTCGCCCCCGGCGGACGCCGCGCCAGGGTCCGCTGCTCGAAGGCGTGGCCCAGCGACAGGACCTTCGCGTCCTCCCACTTGCCGGCGATGAAGCTGATCCCCACCGGCAGGCCGCGGTCGAAGCCCATCGGCACGGTCAGGTGCGGATAGCCCGCCACCGCCGCCAGCCGGCTGGCCGAGCCCTGCATGTCGTCATCGTCCTCGCGGTCGTTGGTCCAGGCCCGCGAGGTGGTCGGCGCGACCAGCGCGATCACCCGGTGCTCCGCCATCATGCGGTCGATGCCCTCCGGTCCCGCCGCGCGCAGCGAGTTCGTCCGCGCCTCCACGTATTCGGGGTCGTCCAGCCCGTCGGTAGCCTCGGCCCGCTCGAACAGGTCCTGGCCGAACAGCACCGTCTCGCGTGGCTCGGCGGCGTTGAAGGCGATGACGTCGGCCAGGGTCCGCGTCCGCACCTGGGCCGGGTCGGTCGAGGCGAGGTAGGCGTTCAGGTCGTGCTTCAGCTCGGTCAGCAGCACGGTCAGCTCCCAGCCGCCGATGCGGCGGAAGTCGGCCGGAGCCTCAGTGACGTCGACGATCTCGGCCCCGGCCGCGCGCATCGCCTCCAGCGCCTTTTCGAACTCGGCCCGGGTCTCGTCGGAATAGTTCGGCAGCAGGAAGCGCATCACCCCGATCCGGGCCCCTCGCAGGCTGTCGGCGTCCAGCGCCGCCGCATAGTCGACCTTGCGCGCATCGGCCTCGGCCGTGGCCGGGTCCATCGGGTCGCTGCCGGCGATCACCGTCAGCACCCGCGCCGCGTCCTCGACCGTGGTCGCCATCGGTCCGGCGGTGTCCTGCGAGTGGCTGATCGGCACGATATGGGTTCGGCTGACCAGCCCCACCGTCGGCTTGAACCCGACCACCCCCGTGACCGAGGCCGGGCAGGTGATCGAGCCGTCTGTCTCCGTCCCGATCGCTGCCGGGACCAGTCCAATGGCCACCGCAACCGCGCTGCCCGAGGACGAGCCGCACGGCGTCCGCTCCGGGTCATAGGGATTGCGGGTCTGTCCGCCCACGGCGCTCCAGCCGCTGATCGACTCCGACGAGCGGATGTTGGCCCACTCCGACAGGTTGGCCTTGCCGATGATGATTGCCCCGGCGTCGCGCAGGCGCGCCGCTACCGGCGCGTCGCGGCCCGGGGCGTTGTCGACCAGCGCCAGCGACCCCGCCGTGGTCGGCATGTCGGCGGTCTCGATGTTGTCCTTGAGCAGGATGGGCACGCCGCGCAGGGCTCCGGGCCGGAGCGCGGGCGGCGTCTCGTCCAGCACCGAAGGCGCAAGGGCGATCACCGACGAGAGCGGGGGGTCCCAGGCGGCGTCGGCGCTCATCGCCACCGCCACGGAGCCCTCGATCGCCCGTCGGGCCGGGAACTGTCCGGCGACGATCGCCGAGGCCGTCGGCGGCTGGTAGATGCGCCCGCCGTCCTCGCCCGGCAGCGTCCAGCTGCCGTCGCTGTTGGGCGTCGCGCAGGCGGCGAGCGCCAGCGTCGCGAGCGCGCCCGCGACCGTCAGCGCCCGTCGCAGCCCACGCGGTGCATAACCGGGCTGCCCCTGTCGCGTCTCCCTTGTCGCTCGCATCAGCCTCCCCCTTGAAGAGCCCTTGTCCCGCGAGACTCCGCGGCGAATTCGGTCCGGCTTGTTACCTGCCCTGCGCCCGTGAGCCGATTGTGCGGTCGAGGAAGTCGAGATAGGTACGCCATTGGTGCAGCTGCCTGGGGTTGCCCCGCACGCCGTGACGCTGGCCGGGATAGAGCATCGTCTCGAAGGGGATGCTCGCCTCCTGCAGCGCGTTCAGCACGCGGGTGGTGTTCTCGAAGATCACATTGTCGTCGGCCATCCCGTGCATCAGCAGCAGGCGGCCCGTCATGTCGGGCAGGCGCGAGATCACGTCCGAGGCGGCGTAGCCCTCGGCGTTGGCCTCCGGCGTCGACATGAAGCGTTCGGTGTAGTGGGTGTCGTACAGGCTCCACTCGGTCGGCGGCGCTCCGGCCAGCCCGGCCGCCAGCCCCATTTCCGGCTCCGTCAACGCCATCAGGGTCATGAAGCCGCCGTAGGACCAACCCATCATCGCGATGCGGTTATCGTCGACGAAAGGCAACGATCTCAGATAATTAGCCCCCAGAACCTGGTCCTCGACCTCGGGCTGCCCCATCTTCAGGTAGAGGGCCTCCTTGAAGGCGGCCGAGCGGTCGCCCTCGCCCCGGTTGTCCAGCCGAAAGACGACGTAGCCCGCCTCGGTCAACAGTTGATTGGTCAGTGGTTGCCACGCCCGGCGCACGCCGCCGCCCGAGGGGCCTCCGTACACCTGCATCACCACCGGCCAGGTCTTCGACGGGTCGAAGTTCGGCGGGGTGGTCATCTGCCAGACGAGGGTCTCGCCGTGGCTCTCCAGCGTCCCGAACTGCGGCGTCTGCCGGCGCGAGGCGTAAGGGAAGTAGGGATGGCTCTCGTCCAGCCGGTTCTCCTCGATCCAGCGGATGAAGGTCCCATCGGCGCGGTACAGGCCCGATCGCGGCGGCGTCGCCGGATCGGAATAGTTGCCGACGTAGGCCGTTCCCGTCCGGTTCATCGACGCCGACCACCAGCCGCCCGCCGGCGTCACCGCCACGGGCTCGACCGTGTCGGACAGCGAGGCCCGGAACAGCTGCTGCTCGATCGGCAGCTCCCGCCCGTCGCGCATCGAGGCGGTGAAGAACACCTCGCCGGTCTGCTGGTTGACGCCGTTCAGCGCCTTCACTGCCCAGTCGCCGCGGGTGATCGGCCGGATCGGCCGCCCGTCGCGGTCGTACAGGTACAGGTGCTTCCAGCCGCTCTCCTGCGACGACCAGATGAAGTTCCCGTCCTCCAGCGCCTTGAAGTCGTGGCTCAGCGGCACCCAGGCGTCGGACCGCTGCGTCACGATCACCCGGCTTGCGCCGGTGGCCGGATCGACGCTCAGCAGGTCCAGCGTCTTCTGGTCGCGCGACTGGCGCTGCACGTACAGCGTCCGGCCGTCCGCCGACCAGTTCACCCGCGCCAGATAGATGTCGGCGTTCGCGCCCAGATCGACCTTGGTCCGCCGCCCGCTCTCGCGGTCGTGCACATACAGCTCGACCACCGCGTTCGGCCGCCCGGCGCGCGGGTAGCGCTGCTCGATCACGCTCGCCCCGCCCCCGGTGATGTCCAGGCGGGGAATGACGTCCACGGTCGATTCGTCGGTACGCTGCAGGGCGATGTAGCGCTCGTCCGGGCTCCACCAGTAGCCGGTGTCGCGGTCCATCTCCTCCTGGGCGATGAACTCGGCCGTGGCCCAGGTGATCAGGCCCTCGCCGTCCGTGGTGATCGGCGTCTCGCGCCCGCTGGCGAGATCGTAGACCACCAGATCCTGGTCGCGCACCCACGACACATAGTTGCCGTCCGGGGACACCTTGGCGTCGATCTCGTCGGCCTCGGTCTCGGTCAGCCGGCGCACCGCGCCGCCGTCCCGCTCGGCGAGGAAGACGTCTCCCTCCAGCGGCGCGAGGATGTAGCGACCCTGCTCGTCCCACGAATATTCGACCACGCCGCGGGCGCTGATCCGCATCCGCTCGCGCCGGGCCTTCTCGGCCTCCGACAGCTCGCCGGCGTCGGGGACCAGAGCCCGCGCGTCGATCAGCTTGAACGGCTCGCCCTCCCCCGTCGGCGCCGCCCACAGGTCCTGCACGTCGACGTCGTCCTCGCGCGAGCGCAGGAACGCCACCAGTTCGCCGTCCGGCGACAGCGACACCCCCTTGGCCACCGGCCCGGACAGGGCGGGGTCGGCGAACACCCGCTCGGGCGTCAGGATGGCGGCGTCCGGCGACTCCTGGGCCGCCGCCGCCAGCGGCGACAGGGTGGCGACGAGGACGGTCGAGGCGAGAAGAATGTTGCGCATGGCGGCGACGCTAGAGGCGAATTCCGTCGCCGTCATCCCCTGCGTGACGCCGCGGCTCCCGCTGCGGGCTCGACGCCGGCAACCCTTTCCCCGGGCCGCCGCACCTCCTAATAAGCGGCCGATGACCGACGTCGCCGTCTCCGCCCCGCCCGCCAAGGCGTCTCCCTTCCACGAGCTGAAGGTGCTGTGGGTCCACCACTGGACCGACCAGCTGTTCAGCTTCCGCGTCGAGCGCCCCGAGGACTTCCGCTTCCGCTCGGGCGAGTTCGTGATGATCGGCCTGCCCGGCGAAGACGGCGGCAAGCCGATCCTGCGCGCCTACTCCATCGCCTCGCCGCAGTGGGACGAGGAACTGGAGTTCCTGTCGATCAAGGTGCCCGACGGCCCCCTCACGTCGCGGCTGCAGAAGATCCAGCCGGGCGACACGGTGCTGATGGGCAAGAAGCCGACCGGCACCCTGGTGCTGGACGCCCTGACCGGCGGCGAGCGTCTCTGGCTCATCGGTACCGGCACCGGCCTCGCGCCGTGGCTCAGCGTGGCCCGCGATCCGGACACCTACAGCCGCTTCGGCCAGGTCATCGTGTGCCACACCGTGCGCACCGTCGCCGACCTGACCTACCGCGACTTCCTCACCGCCGGCATCCACGACGATCCGCTCATCGGGGACGAGGCGAAGGCGCAGCTGACCTACTACCCCACCGTCACCCGCGAGCCGTTCGACACGCCCGGCCGGATCACCGACCGCATCCGCTCCGGCGACCTGTTCCGCGACCTCGGCCTGCCGGAAGGCTTCTCGCCCGACCGCGACCGGGTGATGCTGTGCGGCTCCATGGCCATGATCAAGGAAACCGCCGAACTGCTCGAGGGATACGGCCTCAGGGAAGGCTCGAACGCCGAGCCCGGCGACTATGTGCTGGAGCGCGCCTTTGTCGGCTGATGTGAAGGACGCCCCGACCGCCGTCGCCGTCGACGCCCGCGTCGCGCCCGAGGCCTGCGCCTCGATGGCCGAGGTCCGCCACGGCGTCGACGCGCTGGACCGAGCCTTGGTCCTGCTGCTGGCCGAACGCCAGCGCTACATGGACGCCGCCGCCCGCATCAAGCCGAGCCGCGACGTGGTCCACGACGACGCCCGCATCGAGGACGTGGTGCAGAAGGTGCTCGCCGCCGCCGGCCCCGCCGGCCTGTCGCCGGCCATCGCCGAGCCGGTCTGGCGCACCCTCATCGACCGCTGCATCGCCCACGAGTTCGCCGTCTGGGACCGCACCCGCGGCTAACCGCGCAGCCCCCGCAGCATCAACTCGTGCCGGAAGGCCGCCACGTCGGCCAGCGCCGCCTCCAGCGCATCCCTGACCCGGTCCAGCAGCGGCGGCGCCTCCGGCTTCTCCGCGGCCTCGGCCGCCTGGCAGGCCTGCGCCAGCGCTTCCGCGCCGATCCCCGCCGCCGCGCCGCGGATGGTGTGCACCGCGTCGCGCCAGCCGTCCTCGCGCACGTCCAGCATCGGCGACCACAGCCCCGCCTGCTGCACGAACAGGCCCAGCACCTCTTCCGAAACCCCGTCGTCGCCGCCGGTCATCCGCTCCAGCACCGTGAAGTCGACCGCCCCCGACAGATCGCGCCGCGCCATCAGACACCTCATCCCCCGCCGGCCGTCGGCGTCGACGCCCAGACTAGCCTCTCCGGGGCCGATCCGGAACGACCACGGAAAAGCCGCTTGCGTTCCGCCGGCCAAGCCTCTATGTCCCGCCCCTCGCCGCCTCCGGGCGCGCGAGACGACGACCGGTCCGGGTGATTAGCTCAGTTGGTAGAGCAGCTGACTCTTAATCAGCGGGTCCACAGTTCGAACCTGTGATCACCCACCATCGTCCCCTTTGTTTTTCCTCAGGTTTCATAGATTTTCCGGCTCCGGCCGGGGAGAACAAACGGCGTCCGTGAGACTTTGCGAAAGTCTCACGTGAGACTTTCAGCCCTCTGGCCGGGCCCGCGTTCCGCTTCCGTTCTTGCACCTCGAGCTGGCCGGCGCTAGGCCGCCGCCATGGCCGATCCCGACTGGTACGCCAAGGCCCTGTCCGACTATCCGGCCGGCTACCTCATGGGCCTGGTCTGCCGGCGCTGCCGGCATGGGCGCACCGTGCCCTTCGCCGATCTGCTGGCGCGGATGCCGGCGGGGGCCACCGT
>JAFAEC010000039.1 GCA_023424215.1 Pseudomonadota bacterium
CGGGTCGCCGCCCTTTTTCTATGCCCTTTCGGCGATCCAGGCGGGGAGGCGGTCGATGGCCTCCAGCTCGCCGTAGCGGAGGTGACCTTCCGGCGCGTCGGCGAGTTCGTGCGCCCAGGTCACCACATAGGGAATGTGCACCGCCCAGGCCCCGGCGGCGAGGGCCGGGAGCACATCCGATTTCATCGAATTGCCCACCATCACGGCCTCCTCGGGGCCGGTGCCATGCCGGTTGAAGACTCGGTCATAGGTGTGGGCGTGCTTCTCGGAGACGATCTCGACCGCCGCGAACAGGTCGCCGAGGCCGGAGGCGGCGAGCTTGCGTTCCTGGTCCATCAGGTCGCCCTTGGTGATCAGCACCAGGCGGTAGCGTTCCGAAAGCGCCGCGAGGGCCTCATCGACTCCGGGCAGGGGCTCGACCGGATGGGCCAGCATCTCCCGCCCGGCCGCAAGGATCTCGCGCACGATGGCGGGCGGGGCCTCTCCGCCGGTCAGCTCCATCGCCGTCTCGATCATCGACAGGGTGAAGCCCTTCACCCCGTAGCCGTAGAGCCGGAGGTTCCGCTGCTCCGTCGCCGCCAGCCGGGCTTCGATGTGGTCCCGGTCCCCGTGCTCGGCCAGCAGGTCGACGAACCGGGCATGGGTCAGCCGGAAGATGGTCTCGTTGTGCCAGAGCGTGTCGTCGGCATCGAGCCCGATGGTGGTGATGGTCATCGGCGCTCCATGCCTTCGGGCGCCGGACCGCGCAAGCCGGGCGGCCAGGCGGCGCGGGCCGGACCGCACCGTGGTGAACGGCCGCTTGACCATGTTTGTCAGGAAAGCGTTGGCGAACTTCCGTCATGCTCCCGGGTTCTCTCCCGGGGGGCCGTCCAAGGAGTCGGTCATGGGGATGTCATCGGAACGGCCCGAGCCGGTCCGGCCGGAGACGGAGCGAGATCGCGAGCCGTCCCTGCCGGTGGCGGCGGCTGAAAGCGCCAGCTATGCGCCCCCGGCCTCGTTCGGGAGCCAGCCCGTGCTGGTGCGCCGCGGCTACGCCGAGGCCTACGAGAGCGTGACCTTCACCGTCGTGACGCGGGCGCAGCGCGAGCTTACCGTCACCCTCGCGGCGCAGCCGGTGTTCGACCTTGGCCGGTCCGCGCCCGTCGCGCGTCGCATCCGGCGAACCGTGCGGCACTTGGGCGGCGAGCGCGCCCTGCTCGGCCTCGGCCGGCGGACCATCGAGCCCGTCGACCTGCACCGGATCGACCTGATGACCCTGCGGGAGGGACTGGGGTTGCTGCGCCTGACGCCGCAGGACAGCGGCGTCCTGCCTGCCTACTGGCGAACGGTGGCCTCGAGCCGGGGCCGCTTCGCCCTGCTCTGCACCGAACTGCAGCACGCGCGGGCGCCCGGCGCCCTTCTGGTCGAGGTGCTGGGCGGGATCGAGCAGGCGCCGCCGGAGGCCATCGCCGACGCCATCAGCCATTTCGAAACCGCCGCCCAGGGGGTGGTGCTGCACATCGCCCCCGACGCGGCGGCGGCCCAGCGCCTTCACGGCGTGGGCGCGCGCTGTCTGGCGATCGATTTCGCGGGCGTGGAGCACGAGCACGCACGCGACTGGCGCGGGGCGGCCGCGCTGATCAGAGCGGCGCGCAACGCCTGCGGGCAGGTCCTGCTGCTGAATCTCCGGCCTGACCGGGGGCTGGCGGCGCACGCCGCGGGCGCCACCCACGCCGTGTTCGCGGGCATGGACCCGGTGAGCGTCTGATCCCGGTTGACGGCGGCGGGCGCGGCGGGCCTCCTGACCCGCATGCAGACGACCTTGCCCGCCCGCCTCTACGGCTATCCCGACGCCTCGGAGCGGGAGAGGGCCGGCGTCTACGGACGGGCCTGGCTGTTCCTCGGGCACGAGGCGGAAGCCCCGGCCGAGGGGGACTGGCTGGCGAGCGACATCGCAGGCATGCGGCTGGTGATGGTGCGCGGCCGCGACCGGGCGCTGCGCGTGTTCCACAATGTCTGTCGCCACCGCGCCGGGCCGCTGGTGCAGGGGGAGCGCGGCCGTTGCGAGGGCGAGCTGGTCTGCGCCTACCACGGCTGGCGCTACGCCCTGGACGGGCGGCTGAGGGCGGCGACCGGGTTCGGGGCCGCCGAAGGGTTCGATCCGCGGGAGCTGGGCCTGTTCGAAGTGAAATGCGCCTCCTGGCGCGGGCTGGTGTTCGTGAATCCCGACGGCGAGGCCGGCCCGCTGGAGGATCATGTCGCGCCGCTGGAGGGCCTGCTGAGGGAGCGGGGGCTGAACCTGCCGCGGCCGGCGCTGCGCCGGACCCACGATCTCGCCTGCGACTGGAAGGTCTATGTTGAGAACTATCTGGAAGGTTACCACATCGGCGCAGTGCACCCCGTGCTGGCCGGGGAGCTGGGCGGCGCCGAGTACCGGGTGGCCGTTCATGGGAACCTGGTCGTGCAGGAGGCGGCGGGGGTGAACGACGGGCCCCAGGCCGGCGTCTGGGGCTGGCTGTGGCCCAACCTCGGCGTCAATGTGTATCGCGACGGGGCGATGGTCGAGCGGATGACGCCGGTCGGACCGGGCCGCACCCGCCTCGACTACCTGTTCCTCGCCGATGGCGGAGAGTCCGCGCTGGGCGACGCCCTGGTCGCGTCCGATCGCCTGACCGCGGAGGATGCGCGGATCTGCGAGGCGGTGCAGGCGAATCTCTCCGCCGGCGCGTATGATCGGGGCGTGCTGAGCCCGCGGCACGAAGCTGGCGTGGCCTGGTTCCAGTCCCGCATCGCCGAGGTTCATGCATGAGCGACGTCGCCCGCCCCGTCCCCCTGCCCGAGGAGCCGCTGACCGACCGGCACAAACTGGGCTGGGGACTGGCCGCGCTGGTGGTGGCCGGCAACATGATCGGGTCGGGGCTGTACCTGCTCCCGGTCAGTCTCGCGCCGACCGGCGGCTCGTCCCTGATCGGCTGGCTCGTCGCGGCGGCCGGAGCCGCCACCCTCGCCCTCGTCTTCGGGGCGCTGGGACGCCTGCAGCCCGACGCCGACGGTCTCGCGGGCTTCGCCGAGCGCGGTCTCGGCCGGTTCGCCGGCTTCAACGTGTCGCTGGCCTTCTGGGCGGCCTGTCTGGTCGGGAACGTGGCCGTGGCCGTGGCGGCGACAGGCTATATCGGCTTCTTCTGGCCCGTGCTGAAGGATCCGGTCGCGGCCACCTTCTGCAACCTGGCGATCATCTGGACGGCGACGATCGCCTACATCTTCGGGACCCGGACCGCCTCCTGGCTCGCGGCCGCCGCTCTCGTCATCGGCCTGGTCCCGATCGCCATCGCTGTGGTGGCGGGCGCCCGGGCCTTCGACCGCGCGCTGTTCGCGGCCTCGTGGAGTCCCTCCGGGGCGCCGCTGGTCGAGAGCGTGCCGGCTTCGCTGGCCATCATCTTCTGGGCCTATCTGGGCGTCGAAAGTGCCGCGGCGCTGTCGCGACGGGTGCGCAACCCCGCGGCGGACGTCGGCCGGGCGTCGGTGGCCGGCGTCGGCCTGGCGACGGTGGTGTATGTGGCGGCCACGGTGTCGGTGTTCGGCGTCATTCCGCTCGCCGAGATCCAGGCCTCCTCCAGCCCCTACGCCGACCTGGCGCAGCGGGTGTTCGGCGGCTCCATCGCCGGACTGGTGGCGGTGTGCGCCATCGTCAAGACGATCGGCACCGTCGGCGGCTGGGTGATGATGGGCGGCGAGACGGCCCGCGCGGCGGCCCGCCAGGGCTACCTGCCCTCCGGCTTCGGCGCGGGCGACCGGACGCCCGTCGCCAATCCGCTGCTGGGCGCGGCCATCATGAGCGTGGTCACGGTTCTGTCCGGCCAGCCGACGCTGGGCGGGCAGTTCGGCCTGCTGGTCGGGGTGACGTCGGTGCTGACGCTGGTCGTCTACGCCGTCTGCTCGGTGTCGCTGTTCCGGCTGGCGCAGCGGCCGCGCACCCGGATCATCGCCGTCGCGGGCCTGCTGTTCGCATCGGCGGCGATCGCCTTCGCGGCGCCCGGATACGTGCTGCCGTCGGTCGGGTTCTTCACGCTGATGGTCGTGGCCTGGTTCGGCGTGGTGCGCCGTTCCTCCGCGAGGCGCGGTTGACCCGGAGGCGGTCGACGCCTAACGACGCCGCCGTTTGCTTGCCGGGATTCGGCTGTATGGAGCGCCCATGACCGAGAAGCTGCTTCCAGGGGTGACGGGCGTTCTGGCGCTGGCGGACGGAACCGTCCTGCAGGGGCTGGGCTGCGGCGCCGTCGGCTCGGCGCTGGGCGAGGTGGTCTTCAACACCGCCATGACCGGCTATCAGGAGATCCTGACCGACCCGTCCTACATGAGCCAGATTCTGGCCTTCACCTTTCCGCACGTCGGCAACACCGGCGTGAACGTCGAGGACGTCGAACAGATCGGCGGCGGCGCCGAGACCTCCGCGCGGGGCGCGATCTTCCGCGATGCGCCGACCGATCCGGCCAACTGGCGCAGCGACAGCGACTTCGACGAATGGATGAAGCGACGCGGCGTCGTCGGTCTGGCCGGGGTCGACACCCGCGCCCTCACGGCCCGGATCCGCGACTCCGGCGCGCCGCACGCCGTGATCGCCCATGATCCGGAGGGCCGTTTCGATCTCGACGCGCTGGTCGCGCAGGCCGGGGCGTGGAGCGGGCTGGTCGGCCTCGATCTGGCCAGGGACGCCACCACCCTCCAGTCGTTCGACTGGAACGAGGGGCTGTGGGACTGGCCGGAAGGATATCCCCGCGTCGACGCGAAGGACCGTTCGGTGGTGGTCGTCGACTATGGCGTGAAGCGCAACATCCTGCGCGCCCTGGCCTCGACCGGCGCGAAGATCACCGTGGTCCCCGCGACCACGACGGCCGAGGAGATCCTCGCCCGCAACCCCGACGGCGTGGTGCTGTCCAACGGGCCCGGCGATCCGGCGGCGACCGGCGAATACGCGGTGCCCGAAATCCGCAAGCTGGTCGACAGCGGCAAGCCCCTGTTCGGCATCTGCCTGGGCCACCAGATGCTGGCCCTGGCCCTGGGCGCGAAGACGGTCAAGATGGACCAGGGCCACCACGGCGCGAACCATCCGGTCAAGGACCTGACCACGGGCAAGGTCGAGATCGTATCCATGAACCACGGCTTCACCGTGGATCGGGACAGCCTTCCGGACGCGGTGGTGGAAACCCACGTCAGCCTGTTCGACGGGACCAACTGCGGCATCGCTCTCAAGGACCGGCCGGTGTTCAGCGTCCAGCACCACCCTGAGGCTTCGCCGGGACCGACGGACAGCCTGTACCTGTTCCAGCGCTTCGCCGACTCGATGAAGGGCTGAGGCCGGTCAGGGCAGGGGAGCGAAGCTCTTCTGCTCGCGTAGCGCCGAGGCCTTGCGGATCGCGACAGGGGCGGCATGGAGCCAGTAGGCCGCGTCGTCGAGGCGGTTGCTGAGCCGGCGCTCGACGCCGCGAAGACGTCTGAGGGCGGCGTTCTGAAGCAGCCGCGCATGCAGGGCGCGCGGCGGAAGATCAGCGATGGACGGGGAGCCCGGTACGGCGACGGCGTCGGGACCTTCAGGCTCCACCGCCGGGCGGGCGACGGCGATGAACATGTGACACTCACTCCCGGGCGGCCCCGCGTCCTTCGCCGCATCGCCGCCGGACCCCGCGCCGTTCTGGCCCGGACGTATGGTTAATCCACAGACCTTGTGGATAGTTCCATGAAAAAATGTCCTGAATCAGATGGTTATAGAGCGGGTCTCGCCTTCTTGGTTAATGAAAGGTAAATCGCCGCCATTCGCCGAGTCCCGCGCTATAAGGCGGTGGTGCGCTTTGACGAACGCTTCCTCGAGGAACTGAAGGCCCGCCTTCGCCCGTCCGACATCATCGGGCGGACGGTGAAGCTCAAGCGTCAGGGACGGGAGTACGTTGGCCTGTCGCCCTTCACCAAGGAGAAGTCGCCGAGCTTCTTCGTCAACGACGACAAGGGCTTCTTTCACGACTTCAGCTCCGGCAAGCACGGGGACGTCATCAGCTTCCTGCAGGAGACGGAGCGGCTGAACTTCGTGGAGGCGGTGCAGCGGCTGGCGGGCGAGGCGGGCATGGCCCTTCCGGCCGAGGACCCGCAGGCGGCCGAGCGCGAGCAGAAGCGGCAGGGACTGTCGGACTGGATGGACCTGGCCCAGAAGTGGTTCGCCGCCAATCTGCGACGCTCCGCCGGCAAGGCGGCGCGGGAGTATCTCGAACGCCGCGGCCTGCCCGAGGACCAGTGGGAGCGGTTCGGCCTCGGTTATGCGCCGAACGACCGGGAGGGGCTGAAGAGCGCGCTGATCCAGCGCGGGGCGAAGCCGGGGGAGCTGGTCGAGGCGGGGCTGCTGATCGCGCCGGAGGGCGGCGGCTCGCCGTATGATCGTTTCCGCGACCGGCTGATGTTCCCGATCCTCGACGCGCGCGGGCGGATCGTCAGCTTCGGCGGCCGGGCGATGAATCCTGACGACCGGGCCAAGTATCTGAACGGGCCGGAGAGCCCGCTCTTCCACAAGGGCGCCACCCTGTACGGCCTGCCGGAGGCGCGCCGCATCCTCGGGGCCGAGAGCCGCTCCGACCAGGCGATCGTGGTGGTCGAGGGCTACATGGACGTGATCGCCTGCCAGCGGGCCGGCGTCCCGGCCGTGGCTCCGATGGGCACCGCCCTGACCGAGGATCAGATGGAGCGGCTGTGGCGGGTGTCGCACGAGCCGGTGCTTTGCTTCGACGGCGACGCGGCCGGGCGGCGGGCGGCCTACCGCGCCATCGACCGGGCCCTGCCGCAACTGAAGCCGGGGCGGTCGTTCCGGTTCGCCCTGCTGGACGGGGGCAAGGACCCGGACGACGTCCTGCGCGAGCAGGGCGCGCCGGCCTTGCGCCAGGCGCTGGCGGCGACGCGCCCCTTCGCGGAGGTGCTGTTCCAGAAGGAGGCCGAGGCCGAACCGCTGGACACGCCCGAGCGGCGGGCCGGGTTCAAGGGCCGCCTGCGGCAGGCGGCGGCGGCGATCCAGGACCGGGATCTGGCGGAGCAATACCGGCGGGAGCTGTTCGAGCGTTTCGACGCCCTGTTCCCGGCGCGGCAGGCCTCGGCGGTAGGCGGACGCCCGGGGCCCGGAGCCGGTCGCCGCTTCGGTCCGCCGCCGGTGCTGGGGCAGACCGCGGAGGGGGCGCAGGCCATGCAGTCGCTGAGCCGCGCCATCGAGCCGGTCGCCGCGGCGCTGGCTCACGGGGCGGTCGACGATCCGGAGCGGATGGACGACCATCTGGAGGCGATCGCGGCCCACGGCTTTGGCGACCGGGCGCTGGACGGCCTCGCCCGGGAGCTGGTGCGCCTGCGCTTCTCGGGTCAGGACCTTGACTCTGCTGCGCTCCGTCGCCATCTGGCGCAATCGGGTCATGACGTCTTGATGCGCGAGGTCGAGAAGGCGGCGGCGAAGTCCGGCGCGCCTTTCCTGGCTGCAGACAAGCCCCTCGCCGAGGCGCGGATCCGTTGGTCGCAGGCGTTCGACGCGCTCACGCGTGTCGCCGCCCTGGAAGACGCCCTGTCGTCGGCGCGCAGCGTGCCGGGGCAGGACGAGGCGTTCCGCAGGCTGAAGGCCGAGCGGGACGCGCTTCGCCGTGCGATCAAAACCGGAGAGATATGGGAAGACAGCGCGAGCTCGTAAAACCAACGACCTCGCCACGTGTTGTATTTGGCGGCGGGCCCGACCAGCCCTCCACCCGGAGAAATGACTGAATGAGCGCCCAGACCGAGACGCAGGAAGCCGAAGTCCAGTCCGACGGCCCGCTGCTCGACCTCACCGACGCCGCGGTGAAGAAATTCATCAAGCAGGCCAAGGCGCGCGGCTACGTCACCATGGACGAGCTGAACAAGGTGATGCCGTCCGAGGAGGTGTCGGGCGACGCCATCGAGGACACCCTCGCCATGCTGTCCGAAATGGGCGTCAACGTCGTCCAGGATGAGGAAGAGGCGGCCGAGAAGGAGGGCGAGAGCACCGAGGTCGCCGCCGCAGCCGAAACCGCCGTGGCGGAAACGCCGGCCAAGGCTGCCTATGACCGCACCGACGATCCGGTGCGGATGTATCTGCGCGAGATGGGTTCGGTCGAGCTGCTCAGCCGCGAGGGCGAGATCGCCATCGCCAAGCGCATCGAGGCCGGCCGCGACGCCATGATCTCGGGTCTGTGCGAGAGCGCCCTGACCTTCGAGGCGATCATGGTCTGGCGCGACGAGCTGGCCAACAACCGGATCCTGCTGCGCGAGGTCATCGACCTTGACGCCACCTACGGCGTGCTGAACCCGTCGTCCCTGCCGCACAACCAGCCGCCCGCCGGAGAGGCGCCGGCCAAGGAAGAGGGCGGCGAGGAGAAGGCCGAGGGCGACGAGGACGACGACGACTTCGACGATGGCGGCGGCATGTCGATCTCGGCGCTCGAGGCCGAGCTGCGCGACGGCGTCATGGAAGTTCTGGACGCGATCGCCGCGGACTTCGGCGCCTTCCGCAAGCTGCAGGACAGGCTGGTCGAGGCGCGTCTGAAGGGCGAAACCCTGAACGCCAAGGACCAGAAGACGTACGACCAGCTGACCGCGGACATCTCCGGTCGGTTGAAGACGATGAAGCTGAACAACAATCGCATCGAGGCGCTGGTCGAGCAGCTCTATGCGATCAACAAGCGGCTGATGGGCCTTGAGGGCCGCCTGCTGCGCCTGGCGGACAGCTATGGCATTTCGCGTCCCGAATTCCTCAAGGCCTATTTCGGCCGCGAGCTGGACCCGAACTGGGCCGACAACGTCAAGGACATGGGCGTGCGCTGGACCAAGTTCAGCGAGAACGAGTCGAGCCAGATCGCCCAGATCCGCGGCGACATCGCCGCCGTGGCCACCGAGGCCGGCCTGCCGATCGACGACTACCGCCGCATCGTCCAGACGGTGCAGAAGGGCGAGCGCGAGGCGCGCCAGGCCAAGAAGGAAATGGTCGAGGCCAACCTGCGCCTGGTCATCAGCATCGCCAAGAAATACACGAACCGCGGCCTGCAGTTCCTGGACCTGATCCAGGAGGGCAATATCGGCCTGATGAAGGCCGTCGATAAGTTCGAGTATCGGCGCGGCTACAAGTTCTCGACCTATGCGACCTGGTGGATCCGGCAGGCGATCACCCGCTCGATCGCCGACCAGGCCCGCACGATCCGCATTCCGGTGCACATGATCGAGACGATCAACAAGATCGTGCGCACCTCGCGCCAGATGCTGCACGAGATCGGCCGCGAGCCGACGCCGGAAGAGCTGGCCGAGAAGCTGGCCATGCCGCTGGAGAAGGTGCGCAAGGTTCTGAAGATCGCGAAGGAGCCGATCTCTCTCGAAACGCCGATTGGCGACGAAGAGGACTCACATCTCGGCGACTTCATCGAAGACAAGAACGCGCTGCTGCCGATCGATGCGGCGATCCAGTCGAACCTGCGCGAGACGACGACCCGCGTCCTGGCTTCACTCACGCCGCGCGAGGAGCGTGTGCTTCGCATGCGTTTCGGCATCGGCATGAACACCGACCATACGCTCGAAGAAGTCGGCCAGCAGTTCTCGGTGACGCGCGAACGCATCCGCCAGATCGAAGCCAAGGCACTGCGGAAATTGAAACATCCGAGCCGCTCCCGGAAGCTCCGCAGCTTCCTGGATAACTGAGCGGACAATCGAATTGAAAAAGGCCAGCTTCTCAGCTGGCCTTTTTTCTTGGAAATCCGGATTACCCGATCGAGGTCGCGGTCATGGCGCAGAAGTCGGGAGAAAAAGACGCCTCATCTCACGGTGCTCCGACAGCTAGAAAGCGCCGCAGGCGCTCTCTCTTTTCGTTCGAAAGTCCCGATAAGCGCCGCATCTTCCTCGTGCGCATGGCCAAGTCGGTCGTGCTCTGGTTCGCCATCATGCTGTTTGGATTGATCGTCGGCATGGCGGGTTACGCGTGGACGGAAGGCATGAGCGCCGTCGACGCATTCGTGAATGCCGCGATGATCCTGTCCGGCATGGGGCCTGTCGACCAATTGCATACGAATGCCGGGAAGATCTTCGCCGGCTCCTACGCCATATTCTCCGGCCTCGTCATCGTGTTGGCGACCGGCGTCGTGTTGGCGCCGATCATTCATCACGCGCTGCACGTCTTCCACTTCGATACCGACGATAAGACGTGAGCCTATACGGTCCCGGACTCACATCGCTTTGACGGCAGCGACGAGCTGATCGAGCGCGGTGCCCCAGCCCTCATGGAATCCCATGTCCTCGTGCCGCTGACGATCGGCGGCATTCCGATGCAGCAGGCGCGCCGTATATCGCGTGCCCTGGCCGGCTGGCTCGAACAGAAGGAAGGCGGTGAAGAAACCGCAGTTCGTGCTTTCGTTGAGCCCACCTGATCGCGGGCGATAGCCGGGCCCGAGCATATCGGTCCACACGAGGCGCGAGTTCACGACGAGGTCGAGGTAGCAGCCGATATTCTCGTGATTCTGACCCTCGGGCGATCGCATGACGGTGCGGAACAGGCCGCCGGGGCGCAGATCAATCTCGCAGTCCACGGTCGTCCACGGCTTGGGCGTGAACCATTTCACGAGATGCTCCGGCTCGGTCCAGGCTTTCCAGACCAGATGCGGAGGCACATCGACGACACGTTCGAGAACGAGGTCGAGGGAGGGATCGAAGGTATCGAGGGAGTTGTGTGTCACGTATCGGTATCCTTTCCCTTGAGCGTCAGGAGGTAGTCGTCGAGCTGGTCGAGGC
Organism: Pseudomonadota bacterium; assembly: GCA_023424215.1. Lineage (GTDB taxonomy): Bacteria > Pseudomonadota > Alphaproteobacteria > Caulobacterales > Caulobacteraceae > Brevundimonas. The sequence continues at coordinate 10,780 of JAFAEC010000039.1, forward strand.
GCTGGGTCCACATGGCCCGCTGCTCGCCAAGCCAACGTTCCACAGCAGCCATCGGCTCCGGTTTAAGCTGGCAGGTACGCACGCGACCCACCTTCCGCGTATCGATGACGCCGCAATCTTCCAGCACTTTGAGATGCTGAAGGAAGGTTGGCAGGGCCATGTCGAACGGTTTGGCCAGATCGCTGACTGAAGCGGCGCCACGCCCGAGCTGTTCGACAACAGCGCGCCGCGTCGGATCGGAGAGGGCGCGGAAGGTCTCGTTTAGGTGAGCTTGATAGTTAGTCATGAGGCTAACTTTATGTCATCACAATAGTGAGGTCAATACCTAACTATTCGCGCAGTGCAGATGAGGGAAAACCCTGTCGGGATCTGAAGCGACGCGTAAGATCGCGCTGTCTTAAGAGGGGGACCAGAATGTCCGCAGCAACCGGCCGGCCACGGATCTATCTCGCCGGACCAGAAGTCTTCATGCCGAATGCGAAGGAGATTGGGGCAGCCAAGGCTGCCTTGTGCGCGGCGGCTGGATGCGTCGGGGCTTTTCCGCTCGATGCCAGCCTGGACCTGACCGGTCTCACGCCTTTGGAGCAGGCGCGGCTGATCTCACTCAGCAACGAGGACCTCATGCGCAGTTGCGATGCGCTGATCGCCAACCTCACGCCGTTCCGTGGCGTGTCGATGGACTCGGGAACGGCGTTCGAGGTCGGCTTCATGCGCGCGCTGGGAAGGCCGGTGTTCGGCTATACCAGCATCACCGGCAGTTATCGGGAGCGTGCCGATGCGTTCCGGCTGTTGCCGGATTGGCGTGATGGAGACCGCGAAGAGTTCATGGTCGAAGACTTCGGGTTAGCCGAGAACCTGATGATCGACATCGCGCTACGCGAGACCGGAGTCGTTCCGGTTTGCGTGGAGGCCGTGCGGGGTGAGGAGTTGAGCGACCTACGCGGGTTCGAAGCCTGCCTTGCGGCTGCGCTTGCCACATTGAACAACCTCGGATGAAGCCGTTGTTACAGCGATCCATCCGATCCAATCAGGGGCACGAAGGCGACCAATCCGTGCCATTCTTCCTTGAATGTGTCAGCGCCCGTACGCTGAATTCGCATGAGAACCTGATCC
>JAFAEC010000114.1 GCA_023424215.1 Pseudomonadota bacterium
AAAACGAAAGGAAGGAATATGTTTTTGGAAAAAGAAAGAAAAAAAAGCTTTTCGAGGATTTTGTCTGTTTTCTTAGCGCTTCTTCTTGTGCTGGGACTCTTTCCGACAAGGTTTGTTCAGGCGGACAATTCCGTGCAAACAGGAGAGATGACAGGCAGCTGGACGCAGAAAAAGACGTCGGGCTATTCGGATATCATGCGGCTAACGCTTACGCAAAGCCTCAAGGAGAAGTTGGGACAAATTTATCAGGGAGCAGCAGCTTCCAGCTGGTATCCGGGATATGGAGGAGGGACGAATGCTTCTTTTCGCTCCTCGCCGATGAGCATTGAGGGGAATTTTGCCCTTTGCGCCAATCCCTTTTTGCGCTCCAGTTCGACCTATACCCATCGCTACCGGATCGCCGTACAGGAGTTGAATGCGGAAACGCTTTCGGAATTTATGAATGCGTACCGAGATGTTCGTTTCCCGCAGGTTTTACAAGATGAGATTGCACAGACCGAGGGCATGGACTATGTACAGTTCAATTTGGCACGTGCTTCTCTTTACGTGTATTTGATGGGTATTCTGGCGCAGAGCGTGTCTCCGGAGGTTTTGAACCAGCTGACCGCGGAATATCAGGCGGAAACCGGAAAGAGCATTTCGGTTCCGGCGCTTCGCAGTCCGAGAAACACCGTTTGGGTTTCCTGGTATTATTCGCCGGATCTTTATTATGCCAGAAGTCTCGGTGTATCGCACAATGCAAATGCGTTTGTGCCGAGGGCTTTTGAAGAATCTCTGCTTTCCTTTTTTCAATATCTTCTCGAAAAGATGGAAAAAAACGAGCTGGTGGTCGAGGATGCGCAGGTCAATATCTATTATAACGGCAGCAGTTTGACGAGTGCTTCTTCTCAGGTGATTCACAGCTTCAGCGGGCGAATGCGCATGCTTCCGAAAGTAGGGGCACTCTCGCTTGCGAAAACCTCTGCAAAACCGGAATATACGGAGGGCAATGCTGCCTATTCGCTTTCGGGTGCGGAATATGATGTGTATTCGGAGGAAAGTCTTGCAGAGTCGGCAAAAGTCGGAACCTTAGTGACCGATGAAAAAGGACAATCGAACCTTTTAGAGAATTTAATTGAGGGCACGTATTATGTCAAGGAGCGCAAGGCTTCGAAAGGCTATGCTGTAGATTCCCACGTCTATACGGTGAAGGTGACCGGAGGAGAGACCGCATTCTTAGCGGTGAAGGAAATTCCGCAGTCAGATCCGGTAGCGGTTTTATTGCGTAAAAAAGACAAAACCACGGGAAAGCCGACAGGACAAGGCGGAGCGACGCTTTCGGGTGCGGAGTTTACGTTTCGCTTTTTCCCAGGCGAGTATGCGGAGGGAGTCAATCCGGCGGAGCAGGGGAAAGAGGCTGTCAGAACCTGGGTGATGAAAACCAATGATGAAGGGGAAACCCTTTTGAGTGAGGTATATAAGGTATCGGGGGATCCGTTCTATTTGAATTCATTAGGCAATCCCGTGCTTCCTCTCGGCACTCTCACCATTCAGGAGACGAAAGCGCCGGCAGGCTACCTTTTGGATTCGTCGGTCTTTGTCCGCAGAATTACACCGGAAGGCACGGTAGAAGGTGTGAATACCTATAACGAGCCGGAAGTTGTTGAACAGGTCATTCTTGGGAATTTTACTCTGCGGAAGCGCATTCCGGACGGAGACAATTCGAACATTATGATTCCGGAGGAGGGCGCGGAGTTTGTTGCCGTTGCGGAAAAATACGTTGCGGAATACGGCTCGGTAGAAGAAGCGGTAAAGCATACGGACGCTTTCGGAGAAAATGAGTACTCCGTTCTGAGGACGGATGCGGACGGCAATGCCGCCTCCGGAAAACTTGCGTATGGGAAATATTGGGTACAGCAAACCAAAGGCAAACAGGAAACGCAGCTTTTAGAAAAGCCGTTCCTTTTTGAAGTCAGGGAAGATGGCGATCATAAAGAGTTTACGATTGAGAATGTTCCCAATCTCTATTATTTGAGCATCGTCAAAAAGGATCGTGAGACAGGAGAGAATGTTTCCCTCAGCTCCGCAAAGTTTATCCTAAAAGATGCATCCGGAAACCGTGTGACGATGCGTGTGGGAAGCAAGGTATATGATACGTTTCAAACCTCCGCAACAAACATAGGGGAAATTCCGAAAGGCACGTTCTATGTCGATACCGAAGAAGGAGGAAAGACGGTAACACCGCTGCGATTACAGGCGGGAACGTATACCATTGAGGAAGTGCAGGCTCCGACCGGGTATGTGCTTTTGGAGCAGCCGATGACGGTAATCCTGGGAGAAACCGCGCAGGGACTTTCCCGGGAAACCGACGAAGACGGCAATGTGTATTTCACCGTGGAAAAAGAAGTGAAAAATCAGCCACAATCCGGCGCTTTGGTTGTCGATAAGTACGGAGAACTCTTTGACGGCTGGAAGAAGGAGACGGTCACGCTTCCCGTGCAAAGAGAAGGAGAAATGACAGAAAAGGAAGTCGAGGTTCCGCAAAAGGAAGTGTCTCTCATTTTGGAACGCACGTACCGGGAAGATGATACCAAAAAGCAGGAAACGGAAAGTGTTCTCACCGATGAAAGCGGAACGTTCTCTCGTATGGTTCCGG
>JAFAEC010000157.1 GCA_023424215.1 Pseudomonadota bacterium
GGCCCAGACCCCGCCGGGCCCAGAGAGCCATGGCCAGGCCGAAGCCGGCGAAGGCGACGACGGCGATGGCCAGCGCCGGCGAGCCCTGCCGCCAGCCGACGACGGCGCCGACCACCCCGGCCAGCACCGAGCCCCAGGCCTCGGCGAGGAAGTTGAGGCGGCCCAGCCGGGCGCGGCGGCGGATCGCCCGCAGCAGGGCAGGATCGGGGCCGCTCTGACCGGGCGCGGGAGCAGTCCACATCTCGGCGAGGTCGCGCCAGTCGTCGCCGGCGCTGGGCGGTCGCGTCATCGCGGGGCCTCCGGGTTGAGCAGGGCGCGCAGCTGGGCGCGGGCGCGGGTCAGGCGGATGGACACGGCGTTGGCGTTCAGGCCCAGCATCGCGGCGATCTCGGCGGGGGTGAAGCCTTCCAGCGTCAGGCTGGCCGGCTGGCGCAGCGACAGGGGCAGGGCGCGCACGGCGGCGGCGAGGCGCTCGCGCAGGTCGTCGGCCTCGACCCGGTCGTGGGGCGAGGGATCGGCCGAGGCCAGGGTCTCGTCCAGCGGGCTGCGGCGCGGCGCGGCGGCCTCTCGGACGACATGGGTGACGGCGCGGTTGTGGGCCACGCGGGCGAGGAAGGCCTTCACCGGGGCCTCGCCGCGGAAGCGGGGCAGGGCCCTCCACACGGCCAGCAGGATCTCCTGCTCCAGCTCGCGCCGGCGCTCCGGATCGGCCTCGTAGCTGCCGGCGATGCGGCGCAGCATCGGCCCGTGCTCCGCCGCCAGCGCCTCGAAGGCCTCGTCCCTGTTCAAGCCGGTCCCCGTCCTGCCCGCCGCGATCCTGCGCCGACGGGATGAAAGACTCACCCCACGGCGCGGACTTTCACGGCGGATGCGAGATTTTCAGAGGAGTTTCCGCCCATGACCGTTGAAACCACCCCCGCCCCCGCGACCTCGGGCGCGGTCCGCAAGGGCCGCAGGCTGCTGTGGACCCTGGCCGCCGTGATCGCGGCGATCGCCGCCTGCGGCTGGATCGGCCTGGGGCTGACGCTGGCCCTCGACGCCGGGCGGCAGGCCCGCCTGATCGCCGCCGTGGCCGCCGCCGTGGCCACCGAGGGCGCCTTCTGGCTGGCCGCCGCGGCCCTCGGCGTGTCGGTGTTCGAGGCCCGCAAGCGCATCTGGCGGCGGGTCACCGGCCAGGGCTGACGGGGCCGGGTCTGACAGGGCCGGGGCGGGCGAAAAGTGCACGCCGCGAGAATTCGGGTGCACATCGTGCACTTTCTCCGCCGGGCCGGTCAGGGCCGGCCGCACCGGCGGTCCCAACAGCAGGGCCTCGTCCTCGGCCTCGGCCGCGGCGGCGTCCTCGGCCCACACGGCGGCGACCTCGGCGGGCGACAGGTCGGCGAAGATGTCGGCCTCCAGCCGGTTCCGTTCGTCGCACAGCTCGGACCACAGGCGGCGCCAGCGCATCGCCTGGAGCACCCGGCCGCTCTCCAGCGCCTCGATGAAGCGCAGGTAGGCAGTGTGAATCTGCTCGTTCGGCTCGATGTCCTCGTAGATGCCGAGGTCATTGACGCCGGGGGCCGGGTCCGGCTGGTCGAGGCGCCGCCAGCCGTACTTGCGCGCCCGCCGGCGGAAGGCCGACAGGCCGAGGTCGTAGCGGCGGCAGACGCTCCCGGCGTCCATCCCGGCGATGTAGTCGTCGCGCGCCTGGGCCCAGGTGTCGGCGCAGCGGATGCGGTAGGTCCCGGTCATGGGAGGGGAGTGTAGGGGCGGGGTGCGTCAGAAGCGGACGTAGGGGAGGGGAGGGATTAGGTCTTTGGGCTTAGGGCTTGGGGCTTAGGGAGCCGGGCGCCTGCCGGAGCGCGACGACCGGACCCGCGCGCTTGCGGCCGCAAAGCCCCAAGCCCCGAGCCTAACTCTAGAGTGACCGCCAGCGGGTCAGATGCTCCAGCACGTCGGCCACCAGCTGGTCGCGGGTAAAGCCGGTGACGTCGCGGGGACGCGTCACATCGTCGGAGCGGGCCGATAGACGCCACTCCATCGCCCGGCGACGCTCGGGGGCCTCCAACGCCGTCATGGCGGGCCGGGGCCGTTCGCGCGCGGTCAGGCGATAGTGGAAGTCGCGCCCGCCGGCGACCGGGGCCGTCAAGGCCACACCGCCCTCGTCGCGCATCACCTCGGCAGCCAGTCCCTCCGCCGCCAACCCCTCGCGGACAATCTCGAGCGCGGGGAGGCCGTTGCGCTCGATCTGGCGGTCGATGTCGCGGCGGTTGGCAGGGGCGAGAATGCGCTTCAGCTGTTCGGCCAGCGGCGGTCCCTCGGTCTCGATCACCCGGCCGGCGACATCAGCGTTCATCTGCCGCACCAAGCCTATGGACAGCAGGATCATGATGACGACGAACGGCAGGGCCGCGCCCAGGGTGGCGGCCTGCAGCGCGCCAAGCCCTCCGGCCAGCAGCAGCAGCGCGGCGATCAGCCCGAGCAGCAGGCACCAGTAAATCCGCTGCCAGCGCGGCGTGTCGTCCGCCCCGCCTGACGCGATGGTGTCGATCACCAGGGCGCCGGAATCCGCAGAGGTGACGAAGAAGACCGCGACCAGCACGATGGCGAGGGTGGAGGTGATGGCCGCACCCGGCAGCTGTTCAAGGAAGTAGAACAGGGCGGTCGACAGGTCCGTGGTGACCGCCTCGGAGATCGCCCCCGCCGCCTGGCCCATGTCCAGGCTGATGGCGGTGTTGCCGAAGACCGTCATCCACAGGAAGGTGAAGCCCGCCGGCACCAGAAGCACGTTCAGGATGAATTCGCGCACTGTCCGCCCGCGCGAGATGCGGGCAATGAACATGCCCACGAACGGCGACCACGCGATCCACCAGGCCCAGTAGAACAGCGTCCAGTCCGCCATCCAGGCGCGCGGTTCATAGGCGTAGAGGGTGAAGGTCCGCTCAAAGAAGTGGTCGAGGTAGAAGCCGAAGTTCTGGACCAGCGCCTTGAACAGGAAGCCGGTGGGGCCCACCACCAGTACGAAAATCATCAGGAGCACAGCCAGGGTGAGGTTCAGTTCCGACAGCCGGCGCACCCCCTTGCCGACGCCTGTCATCACCGAGGTGGTCGCCGCCGCCATGACGACGGCGATCAGGCCGATCTGGACCCAGGCGTTGTTCGGGATGCCCAGCAGATAGGTCAGGCCGCTGTTCATCTGCGACACGCCGAAACCCAGCGAGGTCGCGATGCCGAAGGCCGTGCCCCAGATGGCGAAGATGTCGACCGCGTCGCCGATCGGTCCGTTGATCCGTTTGCCCAGAAGCGGAAACAGCCCTGAGCGCAGCGTCAGCGGCAGGCCCTTGCGATAGGCGAAGAAGGCCAGGCTCAGCCCCACGAGGGCGTAGATGGCCCAAGCGTGTGCTCCATAGTGGAAGAAGGTGATCCCCATGGCTTCGCGGGCGGCGGCGAAGGTGCGCGGCTCGCCCTCCGGCGGACTCACGAAATGCTGGATCGGCTCGGCCACGCCGAAATACATCAGGCCGATGCCCATGCCCGCCGCGAACAGCATCGCCACCCACGACAGGTGGGGAAAGTCCGGCTCGGAATCGTCCGGACCCAGCTTCAGCGCCCCGGTCGGCCCCAGCGCAAGCACCAGGACCAGCCCCAGAAAGCCTGCCACAGCGGCGATGTAAAACCAGCCGAAGGTCTCGATGACCCATGCCTGCACCGTCTGGAACAGGCGGTCCGACTGCCCCGGCGCGGCGACCGCGAGGACGAGCAGCAGCCCGATGATCAGGCTCGCACCCCAGAAGACGCGCGGGTTCATCCTGGTCGTAAGCATCATCTTCAAGCGTTGCAGTGTGCCTGCGGTTCCCTTTGCGTTGCGCGCCAAGGGGCCGCCGGATGTGTTCGGCCGGCGGCCGTGTCGGCCAGCGAGGCTGCAGGCGCGCCAGCGGCGGAAGCGTTCACCGCCGCCCGAACAGCCGCTCCAGATCCGCCAGCTTCAGCTCCACATAGGTCGGGCGCCCGTGGTTGCATTGCCCCGAGTGCGGGGTGGCCTCCATCTGACGCAGCAGGGCGTTCATTTCGGGGGCGGAGAGGACGCGGCCGGCGCGGACGCTGCCGTGGCAGGCCATGGTGCCGCAGACCTCGGCGAGGCGCTCCTTGAGCGAGAGGGCGGCGCCGTGTTCGGCGAGGTCGTCGGCGATGTCGCGCACCAGGCATTGGACGTTCGTGTCGCCGAGCAGGGCCGGGGTCTCGCGGACGAGGACGGCGCCGGAGCCGAACTGCTCGACGATCAGGCCGAGCTCGGCCAGTTCGTCCGCGCGGGCGGCGACGCGCTCGGCCTCGGCGGGGTCGAGCTCGACCACCTCGGGGGCCAGCAGGGCCTGGCGGGTCACGGCGCCCTCGGCCATCTGGGCCTTCATCCGCTCGTAGACGAGGCGCTCGTGGGCGGCGTGCTGGTCGACCACGACGAGGCCGTCGCGGGTCTGGGCGACGATGTAGGTCCCGTGCAACTGGGCCCGGGCGGCGCCGAGGGGGAGGTCGATGTCCGCCGCCGCTGGCGCGGCGTCGGACAGGGCGTAGGGATTAGGGCTCAGGGGGTAGGGGGCGTCCGCGGGTTCGACGCGGGCGCTTCGGTCGTTGAGGCCGGGGAGGATCTGCGCAGCCGATGCGGGGGCCGACCAGCCCTGCCAGCCGGACCAGCCCTGGGCCGAAGGGGCGGAAGGGGTGAAGGCGGGGGCGCCGGTGTGCGGGCGGAAGCCGGCCAGCGCATCGGCCGCCACCGTGGTGGAGGCGCGGTGGCCGGCGGCGTGGAGGGCGTGGCGGAGGGCGCCGACGATCAGGCCGCGCACCAGCTGGGGATCGCGGAAGCGCACCTCGGCCTTGGCCGGGTGGACGTTGACGTCGACGTAGAGCGGGTCGAGCTCGAGGAAGAGGACGGCGGCCGGATGCCGGTCGCGGGCGAGGAAGTCGGCGTAGGCGCCCCTGAGCGCGCCCTGCAGCAGGCGGTCCTTCACCGGGCGGCCGTTGACGAACAGATACTGGTGGGCGGCGTTGCCGCGCGAATAGGTCGGCAGGCCGGCGTAGCCCGACAGGCGCACGCCGTCGCGAGCCTGGTCGATAAGCAGGGCGTTGGCCTCGAAGTCGCGGCCGAGCAGGGCGGCGAGGCGCTTCAGCCGGCCTTGGTCGCCGGGGTGTTCGGCGGGCAGGCGCAGGACGTTGCGGCCGTCGAGGTCGAGGCTGAAGGCGACGCCCTCGTGGGCCATGGCCTGGCGCTTGATCTCCTCGGAGATGGCCATGGCCTCGGCCCGCTCGGACTTCATGAACTTCAGCCGGGCCGGGGTGGCGTAGAACAGGTCGCGGACCTCGACGCGGGCGCCGTGGGGGCCGGGGAAGGCGGCGGGGGCGACGGGGCGCTGGTCGCCGCCCTCGACGGTGATGCGGTGGCCGTCGCCGCCCTCTTTCGGGCGGCTGGTGATGGTCAGGCGGGCCACCGAGCCGATCGAGGGCAGGGCCTCGCCGCGGAAGCCGAGGGTATGGATGCGCAGCAGGTCGACGTCGCCGGCGTCGTCGGGCTCCAGCTTGGAGGTGGCGTGACGCTCGACCGCCAGGGCCAGCTGGTCCGGGGCCATGCCGCAGCCGTCGTCGGCGATGAGCAGCCGGGTCAGGCCGCCGCCGTCGGCCTGGACCTCGACCCGGCGGGCGCCGGCGTCCAGCGCGTTCTCGACCAGCTCCTTGACCGCGCTGGCCGGCCGCTCGACCACCTCGCCGGCGGCGATGCGGTTGACGGTCTCGGGGGGGAGGCGGCGGATGGGCATGGGATTCGGGAGTATGGCGCGGTCGAGAGGCGGGAAGAAGGGCGGGGATGAGCGGCGGGCGCCGGCGAGTGCGGCCGGCCTAGCGGGTTCTTCACAATGAGCACAACGAAGGCACGACGAACACGACGGGACCGGGCGCGGGGCTCACTTCCGCGGGCCGCAGGCCCGCATTGGTCGATCGCGGGCCGTTGGCCCGCAGGCGGCCCGGGCCAGCCGCGCTCCCGTCGTGTCCTTTGTGAATCCGTTGTGCTCGTTGTGATGAACCAACTCTGCCTGAAGCAGCACAGAAGGCGGGGATGAGCGCGGGCTTCACCCCCGGCGGTCAGGCTGTCGCTTCGGCCAGCGCTTCCTCGGCTTCCATCCAGGCGGCTTCGGCGGCGTCGAGGTCGGCCTGGGCCCTGGCGCGGGCGCGGGTGAGGCCCTCCAGCTTCTTGGGGTCGTTGACGGCGGCGTTGGCGAGGTCGTCGTCGAGGCGGGCGAGGTCGGCGGTGAGGGCGGCCATGCGCTCCTCGGCCTTCTTCGCGGCGTGGCGCAGGGTGGAGGGGGAGGGGCCTTTCTTGTTGGCCCTATCGCTCGCGGCGCGGCCGCTCGCTGCTTGAGGGCCGTTGGGGCTCGCTGCTTGAGGGGCCGATGCGTCCGCCTTGGAGGGGGCCGACTCGGGTTCCGCCTTGACCTGCGACGGCTTCATGCCGGCCTGCTTCGCGCGGTCGAGGACGAATTTCGCATAGTCGTCCATGTCGCCGTCGAAGGGCTTCACCGTGCCGTCGGCGGCGAGCCAAAGGCGGTCGGCGACCAGTTCCATCAGCGAGCGGTCGTGAGTGATCAGGATGACGGCGCCGGTGTACTCGTTCAGCGCGTCGAGCAGGGCCCGGCGGCTGTCGATGTCGAGGTGGTTGGTCGGCTCGTCGAGGATCAGGATGTGCGGCGCGTCCATGGCCACGAGGTTGAGCAGCAGGCGGGCGCGCTCGCCGCCGGACAGGGCCGCGACCTTGGTCTCCTGCTTCTCGAACGGCAGGCCGAACTGGGCCAGGCGGCTGCGGCGGCTGGACTCGGAGGCGTCCGGCATGGCCCGGCGGATGATCTCCAGCGGGGTGTCGGTCGGGTCCATGGCCTCGATCTGGTGCTGGTGGAACCAGCCGACCCGCATCTTGCCGTCGCGATGGAACTCGCCGCTGTCGATGGTCAGGGCCTTGGCGATGAGTTTGGCGAAGGTCGACTTGCCGGCGCCGTTGACGCCGAGCAGGCCGATGCGGTCGTCGAGGTCCATGCGCAGGTTGAGATGGCGTAGGATGGGCTTGCCCGGCTCGTAGCCAACCGAGGCCTTCTCCAGCCGGATCAGCGGCGGCGGCAGGGGGCGCGGCGGCGAGGGCAGGGTGAAGGGGGCGACGCGTTCCTCGGGCGGCAACTCGACGGTCTGCATCTTCTGCAGCTTCTTGACCCGCGACTGGGCCTGGGCGGCCTTGGAGGCCTTGGCCTTGAAGCGGTCCACGAAGGCCTGCAGGTGGGCCCGCTCGGCCTCCTGCTTGGCCCGGGTGGCCGAGAGCAGGCGCAGTTTCTCGGCGCGCATCTTCTCGAAGGCGTCGTAGTTGCCGGTGTAGAGTTCGAGCTTGCGGTTGGCGAGGTGGAGGATGTGGGTGCAGACCTCGTTCAGCATCTCGCGGTCGTGCGAGATGATCAGGGCGGTCGCCGGATACTTCTTCAGCCGCGCCTCGAGCCAGAGTGCGCCCTCGAGGTCGAGGTAGTTGGTCGGCTCGTCGAGCAGCAGCATGTCGGGCTGGGCGAACAGGGCCGCCGCCAGGGCCACGCGCATGCGCCAGCCGCCGGAGAAGTGCGACATCGGCCGGTGCATGTCGTCATGGCTGAAGCCGAGGCCGGCGAGGATCTCGGCGGCGCGCGAAGGGGCGCTGTCGGCGTCGATCTCGATCAGACGGCCCCAGATCTCGCCCATCTCCTCGGGCTCGGCGGTCTCCAGCCGGGTCATCAGCTGATGGCGCTCGACGTCCGCCTCGAGGATGGTGTCGAGCACGCTGACCGGGGTGGCCGGGTGCTCCTGGTCGACCGAGCCGATGCGGGCGGTCTTCGGCAGGGAGACTTCGTCGCCGTTGGCGGCCAGCTCGCCGAGGATGATCTTGAACAGGGTCGACTTGCCGATGCCGTTGCGGCCGACGAGGCCGACCTTGGCGCCGGGCGGCAGGCTGACCGAGGCGTCGTCGAGGAACTGGCGGCCCCAGGCGTTGAAAGTCAGGTTCGAGATCTGGAGCATGGAACGATTCTTCGGGCGCCTCTCAAGCAGCGAGCCGCCGCGCGGCGAGCGATAGAGGCGAAAATGTGAGGCTGTTGGAATGCGGGGAGGGCGCGTCTATAAGCCCGCGACCTTCAATCTCCCAAACAGAAGTCACTCCCATGACCGAACGCACCTTCTCGATCATCAAGCCGGACGCGACCCGCCGCAACCTGACCGGCAAGATCAACGCCGTGATCGAGGACGCCGGCCTGCGCATCGTGGCCCAGCGCCGCGTCAAGCTGTCGGAAGAGCAGGCGAAGAAGTTCTACGCCGTCCACGCCGAGCGTCCGTTCTACGGCGAGCTGGTCTCGCAGATGACCGCCGAGCCGGTGGTGGTGCAGGTGCTGGAAGGCGACAACGCCGTGGCCCGCTACCGCGAAGTCATGGGCGCCACCAACCCGGAACAGGCCGCCGAGGGCACCATCCGCAAGCAGTTCGCCCTGTCGATCGGCGAGAACTCGGTGCACGGCTCGGACTCGCTGGAGAACGCCAAGATCGAGATCGAGCAGTTCTTCACGGACGACCAGATCGTCGGCTGACCGCCGCGACCTGACGAACGAGACGACGGCCGGCTCCCTTGGGGGCCGGCCGTTTTCGCATCAGGCGGCGGCATGGGCGGCCTCGACGCGGCGCCGGGCGGTCGCGAACGACTTGACGAAGCGGACCTGCTTCAGGCGCTCGCGCGGGGTGGCCTGCATCAACCCCTTGAGGACGGCGTGGTTGGCCCCGACCACGAACACCTCGGCGCCCTCGTCCTGTATGCGGGCCACGAGATCGGCGAAGGCGAAAGCCCCGGTGGGGTCGAGGATGGGCACCGCCTCCAGTCGCAGCACATAGCTGCGTCGCCGCGCGCCAATGCGGTCCAGCGCGTCCTTGATCAGGCCGGCGCTGCCGAAGAACAGCGGGCCGCGGAAGGTGAGCACCCCGACATCGGCGGGCAGGCCCTGGTTGGGCGCGTAGCGGCCCTCGCCATTGTCGGGCCGGTCGCCCTCGATGAGCGGATCGCGGCCCTCCAGGGTGGCCAGCAGCGACATCCGGTGCATGAAGATGAAGGCGGCCAGCGCCATGCCGACGCCGATGGCGACGGTCAGGTCGACCAGCACCGT
>JAFAEC010000018.1 GCA_023424215.1 Pseudomonadota bacterium
GTCGTGACCAGGGCCGCCGAAAGACCGGCGGCCGCAAGCAAGCGCTTCATCCCGTACTCGTCCTCGAAGAGACTGTCGTTGTTGGCTTCACCGTGGCGCAAGCGCGCGGCGTCGGCAAGGCGCGTCGCCGGACGCCCGACGGATCAGCCGGTCGGCGCGTCGGCCTCGTCCCCGCGTGCGTTGGCGGGGCGGTCGTTGACGGTGGTCTTGCCCTCGGCCGGATCCCCCGCCGGTCCCTGGAATTCCGTGGCCGACATCCCCTCGGTGGCGAGGGTCTCGTTGATCGCGTCCTGGTCGGGATCGTCCTCGGAGCCCGAGGCCGAGCCGCCGCGCAGCGAGCCGGCGCGGGTGTCCGACCCCTGGTCGCTGCCGGACAGGGCTTCGGTGAGGGCGTCCGGTGTGCGTCCGAGATCGGGCTTCTCGCCCATATCCTCGGCCTCGCGGGCGTCGCCGGTCTGGGGCGTGTGCTGGGTCATGGCTGCGGTTCTCCTTCGAGGGAGAAAGCGGTCGGCGGGGACCCCGGTTCCGCCCATGATGAAAGGGCCGGGAGATGATTTCCCGGCCCCTCGGTTCAGCCCTGCTTTTCGAACAGCTTCTGCCAGCGACGCGGCTCGCGGTTCTTCCACGCCCCGCGGTGATAGGCGTCCGACCCGATCAGCGGCACCACGGTGGTGGCTTCGGCGAAGACCATCTGCTCGTGGGTGGTCTGCACCTTGCCCCACGAGGCGGCTTCCTTGAGCGTCGAGGACGAGCAGGCCCCGTCGCGCACGTCGGCCACGGTGATCTGCACGGCGTAACGGTGCATCTCGGCCTCGACGCCGAGGATCTCGGCGCAGACGACGGTGTCCTGGGCGAAGTTCTTGGGCACGCCGCCGCCGACCATGAACAGGCCGGTGACGCCCGCCGCGATCTTGATGTCGGTCAGTTCGCGGAAGTCGGCGATCGCGTCCAGCATCATGTAGGGCTGGCCGGCGGCGGCCCGCTCCTTCTGGTGCTTGACCAGGCCGAAGCCGGCCGAGGAGTCGACGAAGGCCGGGCAGAAGATCGGCACGCCCTGCTCATAGGCGGTCTGGATCAGGCTGCCTTCCTTCTTCGCGTTTCCTTCCGACAGCCACTTGCCCATCTCCCAGATGAACTCGCGCGAGGAATAGCCGCGCGGCTCCAGCCGGTTGGCGATCTCCAGGATGGTGTGGTCGCAGGCCTGGAGCTCTTCCTCGTCGATGTAGGTGTCGTAGATCCGGTCGATGTAGTTGTCGCGCAGGACGTTGTCGTCGACCGGGCCGGCGGCCTGATAGTGCTTGAAGCCGAGGGCCTCGAAGAAGTCCATGTCGACGATCGAGGCGCCGGTGGCGACCACGGCGTCGATCATGCCGAACTTCACCATGTCGCGATACACGTGCATGCAGCCGCCGGCCGAGGTGGAGCCGGCCAGGATCAGCCACGGCGAGCAGTCCTTGTCCTCCAGCGCCATGTTGAAGATGTCGGCGGCGCGGGCGGTGTCGCGCGACGAGAACGACATCTTGCGCATGCTGTCGATGATCGGGCGGGCGTCGAACGAGGTGATGTCGACGTGCTCGACGACGTTCGCCAGCAGTTGGGCCTTCATGTTGGATTGAACGGGAGCGTTCATCGGTTTGGTTTCCCTTACAGGTGAGCGCCCGTCGAAAGGAAAGGCAGCGGCCCGGACGGAGCGACGGGCCGTTGCTGGGTTCTAACGCCTCAGCGCCGGATTAGCGCCGGCTCTTCTTCCGCTGGCCGGCCTTGCCCTTGGGACGCGACAGGCGGACGACCTTGCGGGCCTGCTCCTCGGCCGAGGTGCGGACCGTGGGGATCGAGCGCGGGGCCAGGCCGTAGAGCGAGGCCATCGGGGCGTCCTCGACCGCGGCCAGTTCGTGCTCGCCGTAGCCGTTGAAGCCGGTCGTCATGGCCACGCCGTAGGCGCCGAGCATGCCGATCTCGATGAAGTCGCCTTCCTGCACGTCCGACGGCAGCCAGAACGGGCCCGGCATGTGGTCGATCGAGTCGCAGGTCGGGCCGTAGAAGCGGAACGGCTTCAGGTCGCCCGAACGCTCGCCATCCCGGACCAGCTTGGTCGGGAAGGGCCAGCGCGAGTGCGTCGCGTCGAACAGCGAGCCGTACGAGCCGTCGTTCAGATACAGGGCGTCGCCCTTGCGCAGGTCGACCCGGCACAGCACCGACGAGGACTCGGCCACCAGCGCGCGGCCGGGTTCGCACCACAGTTCGGTGGTGTGGGTGACCGGCATCTCGGCGAAGCCGCGATGGATGGCGTCGGCGTATTCCTGCAGGTCCGGCGGGACCATGCCCGGATAGACCGAGGGGAAGCCCCCGCCGACGTCGACGATATCGACGATCACGCCGGCGCGGGCGATGGCGCGACCGACCTGGGCCATGGCGGCCTCGTAGGCCGACGGCCGCATGCACTGCGATCCGACGTGGAACGACACGCCCATCAGCCCGTCCTTGACCGCCTGGCGGGTGGCCAGGAGCAGGGCGGGGGCCTGGTCGGGCGAAACGCCGAACTTGCCCGACAGCGAATAGGCCGCGCCGTCCGCCGACACGCCCATGCGCACGACCAGGTTCAGATCGGCCGCGCCGCCGGTGGCGTCGAGGATCTTGGCCAGCTCATCGTGGCTGTCGAGCGAGAAGGTGCGGACGCCGTGATCGAAGTAGGCGCGAGTGATGGCGCCGCGGCTCTTCACCGGGTGCATGAAGGCGATGCGCGCCTCGGGGTCGACCGAACGCACCAGCTCGATCTCGGCGATCGAGGCGGCGTCGAAACCGCGGACGCCCGCTTCCACCAGGGTCTCGATGACCCAGCGCGAAGGGTTCGCCTTCACCGCATAGAAGACGTCGGCTTTCAGATTATCCTGGAACCAGCGCGCCGCTACGGAAACCGAACGCGGCCGCACAAGGGCGACGGGACGCTCGGGGGACCGCTCACGGACCAGGTCCAGGGGAAGCTGGTACGTGCGCAATTCACGTAACCCCCTGATTGTTGTTAACCCAGACCGGCGTTAGCGGCGCAGCGATACAGACCTACGGGGTCCGCCGGAGCGCGCGATATGGGGGCAACGGCCCGTCATGTAAAGCGGTAATTTCGTGGCTGGACCATTGCCGCCGGGTGCCCCCAAGGCGCTGGAGCGCCCCCGCGCGGCAGCGGAACAGCCGGGTTCGGCAAAGCTTCCCCGACCCTGCCAAAGACTGTGTCGTCCGGCCGCGGCGCTGGACGAAAACGCCGGGGACGTGCCATTAAGACTTGCCTCGCGGGCCCGTTCGGGCCATGCGGCGCGCCCGTGCAACCGCCTCCCGCGTGTCCATGACCTCCACAGCCGCCGCCGTCGCGTCCGTTCGCGACGTGTCCAAGACCTTCGGCGCCCGCAAGGCCCTGAACGGCGTCTCCGTCGAGGTCGGAGCCGGCGAGATGGTGGCCCTGATCGGCCCCTCGGGCTCGGGCAAGTCGACCCTGCTGCGCTCGATCACCGGCCTCCAGTCGATCGATCCGGGCAAGGGCTCAATCACCGTGTTCGGCGAGGTGGTGCAGAAGGACGGCCGGGTCACCGGCAAGGTCCGCGCCGCCCGCCAGAAGCTCGGCATGATCTTCCAGCAGTTCAACCTGGTCGGACGGCTGTCGCTGTTCTCCAACGTCATGCTGGGCTGCCTCGGTCGCATCCCGGCCTGGAAGGGAACCTTCGGCCTGTGGCCCTCCGCGGACAAGCAAAAGGCCATGGAGGCGCTGCATCGCGTCGGCGTCGCCGACTATGCCGCCCAGCGCGCCAACACCCTGTCCGGGGGCCAGCAGCAGCGCGGGGCCATCGCCCGCGCCCTCGTCCAGGGCGCCAAGGCCATTCTGGCCGATGAGCCGGTCGCCTCGCTCGATCCCGTTTCCGCCCGCAAGGTCATGGAACTGCTGGTCGAGCTGAACCAGCGCGACGGCCTCGGCGTCATCGTCACCCTGCACCAGGTGGACTACGCCATCCGCTACTGCGACCGCGTCATCGCCCTGCAGGCGGGCAAGGTGGTCTACGACGGCCCTTCAACCGGCCTCGACACCAAGCGCCTCATCGAAATCTACGGTCCCGAGTTCGAGGACGCCTTCTGGGAAACCAAGGCATGACCTTCACCCGCATCACCCGCCGCCTGGCGCTCGCCGCCGCCCTCGCCCTCGGCGTCGCCTCCTGCGGCGCCGGCGACGATGATAACGCCGGCGGCGCGCCGTCTGAGATCACCTTCTCCATCCTCTCCGCCGAGGGGCAGGCGTCGTCCGGCCCGCTGTGGCAGCCGCTGCTGGACGACATGTCCAAGGCCGTCGGCGTCGAGGTGAAGCCCTATTTCGGCTCGAACTACACAGTGCTGGTCGAGGCCATGCGCGGCGGGCACACCCAGGTGGCGTGGTTCTCGGCCAAGCCGGCGCTCGAGGCCGTGGATCGCGCCGAGGCCGAGGTCATCGCCCGCATCGTCGACCCCGAGGGCCGCGACAGCTACCGCTCAACCCTGATCGTGCGCACCGGCTCGGGCATCACGCTCGACGACGTGCTGGCCTGCGGCAAGCAGTACGACTTCGGCATCGGCGACGCCCAGTCGACCTCGGGCACGCTGGCGCCGATGACCTTCCTGTTCAATCCGCGCAACATCGACCCGGCGCAGTGCTTCAAGACGGTGCGTTCCGCCAACCACCAGGCCAACGCCTTCGGCGTGGCCACCGGCGTGCTGGACGTGGCCACCTCGAACACCGTCAACACCGTCTTCCTCAACCGCCAGAACCCGCAGATCGCCGCCCAGATCACCGAGATCTGGCAGTCGCCGCCGATCCCGGAGTCCGGCATCGTGGTGCGCGAGGACCTCGACCCGGCGCTGAAAGAGAAGATCCGCAGCTTCTTCCTGACCTACGGCCAGGGCGAGGGCGCCGAGGCCGAACGCCAGCGTCAGGTGCTGGCCGGGCTGAACTATTCCGAGTTCCGCGCCGCCGACGACAGCTACCTCGATCCGGTGCGCGAGATGGTCGCCGACCAGCAGCTCGCCGACGCCCGCCAGCGCGGCGACCAAACCGCCGTCGCGGCCGCCCAGCAGGAACTGCAGCGCCTCCGCGCCAAGCGCGAGGTCCAGCCTTGACCGACGCCGTCCCCGCCGCTCCGGCGATCCCGAAGCCGCCGGCGAAGTCGGCGGGCTCGTGGGCGCTCGACGTCCTCGTCTGGGGCGGCATCGCCGCCCTGCTGCTCTACAGCATCGAGGCCGTCGATCTCGGGAACCTGCCCCAGCTGTTCACCAACAGCGACCGCATCCAGACCTTCGCCGCCGACCTGCTTCGCCCGGACTTCTCCGACTGGCGGCTGTTCGTCGCCAAGATGTGGGAGACCATCCAGATCGCCCTGTGGGGCACCTTCCTGGCGGTCTTCCTCGGTGTGCCGCTGGGTCTGGCGGCCGCCCGCAACATCGCCCCCATCTGGGTGGTGACTCCGGTCCGCTGGGTGATGAACCTGCTGCGCTCGGTGCCCGACCTCGTCATGGGCCTGCTGTTCGTGGTCGCCGTGGGCCTCGGCCCCCTCGCCGGCGTGCTGGCCATCACCCTGAACACGGCCGGCGTGCTGGCCAAGCTGTTCTCGGAAGCCGTCGAGTCGATCGACAAGGGCCCGGTCGAGGGCGTGCGCGCCACCGGCGCCCTGCCGCTGCACGAGATCATGTGGGGCGTCATCCCGCAGGTCGCCCCGCTGTGGACCTCGTTCGCCCTCTACCGCTTCGAGTCCAACAGCCGCTCTGCCACGGTGCTGGGCCTTATCGGCGCCGGCGGCATCGGCCAGGTGCTGTTCGACCGCATGAACGGCTTCGACTTCAACGCCGTGTCGGCCGTGGTCATCATCGTCATCGTGGCTGTGACCCTGATTGACATGCTGTCCCAGGCCATGCGCAAGCGCCTGCTGTAAGGCTCAGGGCCTTCCGGGCATGAGAAAGCCCGCCTCGCTGTCGCGGGGCGGGCTTCTTCATTTGCGCGCTGTCAGCGCCGCAGGTCGGGCGGCGTCGCCTCCTCGGTGAGGACGCGGATCGCCTCCTCGACGGTGACGATCTCCTGGGCCTGCGAACCCAGCCGGCGCAGGGCCACCTTGCCCTCCTCGGCCTCTTTCTTCCCGACCACGGCGATGACCGGGACCTTGGCGACCGAGTGCTCGCGGACCTTGTAGCCCACCTTCTCGTTGCGCAGGTCGGTCTCGACCCGCAGCCCGGCCTTTCGGAACTTCGCCGCCACCTCCTCGGCGTAGCCGTCGGCGTCCGAAACGATGGTCGCCACCACCGCCTGCACCGGCGCCAGCCACAGCGGGAAGGCCCCGGCGTAGTTCTCGATCATAATGCCGATGAAACGCTCGAAGCTGCCGAGGATGGCGCGGTGCAGCATCACCGGTCGGTGCTTCTGCCCGTCCTCGCCGACATATTCCGCGCCCAGCCGCTCCGGCAGGACGTAGTCCAGCTGGATGGTGCCGCAGGTCCATTCGCGGCCGATGGCGTCCTTGACGATGAAATCCAGCTTCGGCGCGTAGAAGGCGCCATCGCCCGGGGTCACCACCGGCTCCGAGCCCGCGGCCCGGGCCGCGTCGGCCATCTGGGCCTCGGCCTTGTCCCAGAACTCGTCGGTGCCGGCCCGCACCTCGGGACGCGTGCCGAGGCTGATGTAGGCCGTCTCCATGCCGAGGTCGGCATGGACCGAGTGGGCCAGCTCGATGAAGGCGGCCGTCTCCTCGACGATCTGGTCCTCGCGGCAGAAGATGTGGGCGTCGTCCTGGGTGAAGCCGCGTACCCGCATCAGGCCGTGCAGGGCGCCCGACGGCTCATAGCGGTGGCAGGCCCCGAACTCGGCCATGCGCAGCGGCAGCTCGCGGTACGACCGCTGGCCCTGGTCGAAGATCTGCACGTGGCCCGGGCAGTTCATCGGCTTCAGCGACAGCGTCTCGCCCTCGACCGTCTCGCAGACGAACATATTGGGCCGGTACTTGTCCCAATGGCCGGAGGCCTCCCAGAATTTGCGGTCCAGCACCTGCGGCGTCTTGACCTCGACATAGCCGGCGGCGGTCAGTCGGCGGCGCATGTAGGCCTCGATGACCTGCCACAGCACCCAGCCCTTGGGGTGCCAGAAGACCATGCCCCGGCCCTCTTCCTGCATGTGGAAGAGCTCCATCTGGCGGCCCAGCTTGCGGTGGTCGCGCTTCTCGGCCTCCTCGACCCGCTTCAGATAGGCGTCGAGATCGGCCTGGCTGGCCCAGGCCGTGGCGTAGATGCGCTGCAGCTGCGGATTGCGGTGGTCGCCGCGCCAGTAGGCCCCGGCCAGCTTGGTCAGCTTGAAGGCCTTGCCGACGAATTTCGTCGAGGGGAAGTGCGGCCCGCGGCACAGGTCGACCCAGTCGCCCGTGGCGTAGGTGGTGATGGTCTCGTCGGCCGGCAGGTCGCGGATCAGCTCGGCCTTGAACTTTTCGCCCTTCGACTCGAACAGCCGGATCGCCTCGTCGCGGTCCCACACCTGGCGGACCAGTTTCTCGTCGCGGTCGACGATCTCGGCCATCCGCTTCTCGATCGCCGCGAAGTCGTCGGTCGAGAACGGCTCCTCGCGGAAGAAGTCGTAGTAGAATCCGTCCTCGATGGCCGGGCCGATGGTCACCTGGGTGCCGGGGAACAGCTCCTGCAC
>JAFAEC010000019.1 GCA_023424215.1 Pseudomonadota bacterium
GCGGCGCTCGCCATCAGGCGGTTGAAGATGCCCTGGTCGCCCTCCGGCTGGTGCACGGCGTCGAGAATGGCGTCGGCCGTCGCCTGGAAATCGCGCACGAGATCGGAGCGCGACGGCACGCCGACGGCGGCGCGTTCCCGCAGGCCCGGGAGGGAAGGATCCTCCGGCGAAATGCTGGCAAAGGCTTCCAGTTCGGCGAGATAGGGGCCGCCGCGGTCGATCGCCGTCTTCAGCGCGCTGGCGGCCACGGCCCGCGCCATTTCGATGTCGCTGCGCGGCTCGTCGAGCTTCTGCTCGGCGGCGGCGATGCGCTCGGCAAGCTGGCTTTCCGTCGTGCTGACCGCCTCGGTGGTGCGCGCGATGGCCTCGCGCAGCGCCGCAAGTTCCGTGGTCAGCCGCGCCACGTCGCCTTCGAGCTTGCTGACGGCTTCCGGGTCCGCAGCGGTGGCGCCCGCGCTTTCGCCTGCTGATTTTTCCAGCGCGGCGATCCGCGTCTCGATCGGCTGGAGGTCGACCGGGCTTGCGGCCGGGGTTTCGGCCAAGGTCTCGGAAAGCCGCGTCTTCAACGCCTCCACCTCGTTCGTCAGGGTGGAAACGGCGTCGGATTCGCCCGCGCGGTCGGGCTCCAGCGTTGGCAGGTAGCCGCCATATTGCAGGCTTCCGGCGCCCAGGAGCGCGATCAGGCCGCCAAGGATGCCGGCCGCCAGCGTGCCGGCATTGCTGCGTTGCGGTGCCGGCGGTGTCGCGGCGCGCACCGGTTCCTCATAGGTCGTGCGTGCGGGCTCGACCGGCTCGGCCTTTTCCTCGGCGGGCTCGGCGGCGGTTTCGGCTGCCGCGGGTTCCGCCGTCACGGTTTCGGAGGCTTCCGAGGCCTGGCTTTCCGGCGTTTCGGCTTTTGCCGCTTCCTCGGTCGCCAGCGCCTCGTCGCTGACGGAGGCGGGGGTCGCCTCCAGGTCGATCGTCACGGGTTCTTCACCGGTCTTCTTGCGACGGGACGGGGTTTCCGGTTCCATGGCGACCTCCTCGCATTCATGTGCATTGCACTAAACCTAGACAGCGAAGCCAGCGAGGGAAAGACCCTTGCGGCAAATTCATCCGCGGTAGCCTGCCCCTAGAGCAGGTCCAGCAGGCTTTCCTCGTTGGGGGCGGAGGCGACGACGGTGGATGCGGCAAAGCGCTGCGGCACCGCCTTCGCGACATTCGCGCTCATGCAGAGCATCAGCGTCGACAGGAAGCGCTCGGGAATCTCCACGAGCGGGGAAAGCTTGAAGAAGGCCCGCGCGCTTTCGCCGGAATAGAACAGCACGGCGTCCGGCACAGGCTTGAGAAGCGCGGTCTCCGTCTCCGTGCGCCGGGGAACGACAGGCACCATGCGGTAGGCTTCCACGGTGCGCAGCGGAATGCCGGCTTCGGCGAGGCGCGTTTCGAAGCCGCGGGCGCGCGGCACGCCGGCGAGATAGAGGATCGGTTCGGCCGGCATGCCGAAATCCCGGCAATGCGCGACGATCATGTCGGCGAGGTCCCTGCCGTTGCCGCCCGGGGTGAGCACGGTGCGGAAGCCTGCAGCACTGGCGGCGTTCGCCGAGGCCTGTCCGACCGAGAAGACCGTGGTCAGGAGGTGGCGGTCGAGCGTATCGCCAAGATGGCCGAAGAGACGCGCCACCTCCGCACTGGTGATGGCGATGGCCGAATGCCGCTCCGCGAGCGCCGCCTTCACCGCGTCAAGATCGTGTTGGGGCCTCGACAGCGGCAGGCGGGCGGTCTCGTGGCCCAGCGCCGCGAGCTTGCGGGCGGTGCGGGCCGCCGTCTGTTCCGGGCGAAGGATGAGGACACGCACGCGGTTCAGCCCCAGCTTTCAAAGAAGCCCGCTCCCGCCTTCTCGCGGATCGCCTGTCCCGCCGCCTCGCCGAGCCGGCCGGCCTCGCCTGCCGGGCCGCCCGCCTCGATCTCGTGGTACAGGCTCCCGTCCGGCGTCAGGATCATGCCGTGGAACTGGAGATGCTCGCCCTCGACCGTCGCATAGCCGGCGATCGGCGTGCGACAGGAGCCGTCGAGCGTGGCAAGGAAGCCGCGCTCGCAGGTGACCGCCGCGCGCGTCACCCGGTCGTCGATGGCGGCGAGCAGGTCTTGCGTCCCCTTGTCGCCGACGCGGCTCTCGATACAGATCGCGCCCTGCGCCGGGGCGGGCGGGAAGGAGACGGGATCGAGGATTTCCGTCGGCACGTCGAGCTTGCCGAGGCGCTTCAGGCCGGCATAGGCGAGCAGCGTCGCATCCGCCTGGCCTTCGGCGAGCTTGCCAAGGCGGGTATCGACCTGGCCGCGGAAGACGATGACGTTGAGATCGGGCCGAAGACGCCGGATGAGTGCCTGGCGACGGAGCGAGGCGGAGCCGACGGTCGCGCCCTGCGGCAGGTCGAGGAGGCGGGCGACGCTGCGGCCGATGAACGCGTCGCGCACGTCCTCGCGCGGCAGGAAGGCGGAGAGGTGCAGACCTTCCGGCAGCTTCGTCGGCATGTCCTTGGAGGAGTGCACGGCGAAATCGAGCTCGCCGGAGGAAAGCTGCGCCTCGATCTCCTCGGTGAACAGGCCCTTGCCGCCGATCAGCGCCAGCGAGCGGTCGGTGATGCGGTCGCCCTTGGTCGAGAGCACGACGATCTCGAACATGTCTTCCGGCAGGCCATGCGCCGCCATCAGGCGCGAACGGGTCTCGTAGGCCTGGGCGAGCGCCAGCGGGCTGCCCCGCGTGCCGATCCTGAAAGGTTTTGTTTGCATCCGCCTTGATCCGTTGTTACCGGGATGTCTCGTAACCGGGTTTCCGGCCCATCGCAATCAATTCCCAAGTGCTACATGTCGTCCCATCTGACCATCCTGGGCATCGAAACGAGCTGCGACGAGACCGCCGCGGCCGTGGTCGCGCGCGATGCGGAGGGCAGGGGCGAGATTTTGGGCGAGGTGGTGCTGAGCCAGCTCGAAGAGCACAGCGCCTATGGCGGCGTGGTGCCGGAGATCGCCGCACGCGCCCATGTGGAAGCGCTCGACAGCCTGATTTCCGAGGCGCTGCTGCGGGCGGGGCGCTCACTTGACGATGTCGATGCCATTGCCGCGACGAGCGGGCCAGGGCTGATCGGCGGGCTCATCGTCGGGCTGATGACCGGCAAGGCGATTGCCCGGGCGACGGGCAAGCCGCTCTATGCCGTCAACCATCTGGAAGGCCATGCGCTGACGGCGCGGCTGACGGACGGGCTCTCCTTTCCCTATCTCATGCTGCTCGTCTCCGGCGGCCATACCCAGCTCGTCCTGGTGCGCGGCGTCGACGACTACGAGCGCTGGGGCACCACGATCGACGACGCGCTGGGCGAAGCCTTCGACAAGACGGCCAAGCTGCTCGGCCTGCCCTATCCCGGCGGCCCTGCGGTGGAGCGCATGGCGAAGACGGGCAACCCCGAGCGGTTCACCTTCCCGCGGCCGCTCGTCGGCGAGGCGCGGCTCGATTTCTCCTTTTCCGGCCTCAAGACGGCGGTGCGGCAGGCCGCGCAGTCGATCGAGCCGGTGACGGAGCAGGACATCGCCGATATCTGTGCCTCCTTCCAGCGCGCCGTCTCGCGCACGCTGAAGGATCGCATCGGCCGCGGCCTCGAACGATTCCGCACGCTTTTTCCGGATGTCGAGACGCCGGCGCTGGTCGTTGCCGGCGGGGTGGCGGCCAATGCGGAGCTGCGCGCGACCCTGCAGGTGCTGTGCGACAAGCAGAAATTCCGCTTCATCGCTCCGCCGCTGGCGCTGTGCACCGACAATGCATCCATGATCGCCTGGGCGGGGCTGGAGCGCATGGCGGCCGGCTTTGCGCCCGATGACCTTGCCGTCGCGCCGCGCTCGCGCTGGCCGCTCGACCGCGAGGCTGCGACGGTCCTGGGATCCGGCAAGCGGGGAGCCAAGGCATGAGCACCACTCCGAGGATCGCCGTCATCGGCGCGGGTGCCTTCGGCACGGCGCTGGCGAGCGTGGCCGCGGCAAGCGGCGGCGATGTCACGCTGATCGGCCGCGATGCGGCGGCCGTCGACCTGATGCGCGCCTCGCGGCGCAACGAAAAGGCGCTTCCCGGCATCGACCTGCCGCCGACCCTTTCCTTCAGCGCCGATGCGGAAGCGATCCGCGGCGCCGGCATCGTTCTGTTCGCCATGCCCTCGCAGGCCCAGCGCGTGGCGGCACGCTCCCTCGCGCCCCTGCTGGCGCCGGGCACGGCCGTGGTGATCTGCGCCAAGGGCATGGAAAAGGGCACCGGACGGCTGCTGACGGAGGTTCTGGAAGAAGAGCTTCCGGGCCGCGAGATCGCCGTGCTCTCCGGCCCCGGCTTTGCCGCCGACATCGCGAAGGGCCTGCCGACGGCGATGGTGATCGCCGCGCGCACGGCCGAGACCGGCGCCTGGCTGGCGCAGGCCCTTTCCGGGCCGACCTTCCGGCTCTATCCCTCGACCGACCGCATCGGCGTGCAGCTCGGCGGCGCGCTGAAGAACGTGCTGGCGATCGCCTGCGGCATCATCGAGGGGGCCGAGCTTGGCGATTCGGCACGGGCGGCGCTGATTTCGCGCGGGCTTGCGGAACTGTCGCGCTTCGTCGCGGCCCATGGCGGGGAGGGCACCACGGTCACGGGGCTCTCCGGCCTCGGCGACCTCGTTCTGACGGGAACGAGCCACCAGTCGCGCAACCTGCGTTTCGGCATCGCGCTCGGCCGCCATGGCGATGCCGCCGGCTGGTCGGGCGATCTGGTGGAGGGCGCCTTCGCCGCCTCGGTCGCTTCCAGCGTCGCGGCTGAAAAGGGCATCGACATGCCGATCACCGATGCGGTCGCCCGCATCATCGATGGCAGCCTCGACGTGAAGACCGCCATCGGGCAGCTGATGACGCGCCCGATCACCCAGGAATGACAACGGAAGGATCGTTTCATGCATTTCGCATTTCTCTGCCAGGACAAGCCCGGCGCGCTGCAGGTGCGCCTCGATACGCGCCCGGACCACCTCGCCTACCTGAACGGTCTCAATGCCGACGGCAAGCTCGCCTTCGCCGGCCCCTTCCTCGGCAATGACGGCAAGCCGACCGGCAGCCTCGTCGTGGTCAAGGCCGAGACGATCGAAGAGGCGCGGCAGATCGCGGAGAACGATCCCTATGCCAAGGCCGGCCTCTTCGCTTCTGTCGAGGTGAAGGCCTGGAACTGGGTCTTCAACAATCCGGAGGCCTGATCCGCATGGCATATTGGCTCTACAAGTCCGAACCCTTCAAGTTCTCCTGGGAGAAGCTGAAGTCGAAAGGGGCGGCCGGCGAAGAATGGGACGGCGTGCGCAACTACCAGGCGCGCAACAACATGCGGGCCATGAAGATCGGCGACAAGGGCTTCTTCTACCACTCCAACGAGGGGCTGGAGGTCGTCGGCATCACCGAGGTCTGCGGCCTATCGCATCCCGATTCGACGGCCGGCGAGGACCCGCGCTGGGATTGCGTCGACATCCGTGCCGTGTGCGACATGCCGAGGCCCGTCTCGTTGAAGGACGTCAAGGCCAATCCGAAGCTCGCCAACATGTCGCTCGTCACCTCCATGCGCCTTTCGGTGCAGCCGGTGACCGAGGAAGAGTGGATCGAGGTCTGCCGCATGGGCGGTCTCGACAAGCCGCCGCGCTGATGGTTCGGCGCCGTATCGCGTGCTCGGGAAACCGGCGCCGTGGAGCGATGCTCCGGTGAAGACGGATCCCGAGGTCTTCATCCGCGACAATACGGGCGTGCTCTCTCCGCCGCATGTGCCGGAGGTGACGCTGCATCTTGCCACCGAGGCGCATGACCTCTGGCTGAAGACCGAGGAGGAGCTGGAGGAGATCGGCCTGCCGCCGCCCTTCTGGGCCTTCGCTTGGGCGGGCGGGCAGGGGCTTGCCCGCCATGTGCTGGACCATCCGGCACTGGTGGCCGGAAAGTCGGTGCTGGATTTTGCCAGCGGTTCCGGCCTTGTCGGCATCGCGGCGCTGCTTTCCGGCGCTGCGGCGGTGCTTGCTGCGGATATCGATCCCTGGAGCAAGACCGCGATCCGCCTGAACGCCGCCCTGAACGGCGTCGACCTTGCCCATACGGCCGAAAATGTGGTCGGCCGGGACGAGGGCTGGGATGTCGTGCTGGCCGGCGACGTCTTCTATGACCGCGGCTTTGCGGACGTGCTCATTCCCTGGTTCTCCGCCCTTGCCGCACGGGGCGCCCTGGTGCTCGTCGGCGATCCCGGCCGGGCTTATTGCCCGCGTGAACGCATGGAGGCGCTCGCCATCTACACGGTGCCGGTGACGCGGGCGCTGGAGGACAGCGAGGTCAAGAAGACGACGGTCTGGCGCTTTGGCGCGAGCCCGGCAAAAGCGTGAGGCTTTTCCCCGTTATCAAAAGCCGGGGCGGATGACGCAGACGCCGGCTTCCCACGAACATCCGCCCTGGCCCGGCGTCACCACGATGACCTTCGGCCCGCGGTTTTCGACGAAGGGGGCATCGATCAGGTCGTCGTAATAGCGATCCCGGTCGATATGGAAATAGATGCCGTTGCCCGGGTCGCGATAGGCCGAGAAGGCGCCGCCGTAGAAATTGCGGTCCTTGCGCCAATGGCGATCGCGATGCCGCTCCACCCGGCGGTCGTCGCGGTAGCGCTCGCGCGGGCGCCAGTCGCGGTGCTCGCGCCGCTCGATGCTGCGGCCGATGAAGCTGCCGTTCGACCAGTCCGCGTCGGAATTATCCGACCAGCCGATATCGGGGCTGCGGTCGCGGGCCGCGGCGGCCGTCATGCCGCCGGCCGCGAGGGCGACCGCAAGCGCTAGAACTTTGGTCGCATGGGACGCTGAAAACAGAGTCATTCTGTCCTGCCTTCCGGATTACGCTTAACAAATCCTTAACGGCAAGATGGGGCAGCGGCCGGCAAAAGTCACGGATTTGGTTATGAATTTTCCCGTTATCGTTAATTGGCGGACCGCGTCCCGGGATGGCACAAATGCGTCAGGCCGCTTAATCGATTAAATTCATTTTGCACTGCAATGAGGCTTGTGGTTCCGCTTTCCGGTGATTAAACGTCGCAATCACTGCATTGTGCACAACATACTGCAATTCCGGAGAAAATTTGTCCAGTTTATGGCTCTCCGGGGTTCCGTGAGGTTCAGATGGCGAATGTCACTCGAAGCCGGCCGCTCTCGCCGCATCTCCAGGTCTACAAGCCGATCCCGACGATGGTCATGTCCATCGTGCATCGCATAACCGGTGCCGCCCTTTACTTCGGCACGGTGCTCGTTGCCTGGTGGCTGATCGCCGCCGCCTCGGGCGAGGCCTATTTCGACTGGGTCAACTGGTTCTTCGGCACGCTGATCGGCCGCCTCGTGCTCTTCGGCTATACCTGGGCGCTGATGCAACACATGCTGGGCGGCCTTCGCCACTTCATGTGGGACATGGGCCACGGCTACGAGAAGCATTTCGCCACCAGGCTCGCCCTTCTGACCCCGGTCGTCTCCGTCGCCCTGACGGTGCTGATCTGGATCGTCGGCTATCTGGCCCGCTGAGGAGAATTTCATGGATATGCGCACCCCCCTCGGCAAGGTTCGCGGCCTCGGCTCGGCAAAGGACGGCACGGAGCATTTCTGGCGCCAGCGCCTGACGGCCGTCGCCAACGTCCCGCTTCTTCTCTTCTTCGTCGGCTTCCTCATCTGCTACAACGGCGCTTCCCATGCGGAGGTGACGGCAGCGCTGTCGAACCCGATCGTCGCCGTCCTCATGGGCCTCGTCGTCGTCTCCGGCCTCATCCACATGAAGCTCGGCATGCAGGTCATCATCGAGGACTACGTGCATGCGGAAGGCGTGAAGATCGCGCTCCTCATGCTCAATACCTTCTTCGCGATCCTGGTCGGCGGACTCTGTCTTTTCGCCGTCCTCAAAATCGCTTTCGCAGGATAATCCATCATGGCAGCGATCTCCTCCCCGGCGGCCAACGGCAAGGCCTATAATTACGTGGACCATTCCTTCGACGTGATCGTCGTCGGCGCCGGCGGCGCGGGCCTGCGCGCCACGCTCGGCATGGCCGAGCAAGGCCTCAAGACGGCCTGCATCACCAAGGTCTTCCCGACGCGTTCGCACACCGTCGCCGCCCAGGGCGGCATCGCGGCCTCGCTCAGGAACATGACGCCGGACAGCTGGCAGTGGCATCTCTACGACACCGTCAAGGGTTCCGACTGGCTCGGCGACGTCGACGCCATGCAGTATCTCACCATGGAAGCGCCGAAGGCGGTCTATGAGCTGGAGCATTACGGCGTGCCCTTCTCGCGCAACGAAGAGGGCAAGATCTACCAGCGCCCGTTCGGCGGCCACATGCAGAACTATGGCGAGGGCCCGCCGGTGCAGCGCACCTGCGCGGCCGCCGACCGTACCGGCCACGCCATCCTGCACACGCTCTACGGCCAGTCGCTGCGCAACAATGCGGAATTCTTCATCGAATATTTCGCGCTCGACCTGATCATGTCGGCCGACGGCCGCTGCACCGGCGTCGTCGCCTGGAACCTCGACGACGGCACGATCCATCGCTTCGCGGCCAAGATGGTGGTGCTGGCGACCGG
Organism: Pseudomonadota bacterium; assembly: GCA_023424215.1. Lineage (GTDB taxonomy): Bacteria > Pseudomonadota > Alphaproteobacteria > Caulobacterales > Caulobacteraceae > Brevundimonas. Next base: position 8,613 of record JAFAEC010000019.1, read on the forward strand.
TGGTTACGGCCGCGCCTATTTCTCGGCCACCTCGGCCCACACCTGCACGGGCGACGGCGGCGGCATGATCGCCCGCGCCGGCCTGCCGCTGCAGGACATGGAGTTCGTGCAGTTCCACCCGACCGGCATCTACGGCGCCGGCTGCCTGATCACCGAGGGCGCGCGCGGCGAGGGCGGCTACCTGACCAACTCCGAAGGCGAGCGCTTCATGGAGCGCTATGCGCCGACCGTGAAGGACCTCGCCCCGCGCGACATGGTCAGCCGCTCGATGACCATCGAGATCCGCGAGGGCCGGGGCGTGGGTCCGAACAAGGACCACATCTTCCTGCACCTCGACCACCTCGACCCGGCCATCCTGCACGAGCGGCTGCCGGGCATCTCGGAGTCGGCCAAGATCTTCGCCGGCGTCGACGTCACCAAGGCCCCGATCCCGGTGCTGCCGACCGTGCACTACAATATGGGCGGCATCCCCACGAACTATCATGGCGAGGTGCTGACCCTGCGCGACGGCAACCCGGACGCCGTCGTCCCGGGCCTGATGGCCGTGGGCGAGGCGGCCTGCGTGTCGGTGCACGGCGCCAACCGCCTCGGCTCCAACTCGCTGACCGACCTGGTGGTGTTCGGCCGCGCCGCCGGCCTGCGCACCGGCGAGATCGTCGACAAGGCCTCGGCCGTGCCGGACGTCCCCGCCTCGGCCACCGACGCCCACCTCGCCCGCCTCGACCGCTTCCGCCACGCCGACGGCTCGACCCCGACGGCGAAGCTGCGCGTCGAGATGCAGCGCGCCATGCAGTCGGACGCCGCCGTGTTCCGCACCGGCAAGACGCTGGAGGAAGGCGTGCAGAAGCTGCGGGCCATCGACGCCGCCGGCGCCGACATCCGCACCACCGACCGCGGCCTGATCTGGAACACCGACCTGGTCGAGACCCTCGAGTACGACAACCTGATCGCCCAGGCGATGGTCACCATCGAGGGGGCGCTGAACCGCACCGAGTCGCGCGGCGCCCACGCCCGCGAGGACTATCCGGACCGCGACGACGCCAACTGGATGAAGCACACCCTGGCCTGGAAGCGCCCGGGCGAGGCGGTCAGCATCGACTATCGTCCGGTGCACAACTACACGATGTCCGAGGAGATCTCGTACATCGAACCCAAGGCGCGGGTTTACTGAGGTGCTCAGCGGCGGCTGCCATTGCGGAAGCGTGCGCTACGAGACGGCCGACGCGCCGTTCGAGCGCGCGCTCTGCCATTGCGAGCTGTGCCGCAAGACCACCGGCGCCCCGGCCCTGGCCTGGTTCACCGTCCGCGAGAGCGCGCTGCGCGTGACCGGGGAGCCGGTGAGCTACGCCTCGTCGGACCACGCCGTGCGCACCTTCTGCGGCCGCTGCGGGACGCAGATCACCTTCAGGGACGCCAGCTACGACGACCGCATCGACGTGACCACGGCCAGCCTCGACGATCCGCAGGCCGCGGCCCCGGTGGAGCAGATCTGGGTGCGCAGCCGCCTGCCGTGGATGGCCGCGGCCCACGCCCTGCCCGATGACCTCGAAAGGCGCCCGGCATGACCGACGCCGCGCCCCGCCTGCCGACGCCGCCGCGCCGTTCGCTCGGCCTCAAGCTGCTGCTGGTCTGCGCCCTCGCCTTCCTGATGAGCGTCCCGGCGCTGTTCGTCTTCGCGCTTCTGATGGACCGCACCCATCGCGCCGAGACCGTCGCGGCCGAGGTCGGCGGCCTGATGGGCGGTCCGCAGACCTTCCTCGGGCCGGTGATCGCCGTGCCCTACGCCCGGACCGTGTCGGCGGCTGCGCCGGTGGGGCCCGACGGTCGCACCACCGTGGCGGCGCCGGCCGCCGCGAGCAGCGTGGAGACCGGCGTCTGGCACATCTTCCCGGCGCGCGGCCGTGTCGAGGTGGCCAGCGATTCCGACGTGCGCCGCCGCTCGCTGTTCCGCGTACCGGTCTACGAGGCCGAGGTGCGCTACGCCGCCACCTTCGACATGACCCGCGCCGGAGACGACGCGCCGGCCGGCGCTGTGCTGGACTGGAACCGGGCCGAACTGATCGTCGGCGCTTCGGACCCCCGCGGCGCCCGGTCCGACATCGGCCTCGCCGTCGGCGGCCGTCCGCCGGTCGCCCTCACCCCCTCGCTGGTCGAGCCCCGCACCGAACTCGCGCCGTTCGAGGACGCGCGCGCGGTCTCCTTCGCCCCTCGCGGCCTGAGGCTGTTCGGCACGCCCCTGGGGGCCGCCGACCGGGCCGGCCCCACGCTCGAGGCGTCCGGCTCGGCGACCTTTACGGGCGCCCAGCGTGTCGCGGTGCTGGCCTTCGCCGGCACCACCGAGGCCGCCATTCGGGGCGACTGGGCTGATCCGTCTTACAACGGCGGCTTCCTGCCCGCCGAGCAGGGTGAGGCCGCCGGGGCCGGCGACGAGGGCTTCGCGGCGCACTGGACGGTGCCCTTCGTCGCCCGCGGCGTTCCGGTCGAGGCGGGCGGCCTCGCGGCGCTCGGGGCCACCGAGCTGGGCGTGACCTTCGTCGAACCCGCCAACCCGTACCAGTCCGTCAGCCGTTCGCTGAAGTACGCGCCGATGTTCATCGGCCTGGTCTTCCTCGCCTATTTCCTGTTCGAGACCACCACCGGCCGGCGCGTCCACCCGGCCCAGTACATCCTCATCGGCCTGGCGCAGGTGATCTTCTACATGTTGCTGCTGTCGATCGCCGAGCACACCGGCTTCGACCTCGCCTTCGCCATCGCCGCGGCGGCCACGGTGGGCCTGATCTCGGCCTACGCCGGCTGGACCTTCGACAGCCGCGCGCAGGGGCTGCGCGCCCTCGCCGCCTTCACCTTCCTCTACGGCCTCATCTATGTGCTGATGCGGCTTGAGGACTACGCCCTGCTGGTCGGCGCCCTGGCCAGTTTCGCGGCCATCGCCGCCGCCATGTATTTCACCCGTAAGATCGACTGGTACGGCGTCACCGGCCAGGATTCCCGAGGTCCGCTCTAGGATGGTTCAGCTCACCCTCCCCAAAGGTTCGAAGCCCACGACCGGCAAGGTGCACAAGGCCCCGCCGGGCGCGACGAACGTCAAGACCTACAAGGTCTACCGCTACGACCCCGAGGTCGACGCGGACCCGCGCTGGGACGTGTACGAGGTCTCGGCCGACGATCACGGGCCGATGCTGCTGGACGCCCTGATCCACATCAAGAACGAGATCGACCCGACCCTGACCTTCCGGCGCTCGTGCCGCGAGGGCATCTGCGGCTCATGCTCGATGAACATCGACGGCCGCAACACCCTGGCCTGCACCAAAGGCTGGGAGGAGTGTTCCTCCTCGACCATCGCCATCGCCCCGCTGCCGCACCAGCCGGTGGTCAAGGACCTGGTGACCGACCTGAGCCTGTTCTACGCCCAGTACGACTCCATCCAGCCCTACCTCCAGTCCGACGAGCCGGACCCGGAGAAGGAGCGGCTGCAGACGCCGGAAGAGCGCGCCAAACTCGACGGCCTCTACGAGTGCATCCTGTGCGCCTGCTGCTCGACCAGCTGCCCCAGCTACTGGTGGAACCAGACCGACTATCTCGGCCCGGCCGCCCTGCTGCAGTCCTACCGCTGGATCGCCGACAGCCGCGACGACGCTACTGACAAGCGCCTCGACGACCTCGAGGACCCGTTCAAGCTCTACCGCTGCCACACCATCATGAACTGCGCCCAGGTGTGCCCGAAGGGCCTGAACCCGGCCAAGGCCATCGCCGAGACCAAGAAGCTGATGGTGTCGCCGTCGCGCAAGAAGCAGCCGGCCTGACCCTTGGCAAAGATTAGATACATCGAACACGACGGGACCGAGCACACGGTCGAGGTGAAGAACGGCCTGTCCGTGATGGAAGGGGCGATCCGCAACAATGTGCCGGGCATCGACGCCGACTGCGGCGGCGCCTGCGCCTGCGCCACCTGCCACGTCTATGTCGACGAAGCCTTCCAGGCCGAGACCGGCCGTGCCTCGGCGATGGAGGAGTCGATGCTCGACTTCGCCGAGAACGTGCAGCCCAACAGCCGCCTGTCGTGCCAGATCCGCGTCTCGGACGAGCTGGACGGCCTGATCGTCCGCCTGCCGGAAAGCCAGCACTGAGCCGGGCCCGTCCCGAACTGGTCGACCTCGTCGGCCGGCTGATCGCCGACGGACCGAAGCATCGCCCGCCCCTGATCGGGATCGTCGGCGCCCAGGGCTCCGGCAAGACGACGCTCGCCCGCGCCGCGGCGGTCCGTTTCGGCGCGGCCCAGATCTCCATCGACGACGTCTATCTGACCCGGGCCGAACGCGAGGCCCTGGCCCGCGACGTCCATCCGCTGCTGCTCACCCGCGGTCCGCCCGGCACGCACGACCTCGGCCTGCTGCGGGACCTGATCGATCGCCTGTCCGCCGCCGGCCCCGACGACGAGACCCTGATCCCCGACTTCGACAAGCGCGGCGACGACCGCTGGCCGGTGGCGCGCTGGCGGCGCTTCCGGGGTCGGCCCTCGGCCATCCTGATCGACGCCTGGTGCCTGGGGGCGCTTGCCGAGGACGAGGCCGCCCTCGCCGTCCCGGTCAACGCGCTGGAACGGGAACGCGACCCGGACGGTCGCTGGAGAGGCTGGGTCAACGACCAGGTGGCCGGGCCCTACGCCGACTTCGCCGCCCGCTTCGACGCCCTGCTGTTCCTGCGCGCGCCGGGCTTCGAGGTGGTGCTCGACTGGCGCTGCCAGCAGGAGGCTGACCTGCTCGGCGTCGCCCCGGACGATCTGCCGCAGCAGGAACGTCGCCGTCTGGCCGGCTTCATCCAGTATTTCGAGCGCATCACCCGGCGCATGCTGGCGGGCGGCGTCCGCGCCGACGTGACCGTGCAACTGGATCGAAACCGTCTGCCCGTAACAGCGCCGCAATGAGTCAGTCCCCCGATCGCCGCTTCGAAGCCCGCGCGCCCGCCGGCGGTCGTGGCGTCGTCCTCGCGCCGGGACTGGAGCTGCCCTGCCGGATCGTCGACGCCTCCGCCTCGGGCCTGAGGGTCCGCCTCGACCGCAAGCTCGCCCTTCCGCCGGCCGTCCAGCTGATCGACCTCGCCCAGGGCGTGGTCATCGAGGCCGAGGTCGCGTGGAGCAAGGGTCAGGAGGCCGGCCTCAAGCGCCGCGGCCAGGCCTCCCTGCGCGGGCTGGTGCCGTCGCGCCTCGCGGCGGCCCGGGCCGCCTTCCTCCGCGCCGGCGGCCGGTAGGAATCAGACGCCTTCCGGCATGGTGCCGGCGTTGATGGCGATCCGCCCGATCAGGCCCTTGACGATCAGGTCCAGCGCCGAGCCCTCGCGATAGTCGGCCGCGGCGACGAAGTTGACCCGGTCCTCGGAGATCAGGCTGTAGATCTTCTGCTGGTCGCGCTCGGAGTTGCGCGGGTCGTAGACGGCGATCGAGAAGCCGCCCTTGGTGTGCATCATCTTCATGGTCGGCACGTCGGTGTCGCCGTCGCCGAGGAAGATCATTCGCTCGAACGGCACCGGCCGCACCTCGTCGGGGATGAAGCGGTTGATCTTGTCGTGCTCGTAGTGGTTCAGCACGCCCTTGTTGATGCGAAACAGGTACTGGGTCTTGGTGGTGTAGTTCACCCCCACCGCCGGCCAGATCGCCACGCCCTCGTCGTCATAGACGAACTTCGACGCGAACACGTGCCGGAAGGCGTCGCGGATCGGGCAGCCGTCGATCATCTCCTCCAGGCCGGCCGAGATGATGTAGTGCTCGATCTCGAGGCCGTACTTCGCCCCAAGGGCGTCGATCCGCTCGAACCAGCCGGGCCCGGTCAGGTCGGTCTTCAGCCCGTCGAACAGCTTCACGTCATGGCCGTGCTCGCGCAGCATGGCGCGGGTGATCGGCGAGCCGTTGGCCCGCGCGTGGCTCAGCATCAGCTGCATGTACATCAGGATGCCGTCGCCGTCGGCCACGCGGGTCAGCCGCTCGGCCTCGTCCCAGAAGGCGCCCTTCTCCATCCCCACGGACGGGATGAAGCTGACCTCCTGCATGTTGCCGCGGGCCAGGGTCCCGTCGAAGTCGTAGATCAGGGCGGTCTTGAGCAGCTGGGCCATGGCGAGCTTCCGGCGCCGGATGGCGCGTGGCGGCGAAGGGCTGCTCGTTAGTGAGCCGGGGGTGCGGAGTCAAAGGCGCGGGCGCGCCGCTCAGTCGGCCCCGGCCATCCGCCAGTCAGCGCCCAGCCCCAGCTCCGGCGGCGCGGCGGCGGTCTGGGCCTCCAGCGGCAGGTGCAGGATGAAGGCGGCGCCCTTGCCCGGCTCGCTCTCCACCTCGGCCCAGCCGCCATGGAGCTCGACCAGCGCCTTGACCAGGGCCAGGCCCACGCCGGGGCCGCCGCGCTCGCGCCGCACGAAGCGGTCGAAGACGTGCGCCTGCAGGTGATAGGGGATGCCGCGGCCGGTGTCCTCGACCCGGATGCGCACCTCGGCCGGGCCGCTTTCGGCGGTCAGGCTCACGGCCCCGCCCTCGCCCACGGCGCGCGCGGCGTTGTCGAGCAACAGCTCCAGCGCCTGTTCGACCCTTTGGGCGTCGGCCCGGATGGGGCGCAGTCCGGACGGACAGTGCACATTCAGCGCCGCCCCGCGCCCTTCGATGCGCGACCGCGCCCGGCCGGCCGCCTCGTTCATCAGGTCGCAGACGCGGACGTCGCCGAGCGTGAGCTCCATCTCCCCGGCGTCGATCTGGGCCATGTCGAGCACGTCGTCGATAGAGTCCGCCAGCTGGCTCGCGGCCACCCGGATCGCCCCGGCGTGCTGGCGGCTGCGCTCGGGCAGGTCGGCCTGCGCCTCCAGCAGCTCCGAATAGCCGACGATGGTCGTCAGCGGCGTGCGCAGCTCGTAGGAGACGCTGCCCACGAATTCGCGTTTCAGCGCCTGGCTCTCCTCCAGCGCCGCGGCCTTGGCCGCCAGCGCCTGCTCCAGGTCGCGTCGCGCCGTCACGTCGGAGAAGGCCACCAGCGTCGCCCCGTCCGGCAGCGGGCGGGTCTGCCAAGCGGCCACGCGGCCGTCGGCGGTGCGCCCTTCGCCGGAGATCGGCACCCGGCTTTCCGGATCGGGATCGGCCACCCGTGCCTTCAACCCCAGCCACAGGCTCGGGTCCGGCATGGTCTCCTGGCACAGGGCGGCGACGGCGTCGAAATCGCCCGCGGTCCGCAGCTGCTCGCCGGTCACGCCCCAGAACGCCTCGAAGGCCTCGTTGTGCAGCCGGATGCGCCCGTCCGAGCCGAACACCGCCACCGCGTCGTTCAGCTTGTCGAGGGTGGCGGTCTGCACCTGCAGCTGGGCGTTGAAGCGGCTGCGCAGCTTCAGTTCGTCGGTGATGTCCGAGAACAGCAGCAGCACGCCCCCGAGGGGGTGCGGCTGGCGCACCACCCGCAGGGTGCGTCCGTCCGGCAGCGACCAGCTGTCGTCCGGCGCGGCCTCGGCGGCCCCGTAGAAGTCCAGCTCGCGCGCCTTCCAGCCGGCGTAGTCGACCACCTCCGGCAGCTGCCGCCGCTGGCGCAGCCGGTCCAGCAGTTCGGCGTGCGTCGGCCGCTCGTCGAGCCACGCCGGGTCCAGCCCGAACAGCTGCTGGAAGGCGGTGTTGTGGAAGGCCAGCCGCTTCGACGGCCCGAAGATGGCGACCGCGTCGGCGAGATGGTTCAGGGTCTCGTCGTGGGCCTCGACGTGGCGACGCAGGGTGTCGCGGGTCTCTTCCGCCTCCGTCATGTCCAGGGCGAAGGCCAGAACCGCCCCGGCGCCGCCGGGGGCCGGCTCGGCCACGATCCGCCAGGCCCGCCGTCGCCCGCCGCCGGTGGTCCAGCGGAAACCCTCCTGGCGCTGGTGCAGCCGACCCGCCTCGGCCACGATGGCGTCCGCGCCGCGGTCGAAGCTCAGACCCTTCTCGCGCGCCGTCTCGACGCTCTCGACCTTCATCTCCGCCAGCCAGGCCCGGTTGGCCCACGCCAGCCGCCCGGCCGCGTCGACCACCCAGGTCGGGGACGGATAGAAATCGGCCAGCAGGCCAAGGCCGCTCTCGGCCGCCGTGCCGACCAGCCCCAGCCGCGACAGGCGCAGCCACGCCGCGCCCGCCGACGACCGCCCCTCGACCGCCCAGGCCCCGCCGGGGCCTTCCATCACCGCGTCGAACGGCTCGCCCCGCTCGATCAGGCCGTCGAGACGCGGTCCGGCGACCCCGCGGACGGCGTCGAGCACCGCCAGGGCCGGATCGTCAGCGACGTCCTCCGGCGCGGCCAGTTCCTTCAGCAGGTCGTCCCACGTGGCCGGAGCGCCCAGCCGCGCGGCGCCGCCGCCGGGAGTCAGCGCCAGGCGCACATCCTCGAACGCCGCCAGGGCGCCGTCGCGGTGGGCGAGATCGACCCGCGTGGCGGCCATGGCCGTCTCCAGCGCCGCGTTCCGCTCGGCCAGCCGCCCGCGCAGCCGCGCCGCCCAGGCGCTGAGCGCCAGAGCCAGCCCCGCGGCGCCCGCGGTCGCGACATAGGCGATGTCGGCTTCCGCCATCTGGTCCCGTTCAGCTCCCGCGCCCTGATTCGATAACCATACCTGATGGGGGGCTGGGGACTAGGGACCAGGGACCAGGGAAAGGGAGGCCGCGTTTGGTGCGTCTCTGTCGCCTTCTCAACCTAGCCACTAGCCCCTAGACCCTAGCCCCATGACCACCTGGACCGATCAAGCCGCCCCCTCGCTCGACGACTTCGCCCGCCTGGCGCGGGCGGCCTTCGACGACTTGCCCGATCCGTTCCGGACCCTGGCCGGCGACGTCGTCATCCGCGTCGACGACTTCGCCGACGACGAGACCCTCGCCGCCATGGACATGGAGGACCCGTTCGAACTGACGGGCCTCTACTTCGGCGTCGACATCGGCCGGCGCGACGAGATGGGCCCCGCCCCGGAGCCCGCCCGCATCTTCCTCTACCGCCGTCCCATCCTTGACGAGTGGTGCGAGCGCGGCGACGTCGGCCTCGACGAGATCATCGCCCACGTGCTGATCCACGAAATCGGCCACCACTTCGGCCTCGACGACGACCAGATCCACCACATCGAGGCGGCCGCGAACTGAGGCGACGAGCGGATCACCGACCTTCGGTGAGCCTGCCCAGCACGGATCCGTAGGCCTCACAGCCCAGTCCGTCCCCGTCTGCGTCAAGGTGTTCGCCAAAGCCATCCTTGCCTCGGCGGATCGGCGCGGCGTCGACCGCGCGCACCGCCTCGCAGTTGTAGAAGGCCAGGTCCGAGGCGATCAGCGCGGACGGCAGCGACTCGCACGCCACGCCGTCCCGGTCCTGATCGTTCCAGGACCAGTAGCCCGGCGCGCCCGTCGAGGCGGCCTCCAGCCCAACCGAACGACTGAACGTGCAACTCGGCGCGGCCGCGAGGTGCCGGAGGGAGTCCACCGGGGTGAATGGACTGGCGACCAGCGCCGCAAAGAGGCTTGCGAAAACCGCCAGGAACAACGGCCAGGCGCTCCCGGCGAAGCGCGCGCCGCGACGCATCGCAACGCTTCGGTTATGGCGCCGGTGGACGTTGCCGAATCGTCGTTGGATGCGCGCGAGTCGCTGCGCTTCCCGCGCGGCCTTCGTCTCCATGCGGCGACGGAACCGGTCCATGCATCGACTCTGGGTCCACCCCGGTTGACGTCGGGTTTAGGCCCCCGCCTTAAATCTAGCGCGTTCTGTGGTATAAGCCCCGCCTCCCGCCGCCCGAAGGATCCCGCCCTTGAGCCTCACGCTCGACCTCTCGCGCACGCCCGCCGCCGCCGCCGCGGCGCCCGTCAACCTGTCCGGTCTGACGCGCGACGAGCTGCGCGAGGCGCTGGTCGCGGCAGAGATCTGCCCGCCCGAGAAGGCGCGCATGCGGGCGTCGCAGGTGTGGCGCTGGATCCACCACTACGGCCTGACCGACTTCGCCGGCATGAGCGACATCGGCAAGGACGTGCGGGCGAAACTGGCCGAGGCCTTCACCCTCGCCCGGCCCGAGATCGTCGAACGCCAGGTGTCGAAGGACGGCACCCGCAAATGGCTGATCCGCACCGCTCCGGGCATCGAGATCGAGACGGTCTACATCCCCGACGTCGGCCGCGCCGGCGCCCTGTGTGTGTCGTCCCAGGTCGGCTGCACCCTGAACTGCACCTTCTGCCACACCGGCACCCAGAAGCTGGTTCGCAACCTGACCGCCGCCGAGATCGTGGCCCAGGTCCAGGTCGCCCGCGACGACCTCGGCGAATGGCCCTCGCCGAAGGAGGACCGCCGCCTGTCGAACATCGTGTTCATGGGAATGGGCGAGCCGCTCTACAATCTGGACCACGTCGCCAACGCCATCGACATCATCTCGGACGGCGAGGGCATCGCCATCTCGCGCCGGCGCATCACCGTCTCGACCTCGGGCGTGGTGCCGATGATCCCCGAGCTGGGCGAGCGCACCCAGACCATGCTAGCCATCAGCCTGCACGCCACCAACGACCCGCTGCGCGACACCCTGGTGCCGCTCAACAAGAAGTATCCGCTCGAGCAGCTGATGGCGGCCATCCGCGCCTATCCGGGTCTCGGCAACGCCCGCCGCGTGACCTTCGAGTACGTCATGCTGAAGGGCGTCAACGACAGCCCCGAGGAGGCCCGGGCCCTGGTCAAGCTGATCCAGGGCATCCCCGCCAAGATCAACCTGATCCCGTTCAATCCGTGGCCGGGGACGGACTATCAGTGCTCGGACTGGAAGACGATCGAGGCCTTCGCCGCCATCCTCAACCGCGCCGGCTACGCCTCGCCGATCCGCACCCCGCGCGGCCGCGACATCCTAGCCGCCTGCGGCCAGCTGAAGTCGGAGAGCGAGAAGGTCCGCGCGTCGGCGCTGCGCAAGGCGGAGCAGGCGGCCGCCTGACCCGTCACACAGGGACACCAATCTTGACCGGGTGTGGCGCCGCGACGCTTGCGGAATGCGGCGTAAAGCGGGCAATCCGTTCATGTTTGCACCCGCACGGACCCCCATGGACACCGCGTCCCTCTCTCCCCTGCTCGAAAGCGCCGAGGTCCAGGCCTTCGCCACCGGCTTTCCGACAACCCTGGCGCATCTCGGCGTCACCCTCGTCCTCATGCTGGCCGGCGCGGTGATCTACGCCCTGCTGACGCCGTGGAAGGAGATCGCCCTGATCCGTGAGGGCAACTCCGCCGCCGCGGTGGCCTTCGCGGGCGTGCTGGTCGGCCTGTCCATTCCGCTCGCGGTCAGTCTCAGCGTCTCGACCTCGCTGAAGGACATCGTGCTGTGGGGCGTCGCCACGGTGGTCCTGCAGCTGCTCGCCTTCCGCATCGTCGACGTCCTGCTCACCGGCCTGCCCCAGCGCATCCGCGAGGGCGAGATCGCCGCCGCCGTCCTGCTGGTCGGCGCCAAGCTGGCCACCGCGCTGATCCTCGCCGCAGCGCTGACGGGCTGAGCGCATGGCGGGCCGTGTTCCCGACTGGCTGGTGTACACGGCGGTGCTTGGCGTCCTTCTGGTCGCTTCGCTGAACCGGAGGGAGAACGCCAACGCGCCCCCCGCGCCGCCGCCGCCGGATGAGACCGAAGGCGCCCTGCTGGGCCCCGTTACCCCGTTCGACCCGTCGGTCACCGTGCACGCCCCCGACATCCCCTTCCAGCCCAGTTCCGGCACGGCCTTCTCCATCGCGGACGAAGGCCTGTGGGTCACCGCCCGCCACGTGGTCGAGGGTTGTCGGCAGCCGGCGATCAAGGTCGGCGGGGGAAGGGCCGTGGCCGCCGACGTGCGGCTGGCGCCGCGCGCCGACGTCGCCGTCCTCCACACCGAAGGAGGGCCTCCGGCCATTCCCGTCGCGGGGATGGGCGGGCTGCGCGAGAACCAGCGCGGCTTCCACCCGGGATATCCGCAGGCGCGCGCCGGCGAGGTCGCTTCCCGTCTCCTGGGCCGGGAGACGCTGAAGGTGCGCGGCCGGGGACAGCGCGACGAGCCCGTGCTGGCCTGGGCCGAGGTCGGCCGCACCGACGGGCTCGGCGGCACCCTGGCCGGCCTGTCGGGCGCGCCCGTGCTGGATCGTCAGGGCCGCGCCGTCGGCGTCACCATCGCCGAAAGCCCGCGCCGCGGCCGTATCTACACCACCGCGCCGGACACCTTCGGGCCCGCCGTACGCGGCCTGCAGCGGGCGGACGAACGGCTGACCGGCCGCGCCGTCACCATCGACAACTACGGCCTGGTCGCCGACGAACTGCGCCGCGAACTCCGCGTGGCGCAGGTCGTCTGCCTCTCCGCCTGAGCCCCTAGCGCAGGGAGGCGCTGTCGAGGTTCAGCTCCGACAGCGGGATGACCTCGACGCTCGGATATTTCGCGCGCAGCCCGTCGATGAACACCGAGGCGTCGCCGACGATCACCAGGCTGGCGCGGTCCGCCGGCAGGTGTTCGGCGAAGGCCGCCTGGACCTGGGCCGGCGTCACCGCCCGCACCCGGTCGGCGTATTCCGCCAGCTCGCTCATCGGCAGGTCGTAGAGCGCCAGCTCGGCCACCAGGCCGCCGAGGCCGTCGACCGTCTCCAGCGACCGGCCGAAGCCGCCGATCAGGGTGGCCCGGCGCGGCGCGAGCTCGGCCGCCGTCGGCTCCGAGGCGCCCATGCGGGCGAGTTCGGCGAGGATCAGATCGGCCACCTCGACGGCGGTCTCGTTCTTGGTCTGGGTCGAGGCCGTGAAGGCGCCCTCGTCCTCGCGCACGCCGAGGCCGGCCCGTGCGCCGTAGCTGAGGCCCCGCTCGATGCGGATCTCCTGGTTCAGGCGCGAGGAGAAGCCGCCGCCCAGCAGGGTGTTGCCCAGCACCAGCGGGAAGAAGTCGGCGTCGTTGCGGCCGACGCTGCGCATGGCCGCGACCACCGCCGCCTGTCCGGCGCCCGGCTGGTCGATCACCACCACCCGCGGCGGGAGGTCAGGGCCGGCCTTGTCGGCCAGCGCCGGCGCGGCCCCGGCCGGATCGCGCCAGTCGCCGAAGGCCTGCTCGGCCAGGGCCCGGGCCTCGGTCGCGTCGATGTCGCCCGAGAACACCAGCGTCGCCTGCGACGGCCGGTACAGCGCCGCATGGAAGGCCGACACATCGCCGGTCGTGATCGCCGGCACGCTGTCCAGCGTTCCGCCGCCCGGCGCCGCGTAGGGCGCGTCGCCATAGACCACCCGGCCGACCGACTGGCCGGCCACCGAGCCGGGCTGGCTCAGCGCCACCCGCAGCCCGTCGAGGGTCTGGGACTGCTGCCGCTCCAGCTCTTCGGCGGCGAAGGCCGGATTGCGCACGAGATCGGCCATCAGCGCCAAGGTTTCGTCGAACACGTCCTTCGGCGCATTGGCGTAGACATTGGTGAAGTCCGAGCCGGAGCCGGCCCCGACGCTCGCGCCCAGTTGTTCGAGGGCGGTGGCGATTTCCGGGGCCGAGCGGGTGGCGGTGCCCTGGGTCAGCAGGGCGGCGGTCATCGCCGCCACGCCGGGCTTGCCGGCGGGATCGTTGGCCGAGCCGGCGTCGAAGTTGAGCCGCGCCGAGACCAGCGGCAGGCCGTCGGTCGGCGCGACCAGCACGCGCATGCCGTTGCCCAGCCGGAAGTCGGCGATGGCCGGCGTCGCCGGCGACACCTCGGGCCCGGCCTCGGGCAGGCGGGCGCGCTCGGCCTCGGGCAGCAGGCTGGCCACCGGCCGCGCCGGCGCCAGGTCGGCCACCGTCACCGGCGCATCGACGTTCATGTTCTGCACGCTCGCCGGGTTCTGCTCGTCGGCGGGCAGGTAGTTGATGGTGATCTGGCGCTGCGGCGTCAGATAGCGTTGCGCCACCCGCTGCACGTCGGCCGCCGTCACCGCCTGGATCTCGGCGATCTCGCGGTCCGCCGCCGTCGGGTCGCCGGTCATGATCAGGGCCATGCCCAGGGTCGTGGCGCGGTCCTCGACGCTCTCGCGGCCGCGCAGCGCGTTGGCGACCAGTTCGTTCTTGGCCTCAGCCAGTTCAGCCGCCGTCACCGGCTCGTCCCGCAGGCGGGCGACCTCGGCCTCCAGCGCCGCCTTGCCTTCCTCGACCGGCTGCCCCTGGGCCATGATGGCGTAGGCGGTCAGGTTGCCGGCCTGCTGGGCGAAGTCCGGGCTGGAGCTGGCCTGGGCGGCGATCTGCTGCTGATAGACCAGCGAGCGATACAGCCGGCTGCTCTCCCCGGTCGACAGGATGCCGTCCAGAACCGTCAGCGCGGCCCGGTCCTCATGGGCGTAGGGCACCGTGTTCCACGCCAGCGTCACCGCCGGCAGCGGCACGTTGGGCGCGTAGTAGGTCGCCGAGCGCGGGCCGGCGGGTTCCGGCTCGCTCACCGCATTGGTCGGCAGCGGGGTGGACGGCCGCTGCAGCGGCGCGAAATACTGGTCGACCCACCCGTCCAGCTGCGCCTGGTCGAAATTGCCCGCCACGATCAGGATGGCGTTGTCCGGACGGTAGTAGGTAGCGTGGAAGCGCAGCACGTCCTCGAGGGTCGAGGAGTCCAGCTCCTCGATCGAGCCGATGCCGGGGCGCCGGTAGGGGTGGTCCTGGTAGATGGTCTGCGGCGCGAACAGGCCGAACAGCCGGCCGTAGGGGCTGGCGAGGATGCGCTGGCGGTATTCCTCCTTCACCACGTCGCGCTCGGACACGAAGGTCGGTTCGTCCACGACCAGCGAGCCCATGCGATCAGCCTCGGCGAACAGGATCCGCTCGAGGTGATTGGCCGGCACCACCTCGTAGTAGGCGGTCACGTCGTCGGCGGTGAAGGCGTTGTTCATGCCGCCGACGTCCTCGGTGAGCCGATCGAAGCTCTCCGTCGGCATGTTCTTCGTGGCCTTGAACATCAGGTGTTCGAACAGGTGGGCGAAACCCGAACGCCCGGCCGGATCGTCCTTGGAGCCCACGCGGTACCAGACCTGCACCGTCACGTTGGAGGTCGAGGCGTCGCGCGCCGAATAGACCTCCATGCCGTTGGCCAGCACCCGGCGGGTGAAGCCCAGCGGCGGCACCTCGACGGCGGCCTGGGCCGGGGCGGCGGCGGCGGCAGGGACCAAGGTATCGGCGACGGCCGCGGCCGGCAGTCCCAGCAGCAGGGCGGAGGCGGCGACGGACAGGATCAGGCGGCTCTTCATGGACGGGCTCCGGGCGCGAAACATCGGCGCCGGACCCTATCAGGGCGGAATCCCGACCTGCACCTTACGGACTCGTAATGTCGCGCTCAGTCGAGCTTCAGCGCCTCGGCCAGCAGCCTGGCCTCGGCGGCGCGGCTGGAGCCGGTGCGCCACGCGACGACGATCTCGCGTCGCGGAGCCCTGGCCGAGATCGGCCGCACCACCACCCCCGGCGCATCCGCCAGCCCGGCCCGAACCGCCATCTCGGGCAGGAAGCTGACTCCCAGACCGGATGACACCATCTGCACCAGGGTGTGCAGGCTGGTGGCGGCGAAGACGTCGTCGCCCTTGGGCGCCTCGATGTTGCAGGCGGCCAGAGCCTGGTCGCGCAGGCAGTGGCCGTCCTCCAGCAGGATCAGGTCGTCGGCCTTCAGCGATCCCGGCGCGATCGGCCCCTCGCCCGCCAGCGCATGGCCGGCCGGGGCGGCGGCGAGGATCTCGTCGTCGCCGATGCGCGCGTGGTCCACGCCGTGCGCGGTGTAGGGCAAGGCGATCACCGCCGCGTCCAGATGGCCGGCCTTCAGCGCCGCCACCAGCCGCGGCGTCAGGTCCTCGCGGATGAACAGGCGCAGCTTCGGATAGGCCTCGCGCAGGCCGGGCAGTCGGGCCGGCAGCAGGAAGGGCGCCACGGTCGGGATCACGCCCAGACGGAAGCGGCCGGACAGGGGCTTGCCGGCGTTGCGCGCCGCCTCGACCAGGTCCTCGGTGCGCGCCAGCACGTCCTCGGCCCGGCGCACGGCCTCAGCCCCGACGGCGGTCAGCTGCACATTGCCGCGGGTGCGCTCGACCACCGGCGCGCCGAGGATCTTCTCCAGTTCCTGCACCCCGGCCGACAGGGCCGGCTGGCTGACATGCGCCGCCTCGGCGGCGCGGCTGAACGAGGCGTGCTCGGCGAGAAGCTTGAGGTAGTGAAGCTGGCGAAGGGTCGGAAGCATGCGGCCGACATAGGTCTTTCCTATGCCGACAGCAAAGGCCGATTGAACCCTTTTATCCTCCGCCCGCCGCGGCCTCGACCGGCCGCCGACGCCGAAGCGCCCGCGGCCGGTCCCGGGGAGGAGCCCGCTCAGGCGGCCCGCCGCTGCGGCCGCGCCAGATCGAAGCGGTCGGCGTCCATCACCTGGGTCCAGGCCCGGATGAAGTCGCGGACGAACTTTCCGCCGGCGTCAGACGCCGCATAGACCTCGGACAGGGCCCGCAGCTGGGAGTTGGAGCCGAACACCAGATCGGTGCGGGTGGCGGTCCACTTCTCCGCGTCGGTCTTGCGGCAGGTGCCGACGAAGACCTCGTCGCCGCGGTCCTCGACCTGCTTCCACGCCGTGCCCATGTCGAGCAGGTTGACGAAGAAGTCGTTGGTCAACTGGCCCGGCCGGTCGGTCAGCACGCCGTGCTTCGAGCCGCCGTGGTTGGCGCCCAGCACGCGCAGGCCGCCGACCAGCGCCGTCATCTGCGGGGCGGTCAGGCCCAGCAGCTGCGAGCGGTCGATCAGCAGTTCCTCGGTCGGCACGCTGAACCGCACACTCAGGTAGTTGCGGAAGCCGTCGGCCCTGGGCTCAAGCACGTCGAAGCTGTCGGCGTCGGTCTGCTCGGCCGAGGCGTCGGTGCGGCCCGGGGTGAACGGAACCTCGACCTCGTGACCCGCGGCCTTCGCGGCCTGCTCGACGCCGACGGAGCCGCCCAGAACGATCAGGTCGGCCAGCGACACCTTCTTGCCGCCGGTCGCCGAACCGTCGAAGTCGGCCTTGATCCGCTCGTAGGTCTTCAGCACCCGGTCCAGTTCGGCCGGCTCGTTGACCTCCCAGTTGCGTTGCGGCTCCAGCCGGATGCGGCCGCCGTTGGCCCCGCCGCGGTGGTCCGAGCAGCGGTAGGTCGAGGCCGAGGCCCAGGCGGTCTTGACCAGGTCGGCCACCGACAGCCCGCTCTCGGCGATCCGCCGCTTCAGCGTCGCCACGTCGGCGGCGTCGATCGGCGCGTAGTCCGCCTCGGGGATCGGGTCCTGCCAGATCAGGTCCTCCGCGGGCACTTCCGGCCCGAGGTAGCGCGCCTTCGGTCCCATGTCGCGGTGGCACAGCTTGAACCAGGCGCGGGCGAAGGCGTCGGCGAACTGGTCCGGGTTGCGGTAGAAGCGCTCGGCGATCTCGCGGTACTTGGGGTCGACCTTGAAGGCCATGTCGGCCGTGGTCATCATCGTCGGAACGCGCTTCGCCGGATTGTGCGCGGCCGGCGCCATGTCCTCGGCCTTCTGGTCCTTCGGCTGCCACTGCCACGCGCCGGCCGGGCTCTTCACCAGCTCGTAGTCGTAGTCCAGCAGCATGCGGAAGTAGTTCATCGACCAGCGGATCGGCGTCGGCGTCCAGGCGCCCTCGAGGCCCGAGGTGATGGTGTGGTCGCCGATGCCGCTCTCATGCGTGCTGTGCCAGCCGAGACCCTGCTGGGCGATGTCCGACCCTTCAGGCTCCGCCCCGACCTTGGAGGCGTCGCCCGCGCCATGGCACTTGCCGAAGGTGTGGCCGCCGGCGGTCAGGGCGAGGGTCTCCTCGTCGTTCATGCCCATGCGCGAGAAGGTCTCGCGGATGTCGCGCGCCGACAGCAGCGGATCGGGCTTGCCGCCCGGCCCCTCCGGATTCACGTAGATCAGGCCCATCTGGATGGCGGCCAGCGGGTTCTCCAGCGCCTTGCCGGACTCCTCGTCGATCCGGGTCTCGCCGAGCCACTGCTCCTCCGAGCCCCAGTAGATGTCCTTCATCGGCTCCCAGATGTCCTTCCGGCCGCCGCCGAAGCCGAACACCGGCCCGCCCATGCTCTCGATCGCGACATTGCCGGCCATGATCATCAGGTCGGCCCAGGACAGCTTCTCGCCGTACTTCTGCTTGACCGGCCAGAGCAGCCGGCGGGCCTTGTCGAGGTTGGCGTTGTCCGGCCAGCTGTTCAGGGGGGCGAAGCGCTGCGAGCCCGAGGTGGCGCCGCCGCGGCCGTCGCCGGTCCGGTAGGTGCCGGCCGAGTGCCAGGCCATGCGGATGAAGAACGGGCCGTAGTGGCCGTAGTCCGCCGGCCACCACGGCTGGCTGTCGGTCATCAGGGCGGTGAGGTCGCGCTTCACTGCCTCGTAGTCCAGCGACTGGAAGGCCTCGCCGTAATCGAAGTCGTCCCCCATCGGATCGCCCGACTTGCCGTGCTGGTGAAGAATTTCCAGCGACAGCTGGTTCGGCCACCAGTCGCGGTTGCTGCGGCCGAGCAGCGACCTGAGCGCGGCCGGCTCCTTCTTCGGGTCGCTCAGCGGGCTTCCAGCGGATCCGTCCATGGCTTTCCTCCTCTATCGGGTTTGAGGAGCCAGCCTGTGCCCGGCAGCGGACGAAGTAAAATCGATAGATTTTGTTCTCGCCAGCAGCGCGGCTTATGAAGCGACCTCCGAGAACCAGCGCATCCGGCAGGCCATCATCGCCGTCTCGCCCAGCCGGTCGACCAGCCGCCAGTTGACCACCGCCCCGATCGGCGCCCCGACCACCGGGATCAGCTGCGCCATTTTCGCCAGATCGATGTAGTCCCGGTACTCCTGCTGGAAGAGCCGCCAGTCGTAGTCGGCGACCTGCGCCGCCCCGGTCCCCCCGATCCAGTCCTCCAGCGCCGCCAGGGCCTCGGGCCGCCGCTGCGCGCTCGCGAAGGCGAGGTGGAAGACATGCAGCAGGAACAGCCGCTCCCGCGGCGACCCGCCGCCCCAGCCATAAACCGAGACGATGTCGGCCAGCATCCGCACCTTGATCGCCATCAGGGCCGGAAAATCGGCCGCGGCCAGCACGAAGCCGCCCGCCCCGGCCACCCCGCCCTCGACGCCGGCCGTGTTCCGATAAGTCCGGATCAGGGCCCGCACCCTCGCCTCGCGCGCCGCCAGCGAGCCGCCCGCCGGCGGCCGGACGTTGAGAACCTCCGAGCCGGTCAGAATGCCCCTCGTCATCGCCTCCACGCCCGAGGTGACGATGGCGTGGACCCGTTCGGGGATGGCCCGGTTGATCCGCGCCTGCGTGGCCCGCGAGGCGCGGTCCCACAAACCCGGGCGCTTCAGCACCCTGGCCCGCCACGCCTCCAGCTCGGCGCGGATGGCGCCCTCGTCGGCGACGGTCAGCAGCCCCTCCGGCACATCCTCGGGGGAAACCATCTCGGGCAGGGTTTCGCGGGGGCTCTCGGGTGGTCGGGCCATGCACTCTCCGTGACGCGGCGTCACGGTTGCAGGGTCGCGCCGCCGGGTCTAGACCCCCGGGCGACCGCGGTTTCGCAACCGCTACCCTCCCATTCCTCCCGGAGACGAAGACCCATGGCTCGCGCGAAGATCGCCCTCATCGGGGCCGGCATGATCGGCGGCACCCTGGCCCACATCTGCGCCCGCGAGGCGCTGGGCGACGTGATCCTGTTCGACATCGCCGAGGGCACGCCGCAGGGCAAGGGGCTGGACATCGCCGAGGCCACAGCCGTGTTCGGCCAGGACGTGGCCCTGAAGGGCGCCAACGACTACGCCGACATCGCCGGCGCCGACGTCTGCATCGTCACCGCCGGGGTGCCGCGCAAGCCGGGCATGAGCCGCGACGACCTGATCGGCATCAATCTGAAGGTGATGAAGGCGGTTGGCGAGGGCATTGCCAAGCACGCCCCCAACGCCTTCGTGATCTGCATCACCAACCCGCTCGACGCCATGGTCTGGGCGCTGCAGAAGTTTTCGGGCCTGCCGAAGGAGAAGGTCGTCGGCATGGCCGGCGTGCTCGACTCGGCGCGCTTCGCCTACTTCCTCGCCGAGAAGACCGGCGTCTCGGTGCAGGACATCCACGCCTGGACCCTGGGCGGCCACGGCGACGACATGGTGCCGATGGTGCGCCACTCGACCATCGGCGGCCTGCCGCTGCCGGACGCGGTGAACGCCGGCTTCATGAGCCAGGCCGACCTCGACGCCATCGTCGAACGCACCCGCAAGGGCGGCGGCGAGATCGTCGCCCTGCTCAAGACCGGCTCGGCCTTCTACGCCCCGGCCGAGAGCGCCATCGCCATGGCCCGCTCCTACCTGCTGGACCAGAAGCGTGTCCTGCCCTGCGCCGTGTGGGTGTCGGGCGAGTACGGCCTCAACGATCTCTACGTCGGCCTGCCGGCCCTGATCGGTGCCGGCGGAGTGGAGAAGATCGTCGAGTTCACCACCACCGAGGACGAGAAGGCCATGCTGGCCAAGTCGGTCGACTCGGTGAAGGGTCTGATCGAGGCCTGCAAGCAGCAGGACGCCTCGCTGGCCTGAGCCGCCGGTCCGCCGTCGGGTCGCAAGATAAAGGGGCCGCGGAGCGATCCGCGGCCCTTTTCTATTGGGCGGGCGCCGCCGGCAGGTAGCCGACGTGCCGCGCGAACTCGGGCAGCATGCCCACCCACACGGCGGTGGGATCGGTCAGCTGGTCGACGCCGCCCGGCTGGAGCAGCAGGTCGTACTGGACCACCGCCGTCCCCGGCTCGCCCGCCGCGCCCGGCGCGTGAAAGGCCTTGAGGAACCGGCGCTCGCGGTTCCAGTCGTTGACCATCCCGGACGTGATGGTCTCGTTGCTGAAACTGGCCGAGTACTGCAGGTCCGCGCAGACGTCGTTGCGACAGCCGTAGAAGAACACCAGCCAGGTCAGGTCGCCGTCGCGAACGGTCAGCCAGACCTCGTCGCCCTGGCGCTGCACCGGCTCGACCTCCCCGCCCTTGGAGGCGATCCACGCCCCCACGTCGGCGATGGCCAGCCCCGGCTCCGGGGCGGTCTGGGCCGCGGCGGGGGCGGCGAGGGTCATGGCGGCGGCGACGGCGGCGAGGCTACGGATCATGCGGGTCTCCCTGGGGGGCGAAGCCAAGCCCGCGGGCGCGGCGAAAGCAAGGCCTCAACCCCGCTCCCGCGCCATCCAGTCGGCCCCGGCCATCTCGTGGAGGCGCGACACGGTGCGCTCGAACTCGAAAGCGCCGACGCCCTCACGGTACAGCTCCTCCGGTCGCGCCTCGGCCAGCGCCACCAGCCGGGTCCCGGCCTCGTACAGGGCGTCGACCAGGGTCACGAAACGCCGCGCCTCGTGATGATTGTGCGGCCCCAGCACCGGCACCCCCTCGAGGAACAGGGTGTGGAACCGCTCGGCCACGGCCAGATAATCCTGCGCCCCCAGCGGTCGGGCGCACAGTTCGGCGAAGGTGGACCGGGCCAGCCCGCCGTCGGTGCGCTCCAGCGTGACCTCGCGACCCTGCACATGCAGCGTGGTGGGCGCTTCGTCCTGCTCGCCTTTCAGGT
Source organism: Pseudomonadota bacterium (assembly GCA_023424215.1). GTDB lineage: Bacteria > Pseudomonadota > Alphaproteobacteria > Caulobacterales > Caulobacteraceae > Brevundimonas. The sequence goes on from JAFAEC010000019.1 coordinate 30,094, forward strand.
CGTTCCACAGGTGGTCGAAGGCCATCCGCCGGCCCATGTCGTCGGGCGCGTACCAGACCCGCCCGCCCATGATCCGGTCCAGCCGCCAGTCGCGGGCCCCGCCGACCTCGACGATCTCGCAGCGCTCGCGGATCATGTCGATGAAGGGCAGGAAGAGCTGGCGGTTGATGCCGTTCAGGTACAGCTGCTCCGGCGCCCGGTTGGAGGTCACGACCAGAACCACCTTCAGCTCGAACAGCGCCTCGAACAGCCGGCCGAGGATCATGGCGTCGCCGATGTCTGTGACCTGCAGCTCGTCGAAGCACAGCAGGCGGGACTCCGCCGCGATCAGCTCCGCCGTCGGGCGGATCGGGTCGTCGCCCTTCGCCTGGCCGAAGACGCGCTTCCGCTCCGCCGCGTCGCCCTCGCGCCACTGCCGGATCAGCCCGTGCACGCGGGCCATGAACACGTGGAAATGGGCCCGCGTCTTCCGCGGCTCGGGGGCGCAGGCGCAGAACAGGTCCATCAGCAGCGACTTGCCCCGCCCGGGCGGCCCCCACAGGTACAGCCCGCGCACCTCGGGCCTGCGGCCGAACAGGCCGCGCTTCGCCAGGTCCCGCTCCACCCGCGCCAGGGCGTCGACCACCGGGCGCTGCGACGGATCGGGCGTCAGCCGGCCGTCGGCCAGCCGCTCTTCATAAGCGGTGCGTATGCGGGAGGGCATCGTTCTCGGGCTTAGCCGCCCCGGTCCGCCCTGAAAAGCGATTGCTTCGCGGCCGCGAAAGCCTACATGCACGCCTCACACTCCAGACACCTGCCCTCAAGCAGCGAGCCGCCGCGCGGCGAGCGTTAGGGCGTCCGAAGGACAACCAAGCATGAGCTATGTCGTCGCCGTCGTGGGCGCCACCGGCAATGTCGGCCAGGAGATGCTCAACATCCTGGACGAGCTGGACTTCCCGGTCTCGAAGCTGCACGCCCTGGCCTCGCGCAAGTCCAAGGGCGTCGAGGTGGCCTTTGGCGACCACACAGTGAAGTGCGAGGATCTGGAGACGTTCGACTTCTCGACCGTCGACATCGTGCTGATGTCGGCCGGCGGCGACGTGTCCCGGGAGTGGTCCGAGAAGATCGGCAAGTCCGGGGCCATGGTCATCGACAACTCCTCGGCCTTCCGCATGGACCCGGACGTGCCGCTGATCGTGCCCGAGGTGAACCCCGACGCCGTCAAACTGGCGAAGAAGAAGAACATCGTCGCCAATCCGAACTGCTCGACCGCCCAGCTCGTCGTGGCGCTCAAGCCGCTGCATGACGCCGCGAAGATCACCCGCGCCGTGGTCTCGACCTACCAGTCGGTGTCCGGGGCCGGGAAGGAGGGCATGGACGAGCTGTGGAACCAGACCAAGGCCATCTACGGCCTCGGCGACGCCTCGCCCAAATTCTTCCCGAAGCAGATCGCCTTCAACGTCATCCCCTTCATCGGCTCGTTCCGCGACGACGGCTACACCGATGAGGAGGCGAAGATGTGGGACGAGACCCACAAGATCCTCGATCCCGACATCAAGCTGACCGTCACCTGCGTGCGCGTCCCGGTCTTCGTCGGCCACTCGGAGTCGGTCACTGTCGAGTTCGACCGCCCGATCACGCCTGACGAGGCCCGCGCCATCCTGCGCGAGGCGCCCGGCGTGATGGTCGTCGACAAGCAGGAGGCCGACGGCTACGTCACCCCGGTCGACGCCGCCGGCGAGTTCGCCGTCCACGTCTCGCGCATCCGCCAGGACCCGACCGTCCCGAACGGCCTCAGCTTCTGGGTGGTCTCCGACAACCTGCGCAAGGGCGCCGCCCTCAACGCGGTGCAGATCGCCCAGCTGCTCGACGAGTCCGGGACCATCCAGCCGAAGAGCGGCTACCGCTCGATCACCGTCTGATCTTCCTCCATCCCGCCGGCTCCCCCCGGCCGGAGCCCATCATGGCCACCCCCTCAGGCTCGGATGCGAGCCGCGCCGCCCTTCTCTCCGCCTTCGCCTGCTACACCCTGTGGGGGCTGATGCCCCTGCTGTTCATGGGCCAGGCGCAGGTCGGCTTCGACTCGCTCGAGATCCTCGCCCACCGCTGCGTCTGGGCCGTCGCGGTCGCGGCCCTGCTGGTCTGGCTGGCGAAGCAGGGCGGACAGGTCGCGGCCGTGTTCCGCAACCCGCGCACCCTCGCCTGGCTGACCTTCTCGACCGCCCTGATCGGCCTGAACTGGGGCATCTACGTCTGGGCCACCACCCACGGCGCCACGCTCGAGGCCAGCCTCGGCTATTACATCAACCCTCTGCTCAACATGGTTGTCGGCCTGTGGCTGTTCCGCGAGCGGATCGATCGTTGGGGCTGGGTCGCCATCGGCCTCGCCGCCGTCGGCGTCGCCTTCCAGACCGCCGCCCTGGGCCGCCCGCCGTGGATCTCCATCGTGCTGGCCCTGTCGTTCGCCACCTATGGCGTGATCCGCAAGCGCGTCCCGGTCGACGCCCAGGCCGGCCTGTTCGTCGAATGCCTGTTGCTGGCCCCGCTCGGCCTCGCCTGGGTGATCTGGCTGCAGTCGACCGGCGCCGGGGCCGCCTTCGACAGCCCGACCAACACCCTCTGGGCCCTCGCCAACGGCCCAGCCACCGTCCTGCCGCTGGCCCTGTTCGCCTGGTCGGCCCGGCGCCTGCCACTGTCGACGATCGGTTTCATCCAGTTCCTCGCCCCGACCCTGCAGTTCGCGGTCGGCGTCGCCGCCGGCGAGCCCCTGACCACCCTGCGCATCGCTTCCTTCGGCTTCATCTGGGGCGGGGCGGCGGTGTTCGCGGCCGCGGCCCTGCACCGGCGGCGCGCGGCCCGGCGGGCGCTGAAGGAGGCGGCGGAACCGATCTGAGGGGCGAAGGGCGAGATCGACCGACATCGCCCGAATGTGATCATCCTTCACGTTGCGAGGATTGGATCAACCTTGACGAGCATCACCTTCGGGCGTTCTTCTTCAGGAGGCCGATCTCCGGCCCTGAAGGAGGACGACGTATGCGTAATTCGATCGCTCCCGTTTTTCTGGCTGGAGGTCTGCTCGTCCTGGGCGCCTGCAGTCCTTCGACAGGTTCAGCCGATCTGGCGCAAGCCGCGCCAGCGGACCTGTGCACACGACCCGGCAGCCGTCCCGTGCCGACCGGCCGACAGACCGGCGACGTCCGGCAGGACTACAGATGTTCCAGCGCCCACGCGCAGTTGAACCGGGAAACGGGCGTCCGGCGTCACGGGTCGCAACTCTCCTCCGCAGTCGACAGGTCACTCAGAAGAGGCGGTTGACCGGCTGCCGGACAGCTGACGACCAAGCCCGCCGGTTTCGGGCCGGCTGCTCGTCAACGAGCTCCGGCTGCCTCTCACGTCCCCGCGTACGCCGCCTCGATAAGCCGCACCGCCCGCGGGTCCCCCAGCAGGTGCCGCGATTGCCGCGTCATCACATAGCTGCCTGACAGCCGCCGCTCCGGATCGGCGAAGGCGCAACTGCCGCCCCAGCCGTAGTGGCCGACGGTCTGCTCGCCCGGGCCGAATACGTTCAGCCCGGCGTTGCGGGTCCACCCCGCCGCCCAGCCCATGTCGAAGGGCAGCACCCGGTCCCGGCCGCGGATGCGCTCGGTCAGCGCCGCCGCCCGCGTCGCTTCCGACAGCACCGCCCGGCCCGCGAACTCGCCCGTCGCGACCACGGCCATGATCCGCGCCAGATCCCGCGCCGTGCCGTGCAGGTTCGCCGACGGGATCTCCGCCATGCGCCATTCGGCCGAGCCCCGCCCGCCCGGAGCCGAGCCCCTGTCGAGGAAGGCCGAGCGCTTGACCGCGTCGATCTCGCCGAGGTCCGGCGCGGCCGTCGGCTTCTTCATCTGCGCCACCCGGCCGTGTTGGGACTCCGGCAGGCCGATCCACAGGTCCAGCCCGGGGAAGTCCTCGCGTAGCGCCGTCCCCATGGTCCGCCCGTCGACAACCCGGAACAGCTCTCCGGCCAGGTAGCCGATGGTGATCGGGTGGTAGCCGCTGGCCGTGCCGGGCTCCCACATCGGGGCCTGGGCGCACAGACGCTCCAACACCGCCGCCCGGTCGAACCAGATGGCCGGTTCGACCGTCTCGTCGAAGCCCGGCAACCCCGCCTGGTGGCTCATCAACTGGCCGACGGTGATCCGGTCCTTCCCCGCCCGCCCGAACGCCGGCCAGTAGTTCGCCACCGGCATCTCGTAGTCCAGCAGGCCGCGCTCGACGCAGGTCGCGATCAGCAGGGCCATCACCGCCTTGCCGGTCGAGAACACCGGCGTCAGCGTGTCCTCCGCATACGGAACGGTCCGCGCCCCGTCGGCCCAGCCGCCGAGCAGGTCGACGACCACCTCGCCGTCGACGCAGAGGCTGAAGCGCGCGCCCTGCTCGTCCAGACCCTCGGGCGCGGCGACGAAGTTGGCGGCGAAGGCGTCCTTCAGGGCGGCGAACGCGGGCGGGCAGAGGCCGCGGATCTCGGGCAGATCGGTCATGGCGCGGGTCTAGCCGGGCGCGCCCGCGCCGTCACGCCCGCGTCTCGTCG
>JAFAEC010000054.1 GCA_023424215.1 Pseudomonadota bacterium
GCGCCCGGCCCCGCATGCCCCGACCGTCAACGACGCCGCCGAGGACCTGATGCATCCGCCCGACGAGCCCGAGGAGGAGGGACCGGCCCCCCGTCGCTGATCACGGCATCAGGGCGTTCATCTCGCCCCACGGCAGGCCGCCCTCCATCAGCGGCTCGCTGGCCCCGTCGGCGAGGAAGGCCTTCGCCAGCGAGGCGGTCCAGCCGTAGGCGGCGCTGGCCAGGGCCGAGCCCGCGCTGAGCCGCCGCACCCCCAGCCGCTCCAGCTCGGCCGCCCCCGGCAGGCCGGACCGGGCCAGCAGGTTGAGCGGCAGCGGCGTGCCCGCGACCAAGCGCGTGATCGCGTCCGGCTCAACCACGCCGGGGGCGAAGAAGCCGTCGGCGCCGCTGCCCGCGTAGATCGCCGCCCGTCGCAGGGCCTCGTCGACCCGCGCCTCCGCCTCGCCGATCCCCCGCAGCCACACGTCGCAGCGGGCGTTGATGAACAGGTCGGCGCCGACCTTCGCCCGGATGGCCTCGATCTTGGCCGCCAAGGCCCCGGGCTCGCCGCCGCCGTCCTCGATGTTGATGCCGGCCGCGCCCTGCTCGACCAGCGCCGCCGCATGCGCCGCCACGTCGCCGGGATTGTCCGAATAGCCGCCCTCGAAGTCGACGCTGACCGGCAGGCCCTGCGCCGCCCGCACCACATCGGCGCACATCTGCACCGCCCGCTCCACCGGCAGGGCGTCGCCGTCAGGCCAGCCCAGCGACCAGGCGCAGCCGGCGCTGGTGGTGGCGATGGCCCGGGCGCCGAGGGACCGCATCACCGCCGCGCTGCCGGCGTCCCAGGCGTTGGGCAGGATCAGCAGGCCGGAGCGGTGCAGGTCGTGGAAGGCGGTGGTCATGGCGGGTCTCCCTGTGTCCGGCTCATCTGGGGGCGCGCCGGCCGGGGCTCTGGCGCTTTCCGGACCTCATCAGACCCTCTTGCCACCCCGTTGTCAGCAGCCTGCCGCCGCCCGGCGCGTTCACTGGCGGACAGCGCCCCCGCCGCCTAGATTGCCGTTCATGAACCGTTCCTCCTCCCCGGCCGGCAAGGCCGGCGTCACAACCCCGAAGCCGAAGCACACGCCGGGCCTGCAGGAGGCGGCGGCACCCTTCGTCCGCGACGGCTCGAAGATGCCGATGTTCGCCCCGGTTTCCGGCCCCCGCCTGACGCCCGAGGAGGCCCCCGGCGCCCCCGCCGACTGGAAGCCGCACCGCCCCGACCGTCCGGACCAGCGCAAGCGCATCCCCTTCCGGCTGGAGACGAAATACACCCCCGCCGGCGACCAGCCCGCCGCCATCGCCGAACTGGTCGAACAGGCGAAGCAGGGCGAGCGCGACCAGGTCCTGCTCGGCGTCACCGGCTCGGGCAAGACCTTCACCATGGCCAAGGTCATCGAGCAGACCCAGCGCCCAGCCCTGATCCTCGCCCCCAACAAGACTCTCGCCGCCCAGCTCTACTCGGAGTTCAAGGCCTTCTTCCCGGACAATGCGGTCGAGTATTTCGTCTCCTACTACGACTACTACCAACCGGAAGCTTATGTACCAAGAACAGACACTTACATCGAAAAGGACAGCTCGATAAACGAGCAGATCGACCGCATGCGGCACTCGGCGACGCGGGCGATCCTGGAGCGGGACGATGTGATCGTGGTGGCCTCGGTCAGCTGCATCTACGGCATCGGCTCGGTCGAGACCTACACCGCCATGACCTTCACCCTGAAGGTCGGCGACCAGATCGACGAGGCCAAGCTGAGGGCCGATCTGATCGCCCTGCAGTACAAGCGCAACGACGCGGCCTTCGAGCGCGGCATGTTCCGCAAGCGCGGCGACGTGGTCGAGATCTTCCCCGTCCACCTCGAGGACCGCGCCTGGCGCATCCAGATGTTCGGCGACGAGCTGGAATCCATCCAGGAGTTCGACCCGCTGACCGGCAAGAAGACCGCCGACCTCACCGAGGTCACCGTCTACGCCGCCAGCCACTACGTCACCCCGCGCCCGACGCTCAACCAGGCCGTCAACGGCATCAAGGCGGAGCTGAAGGAGACGCTCGACTGGATGATCGAGAACGGCAAGCTGCTGGAGGCCCAGCGGCTGGAGCAGCGCACCCGCTTCGACCTGGAGATGATGGAGGCCACCGGCTCCTGCGCCGGCATCGAGAACTACTCCCGCTGGCTGACCGGCCGCGCCCCCGGCGAGCCGCCGCCGACCTTCTTCGAATACATCCCCGACAACGCCCTGCTGTTCGTCGACGAGAGCCACGTCACCGTCGGCCAGATCGGCGGCATGTACCGCGGCGACTACCGCCGCAAGTCGACCCTGGCCGAGTACGGCTTCCGCCTGCCCAGCTGCATCGACAACCGCCCGCTCAAGTTCGACGAGTGGGACGCCATGCGCCCCCAGACCGTCTTCGTCTCGGCCACCCCCGGCGGCTGGGAGATGGAGCGCTCCGGCGGCGTCTTCGTCGAACAGGTCATCCGCCCCACCGGCCTGATCGACCCCCCGGTCGAGATCCGCCCGGTCTCCGGCGCCACGCGCAACCAGGTCGACGACGTCATCGACGAGGTGAAGGCCACGGCCCGCGCCGGCTACCGCTCCCTCGTCACCGTCCTGACCAAGAAGATGGCCGAGGACCTGACGGAGTACATGCACGAGCAGGGCGTCCGCGTCCGCTACATGCACTCCGACGTCGACACCCTCGAGCGCATCGAGATCCTGCGCGACCTGCGCCTCGGCTCGTTCGACGTGCTGATCGGCATCAACCTGCTGCGCGAGGGCCTCGACATCCCCGAGTGCGGTCTGGTCGCCATCCTCGACGCCGACAAGGAGGGCTTCCTGCGCTCCGAGACCAGCCTGATCCAGACCATCGGCCGCGCCGCCCGCAACGTCGACGGCCGCGTCATCCTCTACGCCGACCGCATGACCGGCTCGATGGAGCGCGCCATCGCCGAGACCAACCGCCGTCGCGAAAAGCAGATGGAGTACAACGCCGCCCACGGCATCACGCCGGAGTCGGTCAAGCGCGACATCAAGGAGATCCTCGCCAGCCCCTACGAGAGCCGCGAGCTCGACCGCCTCACCGCCCCCGGCGTCAAGGACGAGTCCAAGCCCTTCGTCGGAACCAACTTCCAGGCCGCCCTCAAGGACCTCGAAGGCCGCATGCGCGAGGCCGCCGCCAACCTCGAGTTCGAGGAGGCCGCCCGCCTGCGCGACGAGATCAAGCGCATGAAGCTGATGGACCTCGAGTTCGCCAACGACATCATGACGGCGGAGGGCCAGGCGGTGGACAAGGAGGCGCCGAAGCGGGACCGGGCCGCCGCGCGGGCGGAGAAGGCGGCGGCGTTCAGGAAGGGGCGGTAGGGGGCGGCCCCGTCTCTTACAGTTTCCGCAGCGACCGGAGGGGACCGCGAAGCGGTGGCGGATGCCATGCTTGACCGAGGAGGCGGTCGACCTGGTCTATGAGGGCCGGGTCGAGGTGACGTGGGAGAAGCAGGACGTGGTCGAGTTCGACGCCGTCCGCATGTCGGCCATCGACGCCGACGGCGAGGACATCGACGGCTACACCCGCGGCAAGGGCTAGTCCCCTCTCCCGGCGGGAGAGGGCTTGAGCGCCCGAGAGCCCGAAGGGCGATCGGCTGCGCGAAAGGGTGAGGGGTTACTGCCTGACGTTTCGCCCCCCCTCGCAGTACCCGCCCGAGGCGGCTCCGCCCCGACCACCCGACCCTCACCCCTTCGCGCAGCCACTCGCTGCGCTCGCGGGCGCTCAGGCCCTCTCCCAATCGGAGAGGGCGGACGGGGCCTACTTTGCGGTCTTGCGCTTCGAGCTTCTGCGGCGGCGCGGTTTGCGGATCCCGTCGGCGACTTCCGCTGCGCCGGTTGCGGCGAGGCGTAGGAGCCCTTGTCGGAGGATGGCCAAGGCCGCCGTGTCGCCGGGGCCGCTCTTGGATCGAACGGGTCCCGGTTCTAGCCTGTCGTCCCGGCCCGAGGAGTGCCCCCGATGATCGTCCTGGCCATGGCCTTGCTCGCGCCCTCCGCCGACCCGTCGGCCGCGCCCCCCCGTTCCCTGTCCCGTCGTCAGCCGGCCGGCCAACCACTGGGGCGCTTTCGCGCATAGCCTCGCCCTTCCCGGGTTCAGCCTGCGCGTGACCGCCGGTGTCAGCGACTGCCGGTTCGAACGGCTGGATCGAGGCCGCTGCCTGCTGCTGGACCCGCGCACCTTTGTGGCGACCATCGACGGGCAGGACACCTGGTATCAGCTGCCGGAGCACAGGGCGGCCGAGGTCGAGGTGACGGACGGGCGGGTCACCTGCGCGATGCGGCCCATGGTCCGGACGGATTAAGGGTGGCCTGAGGCCGGCGCCGCCCCCTCCACCCCGCTTCGCGCGGTCCCCCTCCCCGCGAAGCGGGGAGGTGAGGCGAGGCCGGCTCCCCACTCACTTCCCCCACGCGTGGGGAGGTG
>JAFAEC010000071.1 GCA_023424215.1 Pseudomonadota bacterium
TCCGTTAGTCCGGACAGAATGACCGACCGGACCCTCTATCTCGGCGAACTGCAGGCGCGGCTGGAACGCGTGCGCGGGCTGAAGGGGGCCTGCGTCGGCGACCTTATGCTGGATCGCTATGTCTATGGCGAGGTCAGCCGCATCTCGCCGGAGGCGCCGATTCCGGTGCTGTGCACGCGGCGGACCACGGCCATGCCCGGCGGGGTCGGGAATGTCGCCCGCAACGTGGCGGCGCTGGGGGGGATCGCCCGGCTGGGGGCCGTGGCCGGCCGGGACGCCGCCGGCGACGAGCTGGCCGCCCTGATCGCCGCCGAGCCGGGGGTCGAGGACGCGGTCGAGCGCCGAGACGGCGTCACCACCATCGTCAAGACCCGTTTTGTCGCCGCCGGCCAGCAGCTGCTTCGCCTCGACGAGGAAGCGCCGTCGGTGATGGGCGAGGAAAGCGAAGCCTTCAAAGGGGCTTCGGTCATTCTCCTGTCTGATTACGCCAAGGGCGTGGTCAGCGATCTGCTGATCGGCGAGGCGCTGGCGGCGGCCGAGGCCGGCGGGGCGCCGGTGATTGTCGATCCCAAGGGGCGCGACTTCGCCCGCTACGGCGCCGTCGACCTGATCAAGCCCAACGCCAGCGAACTGGCGGCGGCGACCGGGCTGCCCGTGGACACGGACGCCGAGGTCGAGGCGGCCCTGAAGACCCTGCTGGCGGCGACGACGGCGAAGGCGATCGTGGTCACCCGCGCCGGCAAGGGCATGAGCCTGATGCGGCGCGGCGGACCGGTGCAGCATTTCCCGGGCCGGGCGCGCGAGGTGTTCGACGTCTCGGGGGCCGGCGACACCGGGCTGGCGGCGCTGGGGCTGGCGCTGGGCGCGGGCACCTCGCTGGAGACGGCGGTGGAGTTCGCCATCCTCGCCTCGGGCGTGGTGGTCGGCAAGGCGGGCACGGCCGTGGTGACGCCGGCCGAGCTGATCGACGCCGAGATGAGCCAGCACGCCGCCGGGGCGCACGCCAAGGTCATGCCGCTGGACGAACTGGCGCATGTCGTCGAGGGCTGGAAGCGGCAGGGGCTGAAGGTCGGCTTCACCAACGGCTGTTTCGACATCCTGCACCGCGGCCACGTGGCCTATCTGGCCCAGGCAAGGTCGTGGTGCGACCGGCTGGTGGTGGCGCTGAACACGGACGCGTCGGTGCGAAGGCTGAAGGGCGAGGGGCGGCCGATCAACGACCTCGACAGCCGCGCCGTGGTCATCGGCGGGCTGCAGAGCGTCGACCGGGTGACCAGTTTCGACGAGCCGACGCCGCTGGCCCTGATCGAGCGGCTGCGGCCCGACGTGCTGATCAAGGGGGCGGACTACACCCGCGAGGGGGTGGTCGGCGGCGACCTGGTGGAGAGCTGGGGCGGCGAGGTGCGGCTGGCGACGTTCGAGGACGGCTTCTCGACCACCCGCACGATCGAGAGGATGAAGGACAGCTGATGGCGCGGAGGATGATCGTGGTGACCGGCGGGACCGGCTTCATCGGCTCCAACATCGTCGCGCGCCTGTGCGCCGCCGACACCGCTGACGTGGTGGTCTGCGACCGGCTGGAGGACGCGGCCCTCGGCAAGTGGAAGAACATCGCCAAGCATCCGATCGCGGACTTCTGGCAGCCCGAGGAGCTGTTTCCGCAGCTGGAGCGGCATGCCGACCGGGTCGAGGCCGTGGTGCACATGGGGGCCATCTCCTCGACCACCGAACGGGACGCCGACCTGATCCTGCGCACCAACTTCAGCCTGTCGCGCGACCTGTGGGACTGGTGCGCCCTGCGCGACGCGCGGCTGGTCTACGCCTCCTCGGCGGCCACCTACGGCGACGGCGAGCAGGGGTTCGGGGACGCCGATGATCTGGAGTCGCTGTCCCAGCTGCGGCCGCTAAACGCCTACGGCTATTCGAAATATCTGTTCGACCAGTATGCCGCGAAACAGGCCGACGAGAGCCATGCGCCGAGCCAGTGGGCGGGGCTGAAATTCTTCAACGTCTACGGCCCGAACGAGTACCACAAGGGCGGGATGAAGTCGGTCGTGGCCCAGATCTGGCCGAAGGTCGCCGCCGACGAGCCGGTCACCCTGTTCCGCTCGCATAACCCCGCCTACGCCGACGGCGGCCAGATGCGCGACTTCGTCTTCGTCGACGACGTGGTCGACATCGTCGACTGGCTGCTGGAGACGCCGGCGGTGTCGGGCGTGTTCAATGCCGGCTCGGGGCAGGCGCGGTCCTTCCTCGACCTGGCCAACGCGACCTTCGCGGCGGCCGGCAAGTCGCCGCGCATCGACTACGTCGACACCCCGCTGTCGATCCGGGACAAGTACCAGTACTTCACCGAGGCGCGCATGGAGCGGGTGCGCGCGGCCGGCTGGTCCGGCCAGTCGACGCCGCTGGAGGAGGGGGTCCGGCGCTATGTCCAGGATTTCCTGATGCAGGCGGACCCGTACCGGTGAGGTTTCCGCGGCTGACCTTCCGCCAGTGGGTGGGCTGGTTCGGCTTCGCCATGGTGTTCCTGCTGACCGCCGCCACGGCGGTGTGGCGCGGCGACATCCTGCGCGCGGGCCTCGACCCGCAGGTGCCGTTCCAGACCTATGCGCCGCCGCCGGCGCCGGACTACGACCAGCCGGCGGCCTGGGTGTTGCGCGACGCGCGCGCGCCGGGCGCCGGAGGCGCGGCCGTCTTCTTCGTCCACTCGACGACCTACGAGGGCGGCCGGCACTGGAACGGGCCGGTGGGCACGGCCCAGGGCGAGCGCTGGCTGCGCGAGGTGGTGATTCCGAACTACGCCGGGCCGTTCGCGCGCGCCGGGGCCGTCAGCGCGCCGCGCTACCGGCAGGCCAGCCTCTACACCCGCCTGACCCTGCGGGAGGACGCCCGCGACGCCCGCGCCTTCGCCTATCAGGACATCGTCGCTGCCTTCGAGGCCTGGCTGGAGCGCCATTCCGAAGGGCCGATCGTGCTGGCCGGCGTCGAGCAGGGGGGAGAACTGGTCGAGCGCCTGGCGCGGGAGCGGGTGGCGACCGATCCGGCGCTGCGCGCCCGGCTGGTCGCGGTTTATCTGATGGACGTCGTGGCGGCCGCGGACAGGCTGCCGGCGGGGCTTCCGGCCTGCGAGCGACGCGACCTCGCCGGTTGCGTCGTCGCCTTCTCGCCGGTCGGCGAAGGCAATGACGGCGCGGCGCGGCGGCGCTTGCGGCGGGCGCTGGTCTGGGACGCCCGCGGTCGACTGGTCGAACTGGACGACCGGACGCCGCTGTGCGTGAACCCGCTCACGGGCTCGACCGACGCTGCGCCGGTCGAGGCGAGGGCGCATCGCGGCGCGACCAACGCCACCGGCCTTGAATGGGGCGCACATCCGGCCCTGATGACCCGCGAGGTCGCCGCCCAGTGTCGCGATGGACTGCTGCGCCACACCGAGCCGAACCTGGAGTCGTTCCGCGAGACCGGCAGCTGGGCCGATCGCAGAAAGTCGCGTCCCTACAATCTCTTCTACGGCGACCTTGAAGCGGATGTTCAGGCTCGTCTGGCGGCGTGGCAGGCGAGAGGTTCGGCCTAGTCCACCCCCGGCCGGTCGTTGCGCCAGTCGAAGAGCGCTTCCAGCACCCTGACCGCCTCGCCGCGCGACGAGGCCAGATTCGGGTCCCGGCCGAGGGTCAGCCGGGCGTCGTCGGCGGCGGCGAGCAGGAGCTCCCGGTGCCGGATCGGATCGGCGAAGCGGTAGGCGGGGAAACCGCTCTGCTTCAGGCCGAGCGGGTCGCCGCCGCCGCGCAGCCTGAAATCCTCCTCGGCGATCTCGAAGCCGTCCTCGGTGCGCCGCAGGGTCTCCAGCCGGACACGGGCGGTCTCGCCCAGCCCGTCTTCGCCGCCGCCGTAGAGCAGCAGGCAGGTGCTGGCGGCCGAGCCGCGGCCGACACGGCCGCGCAGCTGGTGCAGCTGGGCGAGGCCGAAGCGGTCGGCGTGCTCTATGACCATGATCGAGGCGTTGGGCACGTCGACGCCGACCTCGACCACCGTGGTGGCGACCAGCAGCGGCGTATCGCCGTCAGCGAAGCCGGCCATCACCGTCTCGCGCTCCGGGCCCGGCATCTGGCCGTGGGCAAGGCCAACCTCGACGCCGAGGAGGCGTCGCAGGTCGGCGGCGCGGGCTTCTGCGGCGGCGAGGTCGGAGGCTTCGCTCTCGGCCACCAGCGGGCAGATCCAGTAGGCCTGTGCGCCGCCGTCGAGCGCCGCCTTCAGCCGCTTCGCCACCTCGCCGATGCGGGCCAGCGGCAGGACCGCGGTCGTCACCGGCGTCCGGCCGGGCGGTTTTTCGGTCAGGCGCGACACCTCCAGCTCGCCGTACTGGGTCAGCTCGAGGGTGCGGGGGATCGGCGTGGCCGACATGGTCAGCAGGTGGACCCCGCCGGTGCGCGGATCGCCCTTGGCCTGCAGCCGCTGACGCTCGTTGACGCCGAAGCGGTGCTGTTCGTCGATCACCGCCAGCGCCAGCCGGTCGAAGCGGACCGCGTCCTGGAACAGGGCGTGGGTGCCGATGGCCACCCTGGTCTCACCCGAGGCCAGGGCCGCCAGCCGCGACCGGCGCTCGGCCGGGCTGTCGCGGCCGGTGAGCAGGATTGTCGGCACGCCCGCCGCCTCGAGCATCGGCGCCAGGCGCTGGAAATGCTGGCGGGCGAGGATCTCGGTCGGGGCCATCAGGGCGGCCTGGAAGCCCGAGGCGGCGGCGTCGGCCAGCGCGAGGGCTGCGACGGCGGTCTTCCCCGAGCCGACGTCGCCCTGCAGCAGCCGGCCCATCTGTTCGCCCGAGGCGAGGTCGCGGCGGATCTCGGCGATGGCCTGCGTCTGGGCGCCGGTCAGGGCGAAGGGCAGGGCGGCGAGCAGGCGCTCCGAGGCTTCGCCGGGGCGGATCACCGGCGCCGGGGTGATCTGGCGGGCGCGCCGGCGCCGGGCCAGCGCCAGCTGGTGGGCGAGCAGTTCGTCATACGCCAGCCGCTGACGGACGGGGGCGTCCGGTTCCAGATCGGGCTCCCCCGTCGGGGCGTGCAACTGTCCGAGGGCGGCGCGCCAGCCGGGCCAGCGCCGCTTCGCCAGCCAAGCCGGGTCCTGCCACTCCGGCAACTCCGGCGCGTGGGGCAGGGCGGACTGCACCAGCCTGCGCACCTGCCGCGACGACAGGCCCTGGGTGGCGGGATAAACCGGCTCGACGGCGGCAATGTCGCCGGCCTCCTCGGGCCGGAACACGTCGGGGTGGATGATCTGCACCTCGTTGTTGAAGCGCTCGACCTTGCCCGAGACGATGCGCTTCTGGCCCTTTTGCAGCAGGCGCTCGATGTGCTGGGCCGAGCCCCCGAACCAGATCAGGTGCACGAAGCCCGTGTCGTCCGAGGCCCGGACCTTGATCGGCGCTCCCGGCTTGTGGGGCACGATCAGCCGGTCGACCAGCACCTCGAACTGGCCGGTCAGGCCCTCGACCGCGTCGGCGGCGGTCATCGGCCGGCGGACGACCACGCCGGAGGGCGCGAGGAACAGCAGGTCGCGGACCAGCGGCCCGGCCAGCTTCTGCACGAGCGGCAGCACGCGCGGCCCGACGCCCTTCAGCGTCTCGACCCCGGCGAACAGCGGAAAGAGAATCTGCGGCCGCATCCGGCGCAGCATAGCTGGCGGCGGGCCGTCTGGAACGCTATCTGACGCGCAACATTCAAGTGCGCTAACGCTCGCCGCGCGGCGGCTCGCTGCTTGAGCGCGCTCTCGGACAGATCAACGGGCAAGGATTCTTGTGGCCGATACGAACGCGCGTGCGAACGAGACCCGACAGGCCCGGCTGGGCCGCATCGCCTTCCGGGCGTGGCGGCGCGGCTTCCGCGAGGCCGATCTGGTGCTGGGGCCTTTCGCCGAGCAGGTCGGCCCGACGCTGGACGACGCCGAACTGGACGCCCTCGAGGCCCTGCTGATGCAGGACGACGACCACGCCCTCTACGCCTGGATCATCCAGACCGCCCCCACCCCGCCGGAGCACGACGGACCCGTGATGCAGAAGATCCGCGCCTTCATGGCCGAACACGTCGCCGCCGAAGTGGCGAAGGGGGCCGGCTGATGGACGGCGCGACGCCCAGGCGGGCCGATCGGACCCTCGGCGGCGCCCCGGAGGGACTGGACGCCCTGACCGTGGCCGAACGGCTGAAGGCCGACGGCGGGGTCGGACTGTTCGTCGCCCGCGATTTCGCGCGGATGGGGGAATTCACGCAGGCATTCCGCTTCTTCGCCGGAGACATTGAAGTTGTGGAGTTTCCGGCGTGGGATTGCCTGCCCTACGACCGGCTCAGCCCGACCTCGTCGGTGTCGGCCCAGCGCATGGCGGCGCTGACCGCCCTGGCGCAACGCGAGACGGGGGACAGCCGGCCGCTGCTGGTGGTCACGACCGTGAGCGCGGCCATGCAGCGCACGCCGCCGCGGGATGCGACCTGCGGGGCCGGCTTCGAGACCACCGTGGGCCTCGATCTCGATACGGCGGCCCTGGAGCGCTATTTCGCCGCCAACGGCTATGTGCGCGCCTCGACCGTGTCGGAGCGCGGCGAGTTCGCTGTCCGGGGCGGGGTGATCGACGTCTTCCCGCCGGGCTTCGAGGAGCCGGTGCGGCTGGACATGTTCGGCTCCGAACTGGAGTCGATCCGCACCTTCGACCCGGACACCCAGCGCTCGACCGGGCAGATGACCAGCGTGTCGCTGGCGCCGGTGTCCGAGGCCCTGCTGGATCCGGACAGCATCTCCCGCTTCCGCACCGGCTATCTCAACCTGTTCGGCGCGCCGGGCGAGGACCCGATGTACGCGGCGGTCAGCGAGGGGGCGCGGCGGCAAGGCATGGAGCACTGGCTGCCGCTGCTCTACGAGCGGCTGGAGACCCTGTTCGACTACCTGCCGGAGGACGGCCGCATCTTCCTCGACAACCAGGTCGAGGCGGCGCGGGCGGAGCGCTGGAGTCTGACCGAGGACGCCTGGGAGGCGCGGCGCGAGGCGGCGAAGGGCAAGGGCGGCACGGCCTACCGCGCCCTGCCGCCGGACCGGCTGTACCTGCCCGAGGCGGACTGGAACTCGGCCCTCGCCGGCCGCGACGTGCGTCGCTTCTCGCCGTTCCAGGCTGAGGGGGAGGACGCCGGCGGGCGGCTGGGGCGCAGCTTCGCCGCCGAGCGGGCCCAGGACAGCGTCAACCTGTTCGAGGCGGTCGCCCGCCACGCGGAGGCGATCAAGGCCGCCGGCAAGCGGGTGCTGTTCGCCTCGTGGACCGAGGGCTCCTCGGACCGGCTGGCCTCGATGCTGGCCGATCACGGGCTGGAGCACGTGGTGGCGGTGCGCGACTGGGCCGACGTGCAGGCCGCCCCCGACGGACTGTTCCTGCGCGGCGTGCTGCCGGTGGAGCACGGCTTCGAGACGGATGCGGTGGCGGTCATCTCGGAGACCGACATCCTCGGCGACCGGCTGGCGCGGCCGAGGAAGAAGCGGCGGGCGTCGAACTTTCTCGCCGAGGCCTCGGCCCTGACCACCGGCGACCTGGTGGTCCACCTCGACCACGGCATCGGCCGCTACGAGGGGCTGAAGACGCTGGAGATCCAGGAGGCGCCGCACGACTGCCTCGAACTGATCTACGCCGGCGAATCGAAGCTGTACCTGCCGGTCGAGAACATCGACCTGCTGACCCGCTACGGCACCGACGCCGACGGAGTGCAGCTGGACCGCTTGGGCGGGGCCGGCTGGCAGGCGCGCAAGGCCAAGGCCAAGGAGCGCCTGCGCGCCATGGCCGAGGGGCTGATCGCGCTGGCCGCCAAGCGGGCCCTGCGCCGCACCGACGCGGTGGAGCCGCCGCACGGCCTGTTCGACGAGTTCTGCGCCCGCTTCCCCTACGAGGAGACCGAGGATCAGCTGAACGCCATCGCCGACGTGCTGGAGGACCTCGGCAAGGGCACGCCGATGGACCGGCTGATCTGCGGCGACGTCGGCTTCGGGAAGACCGAGGTGGCGCTGCGCGCCGCCTTCGTGGTGGCGATGAGCGGCCAGCAGGTGGCCGTGGTCTGCCCGACCACCCTGCTGGCGCGGCAGCACTTCAAGACCTTCTCCGAGCGTTTCGCCGGCTGGCCGATCAAGGTGCGCCACCTGTCGCGCATGGTGACGGCGAAAGAGGCGTCAGAAACCCGCGCCGGCCTGAAGGACGGCAGCTTCGAGATCGTGGTCGGCACCCATGCGGTGCTGAGCGAACAGGTCGGCTTCAAGGACCTCGGCCTCGTCATCGTCGACGAGGAGCAGCACTTCGGGGTCAAGCACAAGGAGAAGCTCAAGACCCTGCGAGCCGACGTGCACCTGCTGACCCTGACGGCGACGCCGATCCCGCGCACCCTGCAGATGGCCCTGTCGGGCATCCGCGAGATGTCGATCATCGCCACGCCGCCGGTCGATCGCCTGGCGGTGCGGACCTACGTCACCCCGTGGGACCCGGTGCTGGTGCGCGAGGCCCTGCTGCGCGAGAAGTATCGCGGCGGCCAGGCCTACTATGTCGCGCCGCGGCTGAAGGACCTGCCGGACATCGAGCGCTTCCTGCGCGAGCAGGTCCCCGAGGTGAAGTTCGTCGTCGGCCACGGCCAGATGACGCCGACCCAGCTGGAAGACGTGATGAGCGCCTTCTACGACGGCCAGTACGACGTGCTGGTCTCGACGACGATCGTCGAGAGCGGCCTCGACATCCCCACCGCCAACACCCTGATCGTGCACCGCGCCGACATGTTCGGCCTGGCCCAGCTGTACCAGATCCGCGGCCGGGTCGGCCGGTCCAAGGCGCGCGCCTTCGCCTATCTGACCACGCCGAACGAGAAGCCGATGAGCCTGTCGGCCGAGCGGCGGCTGCAGGTGCTCCAGTCGCTGGACAACCTCGGAGCCGGCTTCCAGCTGGCCAGCCACGACCTCGACCAGCGCGGCGGCGGCAACCTGCTCGGCGACGAGCAGTCGGGCCACATCCGCGAGGTGGGCGTGGAGCTGTACCAGCAGATGCTGGAGGACGCCGTCGCCAGCCTGAAGGCGGAAGGCGAGGGTGAGGAGGTCGACCGCGGCTGGTCGCCGGCCATCAATGTCGGCGCGGCCGTGCTGATTCCCGAGGATTACGTCCCCGACCTCAACGTCCGCCTGAGCCTGTACCGCCGTCTGTCCGACGCCGAGAATTCCGAGAGCCGCGAGGCCCTGGCGGCCGAGCTGATCGACCGCTTCGGCCCGCTGCCGGACGAGGCGAAACAGCTGCTGCGCATCGTCGGCATCAAGGCCAACTGCAAGACGGCGTGCATCGAGCGCATCGACGTCGGACCGAAGGGAGCGGTGCTGACCCTGCGCGGCGCCGCCTTCCCCAATCCCGCCGGCCTTGTCGGCCTGATCCAGAAGAACCAGGCCTACTGGAAGATCCGCCCGGACCAGAAGATCGTGGTCAAGGGCGACTGGGACACGCCGGAGGACCGTCTGAAGGTGGCCGAGCGCATCACCGCCGACCTGGCGCGGGTGGCGGGAGCGGGTTGACGTGGAGATCCGGGACGCGACGGCGGCGGACTGGCCGGCGATCTGGCCGATCGTGCAGGCCGTATGCCGCGCCGGCGAGACCTACACCTACCCGCGCGACCTGGACGAGGCTTTCGCCCGGGCCCTGTGGATGATGGAGCCGCCGGGCGTGACGCTGGTCGCCGTCGAGGACGATCACGTGCTGGGCACGGCGAAGACGGGTCCGAACCAGATGGGGCCGGGGAGCCACGTGGCGACGGCCAGCTTCATGGTCGCGGAGGGCGCCCGCGGGCGCGGCGTTGGACGGGCGCTGGGCGAAGCCGTCCTCGATCGCGCGCGAACCGCAGGCTACCGGGCCATGCAGTTCAACGCCGTGGTCGCGACCAACCACGCCGCTCTCCGGCTGTGGCAGGCCCTGGGCTTCGAGATCGTCGGCGCCGTTCCGGAGGCCTTCGATCATCCCGCGGCAGGTCCTGTCGACCTGCACATCATGCACTGTCGGCTCTGACGGCATCCGGGCGCGGTCCGGACCTCGGTCAGGCGGCGGCCGGGGCGGGCCCGGGAATCGTCGTTCAGCGGCGGCCGATGTCGGCGCGGGCGCGTTCGAGGGCGGCCGCCGGCGACTCTTCAGGCCCGATCTCGCTGACCCCGACCTCGAACTCCACCACGAACGGCGGGTGCTCGGGCCCGGCGTCGAAGGCGGTGCAGCCGATCACCGCGGCGATCCTGTCGGCGGCGATGCGGGCGGCGGGGCCGCGGGTGGCGGGCAGGGCGAGGGCGAAGACATCCGGGGCCAGCCGCGCCGCCGTGTCCTCGGTGCGGATCAGGCGGGACACCATGGCGCCGACCTGGGGCAGGGCCCGGTCCAGCCAGCCGCCCGCCCGGGCCGCGGCGATCGCCTCGGTGGCGGCCACGCGCAGCACCGCCACGGACAACGGGCGGCGCCGGAGGCGCGCGCCCTCGACCACGCGGGCCAGATGGGCGGCGAACAGCTGGGGCGTGAACAGGCCGGTCGCCGGATCGGTCAGGCCGGAGGCGCGGGCGCCCTCAAGGGTGCGGCGGATGGCGACATGCCGGCGGTGGGCGCGGCCGAGGGCGACGATGCGCTCGGCGGTTTCCTCCTCGGGCGTGTCGGCGGCGGCCACGTCGGCGAAGCCGCGGCTGTACAGTTCGGCCAGGTTGATCTCGGCCGAACCGCGCAGATAGAGCACCGCCGGCACGTGATAGAGGCGGGTGTTTCGCTTCATGCCGGAGGCGATCGAGAGGGCCGGGGCGTGATCCTCGGCGCCCCACAGCACGGCGGCGTCGAATGGCCGCTCGTGCAGGTAGTCGAAGGCGGTGTAGGGCGTCGGCGCCGCCACGACCTCGCAATCGCGGGCCGCGAGGGCGTTGGACAGGGCCAGGAACCGGCGCTCCGGCTTTCCGGCGGCGAGCACCCGCAGCGGCGAGGGATCGGGGTCCGCGACCGGCAGCGGCTCGCCTTGGGCCGCGAAGGTGGCTTCCCGCAGGCTGACCTCCTCCTCGGCGATCGCGGCCCGCACCAGATGTTCGAGCCGGAGGGCGGCCTGGGCCGCGTGCGGCGGCGCCGACATCGCGATCTCGACCAGGCCGGCCTCCCAGTCGGCCGCTTCCGATCCGATCGCCAGCATCGGCAGGCGGCGGGGCGTCACCGTCTGGCGCATCGCCTCCACCCCGGCCTGCGCGTCGGACAGGCGGCTGTCGAGGATGACCGCCTCGAGCGGCCAGTCGATCAGGACCTGCACGGCGCCCGCAACGGACCGCGCCGTCACGGTCCGCCAGCCGAGCGCGTCGAGCCCCTGACACAGGGGCCCGATCACGCCATCGTCAGGCGCGACGACCAGAATACGCGGATCGGAAGCCAAGAGCGGAGTTCTCCGGACGCCCCCAGCCCCGGGGCGGTCTTCAGGCGCGGGACCATAGCGAGATGGGCCGCCGGGAGGCAACGGCTCACGCAGGTTTGTGCCGTCCTCCCGGTCCCGCATGGTTTCCTCCCGGAAGAATTCGGTTAAGGAAGGCGCCTGTCGGGGACGGTTGGGGAACCGGGTGAAAGCAACTTCCGAACGGGGCGCCGGGACGCACAGGCCGGCGCGGGGTCACTGGGGCCGCCTGGCCGCCAAGGCCTTCGCGCGGAGCTGGGGCCGCGACGTCATGCTCTACACGGGCGGGGTGTCCTTCTTCGCCCTGCTGGCGGTCTTTCCGGCCATCGCGATCCTGATCGGCTTCTACAAGGCCGTGCTCAGCATCGGTCAGGTGAGCGAGCAGGCCGCGGCCCTCGCCGACGTCATGCCCTACGCCGCCCGGGCCATCTTCCTGCAGGAGATCGAGCGCCTGGCCAACGCCTCGGCCAGCACGGTCTCGACGCAGAGCTTCCTCGCCCTCGTCATCGGCGGCTACGCCGCGCACCGGGGCTTCAAGGCGTTGCTCGCCGGCCTGAACCTGATTCACGACGAGACCGAGCCGCACGGCTTCTTCAAATTCAACCTGCTGGCCTTCTTCGTCGCCCTGTTCGCCTTCGCCCTGTTCACCGTGGTGTCGGGGGCCGTGGTCACCTCCCGCCTGCTCGAACACACCGGGCCGGGTGACGGCGGCGGCCTGCCGGCGAACGGACTGTGGCCGGCGCTCGGCCTCGCCGTCGGCCTGACCCTGCTCTACCGCTACGCCATGTCCCACCGGACTCCGGTGGCGTGGGCGCCGTCGATCACCGGCGGCGTGATCGCCACCGTGTTCTCGACCATCTCGTCGTGGCTGTGCGCCATCTACGTGGAGCAGATCGCCCCGCTGGGCGCGACCTATGGCTCGGTCGGCGCCGTGGTGGTGCTGCTGATCTGGCTGTCCTGGAACGTCAACGCCATCTTCTACGGCGGCGCCTTCGCCACCGAGATGGAGATCGCCGCCCGCTCGAAGAACGCGCCGGAGCTGCCCGAGACGTCCGGGACGACCGAGGAGCCGTTCTCTGACCGCGTGGTCAGCCTGTCGGCCCGGCGGGCGTCTCGACCACGATAGCCAGCACGCCCTCGCTCTCCTCGACCGACACGACGCGGCCGCCGACGTCCGCCATCAGGAAGGGCACGTCGATGCGCGCCATGGGATCTGTGGCGAGCAGGGTGACGCGCGTGCCGGCCGGGGTTTCGCGAAGCGCCTTCTGGAGCCGCAGGCTGGGCGTCGGGCAGCGATGGCCGCGGGCGTCGACGATCATGCGCCGATCCGGTCGAGCAGCAGGCCGAGCGCGGTGCGCACGCTCTCCAGCCGGACCGGATCGCGACCGATGTCGCCGAAGCGGCGGGTCACGTGCACCACGCCCGTCGGCCCGGCGGCCGCGAAATGCACGAGACCGACCGGCTTGCTCTCCGACCCGCCGCCCGGACCGGCGACCCCGGTGACGGCCACCGAGACATCGGCCCGGGAGTTGCGCAGCGCGCCCTCGGCCATGGCCCGCGCGACCGCCTCGGACACCGCGCCGTGGGTCGCGATAGCTTCGGCGGGCACGCCCAGCATCTGGGTCTTGGCGTCGTTGCTGTAGGTCACGAAGCCGCGGTCCAGAACCGTCGAGGATCCCGGCACGGCGGTGATGGCGCCCGTCACCAGACCGCCGGTGCAGCTCTCGGCGCAGGCGACGGTGAGGCCCCGGGCGAGGCCTTCCTCGATCACGCGTCGCGCCAGCGCCTGGATGTCGAAGGAGAACATGAGGTCCTTTCCGAACCGGCCGCGAGTCACGCTAGGGTCGCGCCACGCCGGGTCGGCGGCATCATACGGGGCGGGCATGAGCGAGACCACCATCGACACGGCTCCCGCAGCGACCGGCGATCGACTGACCCCCGTCCTGTTCGCGATCGCCATCTTCACCTCGGCCGCGCTGGTGTTCGTCGTCCAGCCCATGGTGACCAAGCTGATCCTGCCCATGCTGGGCGGTTCGCCGGCGGTGTGGAACACGGCCATGGTGTTCTTCCAGGCGGCGCTGCTGGCCGGCTACGGCTACGCCCACCTGCTGCAGCGGCTCGGCTCGATCAAGGCGCAGGTCGGCGTGCACCTCGGCCTGCTGGCGCTCGCGGCGCTGTTCCTGCCGCTGCAGGTCAACGGCGGGCTGGGAGATCCCGACCCGGCCGCGCCGATCCTGTGGCTGCTGTCGACCCTGACCCTGTCGGTGGGCGCGCCGTTCGCCGTGCTGTCGGCCACCGCGCCGCTGCTGCAGGCCTGGTACGCGCGGGTGCGCGCCGGCCATGCCGACGGCCGCAATCCCTACGTGCTGTACGCCGCCTCCAACCTCGGCAGCTTCCTGGCGCTGCTGTCCTACCCGGTCCTGATCGAGCCGCTGGCCACCCTGTCCGGCCAGCGCTGGGGCTGGAGCGTGGGTTACGCGGCCTTCGGGCTGATGGTGGTGGTGCTGGCGCTGGTGGTCTGGCGGCGCCGGATCGACCGGGGCGCCGAGCCGGCGCCGCTGGCCCGGTCGGCACCGATGTCGTGGCGCGAGAAGGGCATCCTGATCCTGCTCGCGGCCGCCCCCTCCAGCCTGATGCTGGGCGTCACCAGCCACCTCTCGACGGACGTCGCGTCGGCGCCCTTCCTGTGGGTCATCCCGCTGGCGCTCTACCTGCTGACCTTCGTCATCGCGTTCCAGAACCGGCCGTGGATTCCGCTGCCGGCCACCCTGGCGATCCAGGGCGCGGTCGGGGCCGTGGTGGTGCTGATCGTCGCCTTCCGCTCGACCAACTGGGGCATGGCCTTCGGCATCCATCTGCTGGCCTTCTTCTTCGCCGCCCTGATGTGCCACCAGCTGCTGGCGGCGCGGCGGCCGCCGCCGGACCGGCTGACCGAGTTCTACCTGCTGCTCTCGGTCGGCGGCGTGGTCGGCGGCGCCTTCACCGCCCTGCTGGCCCCGGTCATCTTCAACATGGTCTGGGAGTACCCGCTGGTGCTGGTGCTGGTCGGTCTGGCCCGCCCGTGGGGCCGGGGACCGCTTGGCCGGGCGCAGGTCGCCCTGCTGCTGACCGCCGCCGTGATCGCCCTGTCGCCGGTGCTGCTGTCGCTCTGGCTGAACGCCAACGACGAGGCGCGCGGCGCCTTCTACCGGATGTTCCCCGCCGGCATGGGCCAGCTGGCCATGATCATGCTGATCCCGGCGGCGATCTGCGCCTTCCTGCTGCGCGGCCGGGCGCTGGCCTACACGGCCGTGCTGGTGATGATCAGCCTGGCGGCCCAGTGGATCGCCCGGGGCTATGACTGGAGCTACTCGGAGCGCAGCTTCTTCGGGGTGATGCGCGTGGCCAACGCGCCCGATCCGATGCTGGGCGGCGACGTCCACGTGCTGATGCACGGCACCACCCTGCACGGGGCCCAGGCCCGCAACGACCTGAACGAGTGCGCGCCGACCCTCTACTACAACACCGCCACCCCGATCGGTCAGTCGGCCCTGATGGTGCAGCGGCGCGGGCCGGCGCGGATCGGCGTGGTCGGGCAGGGGTCCGGCGCCATGGCCGCCTACAAGCGCCCCGTGGACCGCATGACCTTCTTCGAGATCGACCCCATGGTCGATGCGCTGTCGCGCGATCCACGATGGTTCAGCTACATCTCCGACTGCGCCGGGGGGCCTGTCGACACCGTGCTGGGAGACGCCCGCCTGACCCTCGCGGACCAGCCGGCCGGCAGCTACGACCTGCTGATCATCGACGCCTTCTCCTCGGACGCGGTGCCGACCCACCTGCTGACCGAGGAAGCCGTCGCCGGCTACCTGCGGCTGTTGAAGCCGAATGGCGTGGTGCTGCTGCACCTGTCCAACCGCAACCTCGAGATCACCCTGCCGGCCATCGCCGCCGGGCAGGCGCTGGGCGTCCCCAGCCTGCACCAGATCTATTACGAGAGCGGCACGGCGGCCGAGATGGCCGAAGCCTCGACCGAGGCGCTGATCCTCGGCCGCAGCGAGGCGGCGCTGGCCGATTTTCGCGCCGATCCTCGCTGGAAGACGAGCCCGGCCACCACGGTGCGGCCGTGGACCGACGACTACGTCAACTTGGTCGGGGCGCTGTGGCGCAGCTGGCGCCCGCCGTCGGAACGGCCGTTCTAGGAGGCCGGCAGTTCGATCGTCGCCACGGCCTGGGCCGCCAGACCCTCGCCGCGGCCGGTGAAGCCGAGGCCCTCGGTCGTGGTCGCCTTGACGCTGACAGCATCGAGCGGGAGGGCCAGCAGTTCCGCCAGCCGTTCGCGCATGGCCTGGCGGTGCGGCTTCACCTTGGGCCGCTCGCAGATCAGGGTGACGTCGACATTCACCAGCCGTCCGCCGCGCGCGTGCAGGCGCTCGACAGCGTGGATCAGGAAGCGGTCCGAGGAAGCGCCCTTCCATTGCGGGTCCGTCGGCGGAAAGTGGTCGCCGATGTCGCCGTCGCCCATCGCACCCAGGATCGCATCGGTCAGAGCGTGGAGACCGGCGTCGGCGTCGGAGTGGCCGACCAGGGTCTGGTCGTGGGGGATCTCGACCCCGCACAGCCAGACGGCGGCGCCGGGGCCCCAGCGGTGCACGTCGAAGCCCGAACCGGTCCGGATCTGGCGGGGGATCAGGGCCTCGGCCATGGCGAAATCCTCGGGCCAGGTGAGCTTCATCAGGCGCGGATCGCCGTCGACGAGGCGAACGCGCCCGCCGGCGTGCTGCACCACGGTCGCCTCGTCGGTCGCGGGCTCCTCCGCCGGCCATGCCCGGTAGGCCTCGGTCAGCGTCTGCAGACGGAACGCCTGCGGGGTCTGGGCCCGCCACAGGCCGTCCCGGTCGACGGCGCCGGCG
>JAFAEC010000173.1 GCA_023424215.1 Pseudomonadota bacterium
GGGCGAGAGCCTCCGCCGCCGCTTTCATTTGGGCGTCGGGGTTGCGAAACCCGACTCGCGCCCCCATCTCTCCTCTGTCGATCTCACTGCGAAACGCTGCTGCCCTTTGCATCGCGCACCGAGGTCCAAAGCCGATCCCATTCAGACCCGACAGGCCGCCCCGGACTTCTTCCGGCGGTCAACTGCTAACGGAGGTCCTGAAAATGGCTACCGGCACTGTGAAATGGTACAATTCCACCAAGGGCTATGGCTTCATCGCCCCTGACGACGGCGGCAAGGACGTGTTCGTCCACGCCTCGGCCGTCGAGACGTCTGACCTGGGCATGCTCAGCGAGAACCAGAAGATTTCCTACGAAGTCGAGCGCGACGCTCGCTCGGGCAAGGAATCGGCGGGCCGTCTGCGCAACGCCGACTGATCCGGTGACCGCCCCCGGCCCGCTTCCGTCCAGCGACTCGCGCGCCATCGCCTTCGACGGCGAGATCGTGAGCCTGCTGCCGCTCGGTCTGCGCCGGGTGCGGCTCGATAACGGCCACATGGTGACGGTCCTGCCGTCATTCGGCCGGGCGACTGACGTGCCCCTCGTGGGCGACCGGGTCGTCGTCGAGATCGCCTTCAATCAGCTGAAGGGCTGGCGCCTCGCGCGCCGGCCCTGACGCCTGTTCCCCCAATCCCGGAGACGACCATGACTCCCCTCGCCGAAATGGTGCCCGCTATGAGCGACGCCGACCTCAAGGCCCTGCGCGCCAACGCCGAACGGCTCTCGGGCGACGCCTCGGCGGTCCGGGCCGCGGCCGCCGCCGAGATCATTCCGATCATCGACGCTGAAAGCGCCCGACGCGCCGCCCTCGCCCCCGCGCCGGCCCCGAAGAAGCGCGCGCCGGCGAAGAAGAAGCCCGCGCCCGTCACCGGGCATCAAACGGCGCTGGCGTCGAAGGCCGCCGCCTAGCCCAGCGCCCGGTCGAGGTCGGCGATCAGATCGTCGATGTCCTCGACCCCTACCGACAGCCGGATCAGGTTGTCGGTCACCCCGCCGGCCTCGCGCACCTCCTTCGGCACGCTGGCGTGGGTCATGATGGCCGGGTGATTGACCAGGCTCTCCACCCCGCCCAGCGACTCCGCCAGGGTGAACACCTGCACCCGCTCCAGCACCTGCTTCGTCCGCGCCAGGTCCCCGTCGATCAGGGCCGTGACCATGCCGCCGAAGCGCCCGTTCATCTGCCGCGCCGCCAGGTCGTGCTGCGGATGGCTGATCAGCCCCGGATAGATCACCCGCGCGATCCCCTTGCGGGTCTCCAGCCAGCGCGCCACCGCCAGGGCGTTCTCGTTGTGCGCCTTCATGCGCAGCCCCAGCGTCTTCAGCCCGCGGTTGGCGAGGAAGGCGTCGAACGGCCCCATCACCCCGCCGACCGAATTCTGGAGGAACTTCAGCTCCTTCGCCAGCTCCGGATCGCCGGTCACCAGCGCCCCGCCGATGATGTCGGAGTGGCCGTTCAGGTATTTGGTCGCCGAGTGCATGACGATGTCGGCGCCGAGGCTCAGGGGCTGCTGGCTCCACGGCGTGGCGAAGGTGTTGTCGACCACCAGCTTCAGCCCGCGCGCCCGGGCGATCTTCGACAGTCCCTCGATGTCGGCCAGCTTCATCAGCGGATTGGTCGGGGTCTCGGCCCAGATCATCCGCGTCTTCGGCGTGATCGCCGCCTCGACCGCGCCCAGGTCCGACAGGTCGACATAGGCGAAGTCCAGCCCCATTGAGCGCCGCCGCACCCGCTCGAACAGCCGCCAGCTGCCGCCGTACAGGTCGTCGCCGGTGACGATGTGCGAGCCCGCGTCCAGCAGCTCCAGCGCCGTCGCCGTCGCCGCCATGCCCGAGGCGAAGGCGAAGCCCTGCACCCCGCCCTCGAGGTCGGCCAGACAGGCCTCGAACGCCTCCCGCGTCGGGTTCTTGCCGCGCGCGTACTCATAGCCCTTGTTCACGCCCGGGCTCTCCTGGGCGTAGGTCGAGGTGGCGTAGATCGGCGTCATCACCGCGCCGGTCGTCGGGTCGGGCCTCTGGCCGGCGTGGATGGCGCGGGTGGAGAAGCCCTGGCTGTTCTTCAAGGTGCTCATCATCAATCCTCGGGACGGCCGATGTTGCCGGCGTAGAAGGCCGTGGAACGGGCGAAGACCTCGGCCCATTCCGGCGACGTTAACAGGTGTCCGGCCCCGTCTATCACCTCGACGTCGACCGGGACGTCGTTCTCGCGGAGAAACTCCACCCAGGCGGCGGTGTTGCGGGGCAGGACGTGCGTGTCGTTGGCGGCCCGGATGATCAGCACCGGGATGCGCCGGCGCGGCCGACGCGGGGTGTAGACGTCGACGCCTCCGGCCAGTCCGATCGCGGCCGCCGCGCGGCTGGCGCCCAGCGCCCCGTCGACCGCCACGTAGGACCCCAGGGAATAGCCGAACATGCCGGTTCGCCGGCGGTCCACGCCCCGGTCGATGAACCAGTCGATGGCGTGTTCGCCCACGTCCCGCCACGCCTCCATCATCCGCTGCGGCCGCACCCCGTCGTCGGCGAAGGCGTCGGTGTAGAGCGGGGTCAGCACCTCGTAGCCGTCGCCGGCGAAGCGCATCGCCAGCTCGTGCCACGGCCCGGCGTTGCGGATGCGTCCGCCCGAGCCGTGCATCATCACGATGGCCGCCCGCCGCCCCTCTCCGGGCGGCCGGTAGTGGATGGCCCGGATCGGCTTGCCGTGGCTCTCGAAAGTCATCCCCTCGTAGGTCGGCCCGGCCGCTTCCTGGGCCCGCGCCGCGCCCGCCAGTCCCGCCGCGGCGGCCGCGCCGGTCAGAAGCCTACGCCGGTCCATGTCGCCCCTCCAGAAACGCCCGTGTCGCCGCGAACGCCGCGCACCATGTGGGCAGGTCGTACTGATGCCCGTCGAAGGCCAGCTCCTGCACCTCCACCGTTGCGCCCGCCTCGCGCAGCTCTTCCGCCAGCCGCAGGGTGCTGCGGCTCGGCACGGCCTCGTCGCGACGGGCGTGGAGCATCAGCACCGACAGGTTGCGTCCGTCCACGTCCCCGTCCAGCGACCCCCCGCCGGCGACAAGGATGGCGGAGCGCACGCCGCTGCCCGGAGAGGTCGCCGCATCGGCCCCGACCGCGGCCCCGCGCGAATAGCCCCACAGCGCCACCCGCTCGCGCGCCAGGCCCGGCTCGGCCGACAGCGCCTCGGCCGCGTCCAGCGCCGCCTGCCGCCACGCCCGCGCCGTCACCGTGCGCCGGCTCCCGTCTGGCGCCGCGGCGTCGAAATAGGCCGGCAGGATGACATGGTAGCCCCGCGAGGCCAGCTGGATCGCGTGGGCGTCGAACAGGATCGCGTTCATCTCGAACCCCGTGCCGCCGTGCAGCAGCACCACGCCCACGCCGTTGGCCTCGCCGCGCGGCGAATAGAGGTGGGCCCGGATGCTCCTGCCGCGGCTGTCGAAGGTGATCGGCTCGCGCCACGCGCGGACCGGCACGTCGTCGACGCAGCCGGGCGCGCCGACCTGCGCCTGCGCCGCCGCCCCGCTTCCGGCGGCCAGCGACAGCGCCACGGCGAGGAGCACGGCCCTCATGGGCTAGCGGTTCAGGCTCAGGTGGTTGATCAGGTCGGTCCGGGTGATCAGGCCGACGAACCTCTCCCCGTCCAGGACGATGGCCACCCGGTCGCGGTCGAAAAGCGGGATCACGGCGTCCAGCGGCTCGCCCACCTGCACCGTGTCCAGCTCCCGCGTCATGGCCGACTTGACCGGGCGGGCGAAGCGCTCGGACCGGGTGATCGCATCCGTGTCCATGACATGGACGATGTCGCTCTCGTCGAGAATCCCGACCAGCCGCCCCTCGTCCATGACCGGCAATTGCGAGACGTCGGCGCTCTTCATGCGCTTGAAGGCGGTGTCCAGCGTGTCCTCGGGCCCGATGACCACCACGTCGCCGTTCTCGTATTTGCGGGTGATGAGGTCCGAGAGGTCGCCGTGCAGCTCGCGTTCGGTCAGGCCATGGTCGGCCAGCCAGGCGTCGTTGTAGACCTTCGACAGGTATTTCGCCCCGGTGTCGCAGACGAAGGTCACCACCCGCTTCGGCTCGGTCTGCTCGCGGCACCAGCGCAGGGCGGCGGCGATCAGGGTGCCGGATGACGATCCCGCCAGCACGCCCTCCTTCAGCAGCAGTTCGCGCACCGTGGCGATCGCCTCGGCGTCGGGGATCGAATAGGCCTTGTCGATCAGGCTCATGTCGGCCGTTTCCGGCACGAAGTTCTGGCCGATGCCCTCGACGGTGTAGCTGCCTTCGGGCCCGGGCACGCCCTCGTTTACCAGCCCGGCGAGGGTCGAGCCGACCGGGTCGGCGAGGATGATCTGCGCCTTCGAGCCTTGCGACTTCAGGTACCGCGCGATGCCGGTGATGGTGCCGCCGGAGCCGATGCCGGCCACGAAGGCGTCGATGTCGCCGCCCATCTGCTCCCAGATCTCCGGCCCCGTGGAACGGAAATGGGCCTCGGAGTTGGCGTCATTGGCGAACTGGTTGACGTAGAAGCCGCCGGGGATCTGCTGCGCCAGCCGCTCCGCCATGTCGGTGTAGTACTCCGGGTGCCCGTGCGGCACATCCGAACGCGTCAGGCGAACATCCGCACCCATCGCCCGGATATGCTGGATCTTTTCCTTGGACATCTTGTCCGGGATGACCAGCAGGACCTTGTAGCCCTTGGCCTGGCCCACCAGCGTCAGCGCCAGTCCCGTGTTGCCCGCCGTGGCCTCGACGATGGTCCCGCCCGGTTTCAGGAAGCCCTCCCGCTCGGCCGCCTCGATCATCGACAGGGCGATGCGGTCCTTGATCGAGCCGCCCGGGTTCTGACTCTCCAGCTTGAGGAACAGCCGGCACGGCCCGGTGTCCAGCCTGGTCACCTCCACCATCGGCGTCCGGCCGATCAGGTCCAGCAGCGAGGCGGTCGGACCAGTCAGGACGGGGGCGGCGGCGAGGGTCATGCAGAAACTCCGTGACTGTGCGCGGCGGAGGCTAGGCTCGGCGCGGCGACGGAACAACCCGACTGGCGCGGGCAGGCTATTATGGCTATATTTGTGGCCAGAACAGGAGATCGCGCGATGGCCAACTACGGGGTCGCGGAAGCAAAGAACAAGTTCACCCACCTGCTCGACCGGGTCGAGAAGGGGGAAAGCATCACCATCACCCGGCATGGAAAACCGGTGGCCGAACTGAAAGCGGCCCCAGGCGGTGTCCTGCGCATTCCAGAAAAGCGGACCTTGGAGGAGAGGCTCGCGCTCTACGACGAGTTCGTGAAGCGTCGCGAGGCCCAGCCGCGCCTGCCCATGTCCGCGGCGGAACTGATCCGGGCGGTTCGTGATGGCGATCCTGAGTGACGCTCTACCCGGACGCCAGCGCGATCGTCGCGGTTATCGTGAACGAAGCGACCGGCCGACGGGTGGATGGAGCGCTCCAACCGGGACGCAACCGCCTGCTGGTCAGTGACTTCGCCGTGGCCGAGACCTCGTCAGCGGTGGCGCGCCTTGAGCGCACCGGCTTCAGATCGCGGTCGGCGGCGGACAGTATCCTGCGAGACCTGGATCATTGGGTCGTCGAGTTTACGGAGAGCGTCTCCATCACGAGCAGCGACATATCGACCGCAACGACTCTCATCCGTTGCTACGACCTCAAGCTTCGCGCTCCCGACGCCATCCACATCGCGGCGGCGGCGCGCCTGGAGGCCACCCTCGTCACCCTCGACCGGGGAATGGCCCGCGCAGCGACGGCGCTGGGCCTCCCCTGCATCAACCCCGCCGACACTTCGGCGTTGAAGGACTGAATGACCAGATCCCCCAAGCGCCCCCCCGCCGGCCTGCCCGACCGTGAAACCCTGCTCGCCTTCCTGCGTGACGCCGGATCGGCCGAGAAGGGCGACATCGCCCGCCACTTCGGCCTGAAGGGCGGCGACCGCCGGGCCCTGCGCGAAATGATCCGCGAGCTGGAGGCCGAAGGGAAACTGGGCAAGCGCGGCCGCAAGGGCTTCTCGGAGGCCGGCGGGCTGCCTCCGGTCGGCGTCGCCGACGTGGTCGAGCGCGACGTCGACGGCGAAATCTACGTTCGCCTCGTCGAGGCGTCCGAGGATGCGCCCCGCGCCTTGCTGGTTCCCGATCGCGCCGGCCGCGCCGGCCCCGCCCCCGGCATGGGGGACCGCTTGCTATGCAAGTTCCAGCGCGGCGAGGAGGGCTGGGAGGCGCGGCTGATCAAGCGCCTCGACGCCGGGACCAACCGCGTGCTCGGCGTCATCCGCAAGTCGAACCGCGAGGTGCGCGTCGAACCCGTCGACCGCCGCTCGAAGGATGTCCTGCTCGTGCCCCACGCCCAGGCCGAGGGGCTGAAGGACGGCGACCTGGTGCTGGCCGCCATCGAAAAGGGCGAGCAGCGCTACGGACCGAAGCGCGGCAAGATCCTCGAGACCATCGGCCGCGAGGATGATCCCCGCGCCGCCTCGCTCATCGCCATCCACGCCCATGGCGTCCCGACCGGCTTCTCCGACGCTGTCGAGGCGGAGGCGCAGGACCAGGAGTTGCCGTCGCTCAAGGGCCGCGAGGACCTGCGCGACCTGCCGCTGATCACCATCGATCCCGCCGACGCCCGCGACCACGACGACGCGGTCCACGCCCACCGCGACGACGATCCGAAGAACGCCGACGGCTGGGTGGTCTGGGTGGCCATCGCCGACGTCGCCGCCTATGTCCGCGTCGGCACGGCGCTGGACCGGGAGGCTCGGGCCAAGGGCAACTCGACCTACTTCCCCGACCGCGTCGAACCCATGCTGCCCGAGGTCCTGTCCAATGGGCTGTGCAGCCTGAAGGAAGGCGAGAACCGCGCCTGCCTGGCGGTCCGCATGGTCTTCGACAAGGATGGCCGCAAGCTGTCGCACCGGTTCGTGCGCGGCCTGATGCGGTCGCACGCCAGCCTCAGCTACGAGCAGGCCCAGGGGGCCATCGACGGCCAGCCGGACGACGCCACCGGCCCGATCATGGACCGGATCATCTACCCGCTGTGGAACGCCTACCACGCCATGCTCAAGGGCCGGCTGAAGCGCAGCCCGCTGCTGATCGAGAGCGCCGAGCGCAAGGTGCTGATGGACCCCGGCGGCGGCATCGGCGCGATCGAGCCGCGCAAGTCGCTGGAGGCCCACCGGCTCATCGAGGAGATGATGATCCAGGCCAACGTCTGCGCCGCAGAGACGCTGGAGCAGAAGCGCACGCCCCTGATCTACCGGGTCCACGAGGCGCCGAGCCAGGAGAAGATCTTCAACCTCGCCGACTTCCTGCAGACCCTCGGCAAGCCGTGGGCCAAGGGCGAGCCGGCCACGACGAAGCGCTTCAACCGCCTGCTCGACGAGACCCGGGACGGGCCGCACGCCGAGGTGGTCAACGAGGTTGTCCTGCGCACCCAGATGCAGGCCGTCTACAGTCCCGAGAACGTCGGCCACTTCGGCCTCAACCTCGACCGCTACGCCCACTTCACCTCGCCGATCCGGCGCTACTCGGACCTGATCGTCCACCGCGGCCTGATCCGGGCCCTGAACCTCGGCAAGGACGGCCTGACCGATCGCGAGATCGCCGAACTGGCGACCATCGCGGAACAGGTCACCCAGACCGAGCGCCGCTCCATGGCCGCCGAGCGCGACGCCATGGACCGCTACATCGCCGCCTTCCTGGAGGACCGCGTGGGGGCGACCTTCCCCGGCCGCATCACCGGCGTGACCCGCTTCGGCCTGTTCGTGCGGCTTGAGGAAACCGGCGCCGACGGCCTCGTACCCGTCTCGACGCTCGGCGACGAATACTTCACCCACGACGACCGCACCCACGCCCTCGTCGGCGAGCGCACCGGCCGGCGCTGGACGCTGGGCCGGTCGGTCGAGGTGCGGCTCGTCGAGGCCACGCCGGTCACCGGCGGCCTGCTGTTCGAAATGCTGTCGGAGCCCCAACCCCGCGACCCCAACGCCCCCTCGCCCCGCCTCGGCATGCGAGCCCGCGGACCCAGGGGCGGCGGCTATCCCAAGCGCGGCGGTCCCCGCCCCCGCGACGGCGCCAAGCCCTCGGGCGGGCTGAAGGGCGTGCGGAAGGGCAAACGGAGGTAACCCGTGACCGACCCACACCACATCGCCGCCATCGTCCCCGCCCGCGATCTCGAGGCCAGCACCGCCTTCTATCGCCGCCTGGGACTGGAGGTGGTCAGCGACCACGGCGACTACCGCCTGCTCGCCGACGGCCGGGGCTGGCGGCTGCACCTCAGGCTGTCCCCGGACTGGCCCGCCTCGCCGGAAGACAACCCGCTCGGGCTCTACCTGTACGTCGAGGACGTCGACGCGGTCGCCGCGCGGGTGCGGGAACGGATCATCGACCCGGCCGATCCGCGACCGAAGCCGTGGGGCTGCTACGAATTCGCGGTCAGCGATCCGGACGGCGTGCTGGTGCGGGTGGGGCGGGTCCTCGGCTGAACCGCCCTTTCAACCGCCGCGCCGGCGTGGCATCGCAGGGGCGTCCATGTCCCGAATCCCGCCAGCTCCCCAGCCCTTCGACGCCGCCCAGGGCCTCCGCGACGCGCCCCGCACCGGCGGTCGCCAGCGGCCAAAGGACGCGGCCACCCTGATCCTCACCCGCGGCGGCCGGGGCCGGGCGGAGGTCTTGATGGGGCGGCGCGCGCCGGGGCATGTGTTCATGGCGTCCAAGTGGGTCTTCCCCGGCGGCCGCATCGAGCGAGGCGACTTCGCCGCCGCCTCGGCCTCCGAACTGCCGCCCCCCGACCTCGCCCGGCTCGCCCGCGAAGTTCCCGTCCGCCGCGCTCGCGCCCTCGCGCTCGCCGCCGTGCGGGAGACCTTCGAGGAGACCGGCCTGCTGCTGGCCGAACCCGCGCCGCCTGTCCCGGCGGGCGGACCATGGAGGGAGTTCCGGGCCGAAGGGGCCCTGCCCGACCTGGCGGCCCTGTCCTACATCGCCCGCGCCGTCACCCCGCCCGGGCGCAGCCGCCGTTTCGACGCCCGCTTCTTCATGGCCGACGCCGCCGCCCTGCTGCATCCCGAACCCACCGCCGGCTGCGGCGAACTGGACGAGATCGCCTGGATCCGGCTCGACGAGACCGCCGGGCTCGATCTGCCGGCCATCACCCGCTTCGTGCTCGGCGAGGTCCGCGCCCGCCTGGAGCAGCCGGACCGGCCCCTGCCCTTCGTCCGCATGGTCCGCGGCCGTCATCTGATCGACTACCACGATGAGCCGGCCTGACCGTCCCTGACCAAGCCTCGACCCCGGGTTGTGCCTTGCGACGGATCCGGGCTCTATTCGACGGGGAGAGGGAGGAAGGAATGCGCGGTATCATCATCGGAGCGGCGGCCCTGCTCGCCGCCTGCGCCACCCAGGCCATGCCGACGCAGGCTCCGGCAGCGTCCGACGGCCCGCCCGACAAGGTCGAGGTGGTCTACAGCCCCGGCAGCATGTTCTTCTCGGTCGAGGACGGCGGCGAGGGGCGGTTCAGGACCGGCGACAACGACGACCTCACCTTCCCGGCCACCCGTGCCGATTACCTCCGCATCCGCGATATGCTGGAGCCCTACCGCGAGACCGGCCTGATCTGCCGCGAGGAGACGGATCGGACCTACAACGGTTACCTCCTCTGGCGCGAGGATGGCGTGGAAACCCGTCGCCCGCACGAGTCGCTCTGCTACGCCGAAGGCCATCGCGACCAGCAGCGAAATATCAGCACCGCCTATTACGCCGTCAGGCAGATGGCCGAAGAGCGCGGGGTCCTGCCGCCCCTCCCCGTGCTGCCGGCTCCGGACCGCCTCACCTTCACCTCGCTCTACTGGGGCCGGACGGTGCAGGAGTGGTCGATCCCCCGCGGCGGCGAGGGCCGCTGGTCGCACGCCGACGGCAAGAGTGAGGTCTTCCCGGTCTCCGAGGCGGACTTCGACCGACTGCGCGCGCTGTTCGGCCCCTACGAGGGCGTGGCGTTCGAGTGCGAGCGGGTCATCGCCGACGGCCCTTACGGCACGGTCACCTGGTCGCAGCAGGGCCACGCCGACCAGCAGCTGCGCTGGGACGCCGGCTGCGTCACCGGCGACGCCGCCGACGTCTTCCGCCGCTGGGACGAGGCCGAGGTGTTGCTGAAGGGCCTGCGCGACCGCTGACTAGTCGGCGACCGGCCGCGTCAGGTCGAACTCGACCCGGAAGAACCGCCCCGACGGCCGCCGCAGCTCGTAGGCGAACATCTGGCCCGGATGGACCTCCATGGCCCAGACGTTGGTGGTCGAGACCTCCGCGCCCCCGGCCCGGAACTGGGCGATCGACTCGGCGTCGACCGGGAACTCCTGCCGCGCCGCCGTGCCCGGGCCGGCGGTATCGCCGCCGTACATGTGGTAGCCGTGGACCTCGCCCTGCGGGTCGCGGTGGTCGTGCTTCAGCCGCAGCCCCGCCCCGGTGCGCGTCACCACCCAGCGCCGCGAGCGATCCTCGCCGACGGCGAAGGGAATGCCGACCTCGTCGGGCGCGCAGTCGCGCACATGCATCACCAGCCGCTGGCCCCGGAAGTCCGCATCGGCCTCGTCGGTCGAGACGACCCGCCCCTCGAAGCGCTGCCCGCACAGCGCCTGCAGCCGGGCCATGAAGGCGTCCGGCGGATGCACCGGCTCCGGCGCCGTGACGCAGGCGGACAGGGTCAGGACCAGGGCGGCGGCGGCCGCGATCATCGGGGTTTTCATGAGGCGACAGTGGACCGCCCGGCGGCTACGCTCAAGGCGACCATCCGCCCGTTGACTTCGGGCCGCGCCTGAGTATGTTCCGCGCCTCTCATTTCAGCGGCTTTCGCCGTCGCAAAGGTAATTCCCGATGGCCAAACCGGCTTCCATCAAGATCCGCCTGAACTCCACGGCGGACACCGGCTTCTTCTACGTCACCAAGAAGAACGCCCGCACCATGACCGAGAAGATGGTCGTCAAGAAGTACGACCCGGTCGTGAAGAAGCACGTCGAGTTCAAGGAAGGCAAGATCAAGTAAGCGCTTGATCGCCTGACGGATTCGAAACGCCCGACCAGCGATGGCCGGGCGTTTTTCGTTGTCGGGCGTGTTAGTGATGGCTGATGCATAACCCGGACGACAAGCCCGCCTCAGAGACTCCCGGCGACGACTCGCCGTCGGAGAGTCCCATCCAGAGAGCCCTCCGCCTGAAGCAGGCGGCGATCGACGCCCGCGCCAAACCGCCTCGCGGCGGCCGCTTCCAACGCGAACAGGCCGCCCGCATCGCCGCGGGCAAATCAAAACCCTGGATGAGCCGGTAAGGCCCTACGCCGCCCGCGCGATCACCTGGTTCCGCCCGCGCGACTTCGCCTCGTAGACCCCCTCGTCCGCCCGCTTCAGCAGGGCGTCGGGCGTGTCGCCGCCAGATCCGTCGCTCCACGCCACCCCGATCGACACGGTGATCGACAGACTCTCGGCCCCGCCCATGATCGGGAACGGCGTGTCGGCCACGTCGCGGCGGATGCGCTCGGCCACCCGGTGCGCGGCCTCCAGCGGGGCGCCCGGCATGACCACCACGAACTCCTCGCCGCCCAGTCGGCACGGCAGGTCGATGGCCCGCACGTTTGTCGCCAGCCGCACCGCGAACTCGCGCAGCACCTCGTCGCCGGCGTCGTGGCCGAAGCCGTCGTTGACCGCCTTGAAGTGGTCGATGTCCATGACCAGCACCGAGACCTGGTCGCCGCCCTGCCCGGCCCGGCCGACCAGGGCCTGTAGCTGCCCCGCCATGTAGCGGCGGTTGTGCAACCCGGTCAGGGCGTCGGTGACCGCCATCTCCAGGCTGTAGTCCAGCTTCTGGCGCAGGAAGTCGGCGTAGCGCTTGCGACGGATCTGGGTGCGCGCCCGCGCCTCCAGCTCCTCGGTGTCGACCGGCCGGGGCAGGATGTCGTTGACCCCCAGCTCCAGCGCCTTGACCAGCCGCGGCCGGTCGGCGGGGTCGACCACGCCGAGGATCGGCGTCCGGCGCGTCGCCTCGGTCGAGCGGATCTGGGCCACGAAGCGCAGGCCGTCGAACTCGGAACTCGAGACGTTGACGATGATCAGGTCGACCGGCCCCCGGGCCGCGATCAGGGCCGCCGCCGGGTCGGGCTCGACCACCGGCCGGTGCTCGGCCGCCAGCTGCTGGGCGATCTTCTCGGCCTGGCGCGCATTGTCGTCGACAATCAGCACCCGGCCGCCCGACGCGCGCAGCCGCCCGGCTCCGTCGGTGTCGACCCCGAAGCGGCGCCCGCTCTCCTCGCGCTCGCGCAGCTCGTCCATCACCGCCTTCAGCCGCACCAGCGACTTGACCCGGGCGAACAGGATGACGTCGTCGATCGGCTTGGTGACGAAGTCGTCGGCCCCCGCCTCCAGCCCCTTCATCTTGTCCTCGCGCCCGTCCAGCGCGGTGACCAGCACGACCGGTATGTGGCGGGTGACGGGATCGGACTTCAGCCGGCGGCAGGTCTCGAAGCCGTCCATGCCAGGCATCATCACGTCCAGCAGGATCAGGTCGGGGCGCTCCTCGGCGGCGACCTGCAGCGCCGTCGCCCCGTCCTGGGCGGTCAGCACCTCGTAGTATTCGAGGGTCAGCTTGGCCTCGAGCAGCCGGACGTTCGGCTCCACGTCGTCGACGACGAGGATGCGCGCGGTCACGCGACGGCTCCGAGGTGCTTTCTCACCGTCTCGAGGAAGTGGGCCACCGAGATCGGCTTCGAGATGTAGGCCTCGCAGCCGCCCTGGCGGATGCGCTCCTCGTCGCCCTTCATGGCGAAGGCGGTGACCGCGACCACCGGGATGTGGTTCAGGTCCTCGTCGTCCTTCAGCCACTTGGTGACCTCGAGGCCCGAGATCTCCGGCAGCTGGATGTCCATCAGGATCAGGTCCGGCCGGTGCTCGCGCGCCAGGGCGAGCGCCTGAAGCCCCTCGCGGGTCTGCAGGGTTTCATAGCCCTGGGAGTCGAGCAGATCATGAAAGAGCTTCATGTTCAGCTCGTTATCCTCGACGATGAGGACTTTCTTCGACATCGACACCCGGCCCGTCCGCCCCTCTGTGCGCGGCGCGCGGGAGGCTTCCCTTATTCTGCCGCAGTCTGGCCGACGGTCTCTTAAGTTGGGGTGAAGCCATGGAAGCCGTCGCGGATGCCGACATCGCGGGTTCATCACGAAGATCACGAAGGAGACACGAAGAGCACGACGAGAACGGGACCCTCCCAACGTCGACGGGCCGCAGGCCCGCAATCAATTCAAGCGTCGCCCTTCGGGCGCCACAGAAAGCGCCGGCCCCTTCGTGTCCTTCGTGTCTCCTTCGTGATCTTCGTGATGAACCAGCCGCGTCAGCCGCATCTCGCACGGTCGGAATCGACCACGATACCCACCCCCACCGCCCCGCCCTCAGGCACAATCCGCCCGCGATGAAATCCATCTGCCGCGACTGGCTCCGCACCGACGACCGCATAGTCGACCGCTGCCCCGCCTGCGACTCGCGCCGCATCCTCGCCCACGACGAGCTCGCCCAACTGACCATCGCCCACCTCGACTGCGACGCCTTCTACGCCTCGGTCGAGAAGCGAGACCGGCCCGAGCTGCGCGACGTCCCGGTCATCGTCGGCGGCGGCAAGCGCGGCGTGGTCACCACCGCCTGCTACATCGCCCGCCTCTACGGCGTCGGCTCGGCCCAGCCGATGTTCAAGGCGCTCAGGGCCTGCCCCGACGCCGTCATCATCAAGCCCGACTTCGCCAAGTACAAGGCCGCCAGTGCGCAGATCTTCGGGGCCGTCCGCGAGCTGACGCCGCTGGTGCAGCCTCTCTCCCTCGACGAGGCGTGGATCGACCTGTCCGGCACCGAGCGTCTCAACGGCGGACCGCCGGCGCTGCAGCTCGTCCGCCTGCAGAAGCGCATCGAGGCCGAAACCGGCCTGACCGTCTCCATCGGCCTGGCGACCAACCGTTTCCTCGCCAAGATCGCCTCCGAGCTCGACAAGCCGCGCGGCTTCTCGGTCATCGGCTCAGAGGCCCCAGCCCTGCTCGCCCCGAAGTCCGTCCGCGTCCTGCCCGGCGTCGGCCCCGTCTTCGGCCAGACCCTGATCAGCGACGGCTACCCCACTGTCGGCGACCTCGCCGCCGCCGACGTGCGCGACCTCGTGCGCCGCTACGGCGAGCACGGCCTGCGCCTCCACGACCTCGCTCACGGCCGCGACGCCCGGGCGGTCAATCCCGGCCACGAGCGCAAGGGGATGAGCGCCGAGACCACCTTCAACGAGGACCTGACCGCCGCCGCCGACCTCGAGGCCGAGCTGTGGCCGCTGTGCGAGAAGCTGGCCGCCAAGGCCCGCCGCGACGGCGTCGCCAGCCGCGTCATCGTGCTCAAGCTGCGCCGCACCGACTTCCGCATCGTCACGCGGCGGATCACCCTGCCGGAGGCCGTCCAGACCGCCCGGGCCCTGTTCGCCGCCGGCCGCGACCTGCTCCGTCCCGAACTCGGCCGCCCGTACCGCCTGATCGGCATCGGCATGGCCGAGGTCATGGAGGCCGCCGACGCCCCCTCGGCCCTGTTCGAATCGGCCGAGGCCCGCGCCCTCAGGACCGAAACCGCCATCGACCGCCTCCGCGCCAAATTCGGCGCCGCCGCCGTCGTCGCCGGCCGCGCGCTCAAGGGCTGACCCCGCCTTCCCCCGTCTGCGGCCGGCATCGCTGGTTCATCACAAAGGACACGAAGGAGGCACGAAGAACACGAAGAGAGCGCGCCTGTCTCCACCGCCCGCGGGCCACAGGCCCGCAATCAGGATCGAAGGCGTCGCCCTGCGGGCGCCGCAGAAGAAACCGGCCCCGTCGTGTCCTTTGTGGAATCCTTCGTGCCCGTCGTGATGAACCCGCGGACTCACCCTTGCTCCAGCGCCGGCCGACCAGCCACCACGCCACCACCAACACCGTCCCCCTCGGGCTTGACCCGAGGGCCGGACGTTCCGCCGCTCAGATCGAAAGAAAGGGGCGGGAACCGTCGGGCCGCCCCCGACATCTGGGC
>JAFAEC010000020.1 GCA_023424215.1 Pseudomonadota bacterium
CCGATGCGGACATGATCCGGCAAGCCCCGCCGCCCGGCGACGCCGCAAGGCGGGACCGGCGAGCCTTCAAGGCCCGAACAGGGCCGCCAGTCGGCGGGGCGAACGGAAAAACGACCACGCGGGGCGCAGGCTTCCGCCGAATACGGTCACTTCAATGCACAGACCGGGCGAAGGCCCGGCGCCCCGCTCCCTTCCCACCCTCACCGCTTCCCCCCGGAAGCGGCGAACAGACGCGCCCGCCGTCACAAATCCCTGATGACCCGCCCGCGCCGGCCGGTCCATAACCGCGCCCGAGTTCCGGAGTCTCCCATGCTGTTCGACCGCCGCCGCCTGCTCGCCGCAGCCCCCACCGCCCTCGCCTTCTCGGGCCTGGCGCGCCACGCGGCCGCCCAGGCCGCCGGCGAGGAGACCTACCTCAACGACATCGAGGGCTACGGCCCGCTGGTCCGCGATCCCAACCGGCTGCTCGACTTGCCGGAGGGCTTCACCTACCAGGTCATCTCCCAGAGCGGCGACACCATGGACGACGGCCTGTTCGTCCCCGGACAGCCGGACGGCATGGGCTGTTTCGATCTCGGCGACGGCAAGGTCGCCCTGGTCCGCAACCACGAGCTCAAGGGC
Source organism: Pseudomonadota bacterium (assembly GCA_023424215.1). Taxonomy (GTDB): domain Bacteria; phylum Pseudomonadota; class Alphaproteobacteria; order Caulobacterales; family Caulobacteraceae; genus Brevundimonas. The sequence continues at coordinate 622 of JAFAEC010000020.1, forward strand.
TCCAGCGCCCTGCACCGCAATCTCGGCCCCGGCGGCTTCCATCAGGAGCGCATCGGCCTGCTGGATGCGGCGCGAAGCTACGACACCTACAAGGACGGACGCCCGCTCCCCGGCGGAACCACCACCCTGGTCTACGACCTGCAGTCGCGGCGCACCGTCAGCCAGCACCTGTCGCTGGCCGGCACCTCGACCAACTGCTGCGGCGGCCACACCCCCTGGGGCAGCTGGCTGACCTGCGAGGAGACCGAGCAGACCCCGGCCGACAGCGACGTGACCCGGCCGCACGGCTTCATCTTCGAGGTCCCCGCCCGCGCCTCCGGCCTGGTCGATCCGGTGCCGCTGAAGGCCATGGGCCGCTTCGATCACGAGGCCGTCTGCATCGATCCCCGCACCGGCATCGCCTACCTCACCGAGGACAAGAACGACGGCCTGTTCTACCGCTTCATCCCCACGACGCCGGGCCGGCTGGCCGACGGCCGGCTGCAGGCCATGGCCTTCAAGGGTAGGCCGGGCGCCGACACGCGCAACCAGGAGGCCCGCGAATGGGGCGTCGGCGACTGGCGCGAGGTGGTCTGGATCGACCTCGAGGACGTCGAGTCGCCCAACGCCGACCTGCGCATGCGCGGCCACGCGGACGGGGCGGCCCTCGTCGCCCGCGGCGAGGGCATCTTCTGGGGCGACGGCGAGCTCCACATGACCGCCACCTCGGGCGGTCCGCTGCGCCGCGGCCAGATCCTGCGCTACGTTCCCTCGCCCGACGAGGGCGCCGCGGGCGAGACCGACCGCCCGGGCCGGCTGCAGCTGTTCGTCGAAAGCGCCGACGAGAAGACCCTCAACATGGGCGACAACATCACCATCGCCCCGTGGGGCCATCTGGTCGTGTGCGAGGACAACTACTCCAGCGACATCCGCAACCACCTCAAGGGCGTGACCCCCGACGGCGAGGTCTATGTGATCGGCCGCAACGTCTTCGCCGGCAACTCCGAGTTCGCCGGCGCGGTGTTCTCGCCGGATGGCGAGGTGCTGTTCGTCAACATCATGTACCCGGGGATCACCCTGGCGATCAGAGGCCCCTGGATCTCGGTCCGGAGATGAACAGGCGCGGCTGCGACCGGCGGACCAGCCACAGGTTCACGGTCGCGACCGCCAGCACGAGGGCGGCGCCCGCCTGGTGCAGCGCGCCCAGCCACAGCGGCACGGCGTGCATCAGGGTGACGATGCCCAGCGCCGCCTGCAGCCAGAGGGCCGCGGCGAGGACGAAGGCCGAGGCGCCCAGCCCCTCGGCCAGCCGCCAGCGCCACGCCTGCACCGCATATCCCGTGCCCGCGGCCAGCAGCACATAGGCCCAGATGCGATGGTTGAACTGCACCAGTCCCTGGTCGTGCAGGAAGGCCAGCGCCCCGGCTCCCCACTCGACCGGCGGGAAGACGGCGCCGTTCATCAGCGGCCAGTCGGTGTAGACGAAGCCCGCCTTGGCCCCCGCCACCAGCCCGCCGAGCAGGCATTGCAGGAACACCGCCGCCAGCAGCAGGCCGGCGCCCCAGCTCCATCCCGAGGGCGACCGCGAGTTCTCCTCGCCGTTCCACGCCTCCAGACCGGTCCAGATCAGCCCGCCGAAGATCAGCAGGGCGAGGCCCAGATGCACCGTCAGCCGCTCCGGGGCCACGTCGACCCGCTCGCTGAGGCCGCTCGACACCATCCACCAGCCGATCAGTCCCTGCAGCCCGCCCAGCGCCAGCAGCGCCACGCAGCGGCCGATCAGTCGCCGGGGAATCCGCCGCATCAACAGCAGGACGGCGAACGGCAGGGCGAAGGCGAGGCCGATCAGCCGCCCCAGGAAGCGGTGCGCCCACTCCCACCAGAAGATGCCCTTGAACTCGCCCAGCGTCATGCCGGCGTTGACCTGTTCGTACTGCGGGATGGTCCTGTACTTCTCGAAGGCCTCGGCCCAGTCGGCGGCGTTCATCGGCGGGATCGCGCCCATGATCGGCTTCCACTCGGTGATCGACAGGCCCGAGCCGGTCAGGCGGGTGACGCCGCCGACCACCACCATGGCGAACACCAGCGCCGCCACCGACCACAGCCAGATCGCCGTCGCCCGGCTCTCGTCGCCCCCGAACAATCGCTTCATTCGACGCCCGCTGATCTGCTCGCTACAGTGCCGCCGCGCCACTGGTCGCGCCCCGGCCCGAGCGGTATGCCCGCCGACGACGGCGAGATCGAGTCGCTTTTCGGCGTCCGTTCGCCGCAAGTCAGGAGAGCCGGGTTGCAGTACGCCGACATCGTCATCGCCGCCCTCGGCGCCTTCGTCCTCGCCTGGCTGGCCGACGCCGTGACCGGCCGCCGCGGCCTGTTCGCCACCTCCCTGGTCTCTGGGGTCGGCGCGATCGCCGGCTGGTTCCTGGCGGTGAGGGTCTTCGCCGTCTCGACCATGGATCAGTGGGGCTGGCTGCTCTGGTCCATGGCCGCCTCCATCCTGGCCCTGGGGGCCTTCTTCCTGTTCCGGAGCAAGCGCTGATGGCCCCCCGCGCCCGCCGCTTCGTGGCCATGCTCGGCGTGCTGGCCTTCCTGGTGTTCTGGATCTGGGGCGCCATCGCCCTGCGCGGCCTGCTGCCCCCGGGCCAGCTCATCGACCTGGTCGTCTTCGCCGTCGCCGGCATCGGCTGGGGCGTGCCCCTCTACCCGCTGTTCCGCTGGGCCGAGTCGGGAAGGAAGTAGGCGGGGTCCAAGGGAGGAATGGTCGGAGCGACAGGATTCGAACCTGCGACCCCTTGACCCCCAGGCGTAGCGGGGGCCGTTTCAGCAAGTTTCGCGCCGACCATGCCGTTCCGCGTTTCTGGCGCTTTCCTTGCATCCACTGCGACTTAGAGCGAACACCTTGTTCCAGCCTGTCCCGGGATGAACCGGCCGAGGCTGTGACAACGCTGTGATAACGGAGGCGGCGATGCGGGTCCGGCTGACGGGTGGCGACAGAGGCAACATCAACCGCGCGCCCTCGCCTGACGGGCGCCCCATCATCATGAACGACGATCTCGTGCCCGGCTTTATGCTCAGGGTCGGGAAGACCGCCAGCAGCTATCTCGTCGTCACCCGCGTGAAAGGCCGCCCTGGTCAGATTCGGCGAAGCCTGGGCACCACCCGGAACGTCGAGCTCGCCGCCGCCCGCGAGGCCGCCCGTCGCATCATCGAGGACGCTCATAACGGCATTGCTCCTGGCGACGCCGAGAAGGAGGCCAAGGCGGCAGCCGGCGGCACCGACAGCTTCAAGGCCGTGAGTGACGCCTATTTCGATGACACGCTGCGCGGTGGCGGCGCCAAGCTGCGGACCAAGACCGAGATGCAGCGGAAGGTCGAGAAGGATCTGGCGTCGTGGCTCGAGCGGCCGATCGGCTCCATCACCGCGCGCGAAATCTCCGACCTGATCTACAGGAAGGCACAGACGTCGCCGATCGCGGCGAACCGCTTGGTCAGCTTTATCAAGAAGCTGATGCGTTGGGCGAAGCGCCGGCACATCATCACGGCCAACCCGGCCGCTGACATCGAGAAGCCGTCCGACGAAGTCTCTCGCGACCGCTATCTGAGCGACGAGGAGATCCGGCTGGTCTGGGATGCCTGTGGCCGCGTGGGCGATCCCTACGGCCGGCTGGTGCGGCTGGCCCTGGTCACAGGGCAGCGGCGGGGGGAAGTGGCGGGTCTGCGCCGATGCGAGATCGGGAAGCTCGAGCACCGCGACGGCCGCACCGGCGAGACGCAGGAGCTCGAGGCGTGGCTGATCCCAGCTGAAAGGACGAAGCGGCTGCGGGCCCACGCCGTTCCGCTCTCGCCCCTCGCCAAGCGCCTGATTGACGGTGCCCCGAAGCTACAGGTGGAGGGCCAGCTACTCGAGCACATCTTCGCCAGTGGCCTAGGCGGGGACCAGCCGCCCTCGGCCTGGTCGAAGTTTAAGCGCCGGCTGGACGATGAAGTCGGACGGGCCATCGCCAAAGCCCTGCACGAGCCCTTCGACCGGAAGGCGCACGCCCTGCCCGACTGGCACGTCCACGATCTGCGCCGCACCTGCGCAACGCACATGGAGATGCTGGGCGTCGACCGCCGCGTGATCAGCCGGGTGTTGAACCACGCCGAGGGTGACAGCAGCGTCACCGCCATCTACGCGCGCTACCGGTTCGACGCCGAGGCCGCTGAAGCCCTGAACCTCTGGGCGGCGAAGCTCGAGCGCCTCACCGGCGGCAATGTGGTCGCGATCCGTCCTGCAGGTGCGGCGTGAGCCCCGAGGAAGAGGCGGCCCGCTTAGAGGCTTGGCGCCCGGTCATCGAATGGATGCAGGCCCGGGCAGAGGCCACAATCGTCGAGCATTCCGACGTTTTCGCTCTGCTCCAAAAGGCCAAGGCCGGAGACCCAGCAGCCGAGAAGGTCTTGCTGGCGTGCATCGGGGAAATCGAGGATGCCAGCCCAGCCGAGAAAGCGGACATCCTGCGGGTGATCCGCGTCGCCGGCCGGCCTGGTCGCCCACCCGGTTCAAGCACGGTGAGGGAGCGAAGACAGCCGATCATAGACGAGGCTCGCCGTCGCGTTTCCAAAGGTGAACTTCAGGCGTCGGTCATCAATGACCTGGCGCCTACATTGCCGGCCGCGTCGTCGCCTTCCAGCGCCAAGAGCTACATGCGCAGCGCACTGCGAGACGCAGATTAATCCGGCTCCATTTCTCCTGCGCGGACTCTCACGGCGCATAGAGGTTTGCTTGGTCGCGTAAGGCCGCGATGGGCGGTCGAAACGGAGACCGCATAATGACCCCCGAACCCCAGACGCCATCGTCTGACACCGACCGCCTGATCCAGGTGAAGGAGGTGATCAGGCTCACCAGCGTTTCCCGGACCCAGCTGCACCGTCTCGTGAAGGCCGGGAGCTTTCCGCGCCCGTGCAAGATTGGCGCGGCCCGCAAGGCATGGAGCCTCGAGGAAGTGCGCCGTTGGATTGCCGATCGTCGCGCCGAGGCGAATGCAGCGTGAGCCAGACAGCGAAAACCCCCGCCGCCTCGGCAAAGGCGGTCGGGGGTGGTCGGGCCGTTCAGATAAGCATCGAACATCTCGATCTTAGGCTGCTGGAGCACTACTGCGCCACACCGTTCCGAAACCGTCAGCAGGTTCGGGACCCGTTCCTATACGCCGACCAGGCTAACGCCGGGGGCGCCGATGAGTAGGCACAACAAAACTGGTAGGTCGAAGCGTGGGCCGCCCTTCGTTCAGCTGTTCCACCAGTTGCTCCGCTCTGAAGCTTGGCTGACATCCAGACCGCTGGACCGCGCGATCCTGGTTCAGCTGACTTTCCGGTTCGTAGGAAATAACAACGGCCGGCTAGCCATGTCCGTGCGGGATGCCGCTAAGGAATGCTGCGCAGACAAGGACGCCTGCTCGGCTGCCTTTCGGCGCCTAGAGGAGCGGGGACTAATCGAGTGCGTCTTGGAAAGCAGCTTCGGATACAAGATGAAGCGCGCTCGGGAATGGCGTCTCACTTGGCACCGTTGCGATGTCACAGCTGCTCCTCCGTCGCATAACTATCGGAGGTGGACGGTCCGGCTTGAGGGGACAGGACCTAAAAGCGGCGATCTAAGCAGCAATGGAATTCACGGTCCCGATCTGCAGACGTCTCAGTCCCTACACACGGGACTATCCCCCAGCGATGGTCAGGCCTCTGTCCGACCAGAACGGACTGCAACCAATGAATTTGCGAACTCCCCCGTCCCCCAGAACCGGACACATATAGATCTAGCCATAGGCCCGCCCCCCGGAAGCGTTCGGTCCGAGGCAAAGCGCGACCCACCTCATACCGCTCAAACCACGGATGCCGCTGTGCCTGATGCCGACGAGTGGATGATGTGGTGACGGTCTGCCCACCCGGCCGATTGCCTTGCCGACCGGACGCGTACCGAGAGCCGCAAGGGGGGCGAAAAGTCGGAGCCAGCAGTGTCGGAAACCGGTGCCGGGGCCACTTTTTCAGGGTGTCGAGTTAAAGGGGGGGGGTCACTACGCCTCCCCCAGCTCCCGCGTTCGGCTGAAGCGGCCAGCTTGTAGCCTTTCTTTCCCGCGCACAGCTTGCAAGAGTGGCACCGAGGACGGGGCGGTTGCAGTCAACGAACTTCGAGTTTCTCGCGCGACACGACCGGCGGCTGGTTCAGCTCGCCGGCCTGGCGGAGCGTTACTTCACCGACGACCCGGCGACGTCGCTGGTGAAGATGCGCCAGTTCGCCGAGGTGCTCTGCGGACTCATCGCCGCGCGGGCCGGGCTCCTGGACCAGCCTGGCGAGAGCTTCGCTGACAGACTGCGGCGGCTGCAGTTCGAGCGGGTTCTGCCGCGAGAAGCCGGCGACCTGTTCCACCAGCTGCGCGTCGCGGGCAATCGCGCGGCCCACGAGTACCAAGGCACTCATGCTGAGGCGCTGACGGCGCTCAAGGTCGCCCGGCAGCTGGGCGTTTGGTTCCACGTCTCGCGCAGCGGCGACCGCGGGTTCAATCCAGGGCCGTTCACCCCGCCTCGGCCGCCGGCGGATACGACTGGACCGCTTCAGGAGGAACTCGCCCGTCTCCGCGAGGAGCTCGCCGCCTCCCAGACGGAGGCCGAGCGCCATCGCGCGGAAGCCGAGCGGGCCGCGGAAGCGAAGCTGAGCGCGGAGGAGCGGGCGCTACGGGAGGCGGAAGAAAAGGCCGAGTGGGCGCAGCTCGCTTCGGAAACCGACGCCCAACTGAAAGACCTGGCCGATCAGCTGGCCTCGCTCCAGGCCGCAGCCGAAGCGCAGCCCGCCGAGGCAGAAGCGTTCGTGGAGATGGGCCAGGCGGCGGCCAAGGACATCACGCTCGACGAGGCGGCAACGCGCACCCTCATCGATCAGCAGCTGCGCGAGGCTGGCTGGGAAGCTGACACCCAGACGCTGCGGTATTCCGCCGGTGCCCGTCCGACGAAGGGCCAGCATCTCGCCATCGCCGAATGGCCGACGGCGACGGGGCCTGCCGACTACGCCCTGTTCGCCGGTACGACCTTGGTCGGTGTGATTGAGGCGAAGCGCAAGAACAAGAACGTCATGGCCTGTCTCGATCAGGCCGAGCGCTACTCCAAGGGCATCAAGGGCGTGGAGTCCCACCTTGCCGAGGGCGCGCCGTGGGGTGAGTTCCTTGCGCCGTTCGCCTTCTCGACCAACGGCCGCCCCTATCTGCGCCAACTTGAGACCGCGTCGGGGATCTGGAGGCGAGACCTCCGGCGGCCAACCAATCCCGGCAAGGCGCTGATGGGCTGGCCCTCGCCGGCGGGATTGATGGAACGATTGGAGGTGGACCGGGAGGCGGCGGAGGCTGCGCTGGCGACGCAGGGATTCGACTTCGCCTTTCCTCTGCGGCCGTACCAGAGGAAGGCTGTCGAGGCGGTGGAGAAGGGCCTCGCCGACGACCGGACCCACATGCTCGTCGGCATGGCGACCGGCACCGGCAAGACCAAGCTGGCCATCGCCATGCTGTACCGGTTGATCGCGGCCAAGCGCTTCCGCCGTGTCTGCTTCGTCGTCGATCGCAGCGCCTTGGGAGAGCAGACGGAAAAGGAGTTCACCACCACCAAGGTCGTGAGCGGCAAGGGGTTCGCCGAGATCTTCGGCCTGAAGGGCCTCGGAGACGTCACCCCGGACCCCGAAACCCGCGTGCACATCTGCACCATCCAAGGGCTGGTGAAGCGGGTGGTGTTCACGGACACGCCGGGTGAAGCGCCGCCGGTCGATCAGTACGATCTGATCATCGTAGACGAATGCCACCGCGGCTATCTGCTGGACCGCGAGATGTCGGACGCGGAGCTCAGCTTCCGCAGCCAGGACGACTACGTCTCCAAATACCGCCGCGTGCTCGATCATTTCGACGCGGTGAAGATCGGCCTCACCGCCACGCCCGCGCTCCACACCGTCGAGATCTTCGGCGCGCCGGTGTTCAGCTACTCGTACCGCGAGGCCGTGGTCGACGGCTACCTGATCGATCACGAGCCGCCGCTGCGCATCACCACCGCCCTCGCCCAAGAAGGCATCCACTTCATGGCCGAGGAGGAGGTGCAGTTCATCCACGCGCCCACTGGCCAGACCGAACTGTTCAAGCTGCCCGATCAGCTTGACTTCGATGTCGAAGCCTTCAACCGAACGGTCATCACCGAGCCTTTCAACCGCGCCGTCGCCGACGAGCTGACCAAGCACATCGACCTGTCGGAGCCCGAAAAGACGCTGGTGTTCGCGGCCTCGGACGCCCATGCCGACATCGTGGTGAAGGCGCTGCGCGAGGCCTTCCGCGAGGCCTATGGCGAGATCGAGGACGTCGCCGTCCGCAAGATCACCGGCAGCGTCGACAAGGTCGGCAAGCTGATCCTCAGCTATCGCAACGACGCCCTGCCGAAGATCGCTGTCACCGTCGACCTGCTGACCACCGGCGTGGACGTGCCGCGCATCACCAACCTTGTGTTCCTGCGCCGGGTGAACAGCCGCATCCTCTATGAGCAGATGCTGGGTCGGGCGACACGTCTGTGTCCGGAGATCGGCAAGGAGACCTTCCGCATCTTCGATGCCGTCGATCTCTACAGCCGGCTCCAAAACCTGACCGAGATGAAGCCGGTCGCCTCGGATCCGAACATCACCCTGACCCAGCTTCTGGGCGAGCTGGCGGCGATCGACGACGGCGAGCATCGCGCGGCGGTGCGCGACCAGATCATCGTCAAGCTGAGCCGCCGGCTGAAGCGGCTATCGGAAGAAGCGCGCGCCAAGGCGCAGCTGGCCAGCGGCGAGACGCCTGAGGAGACCCTCGACCGCTTTCGCAAGGGTTCGGCCGACGAACTGGCGGCCTGGGCGAAGAGCCGTCCGGGGCTTGGTCCGGCGCTGGACTGGACGACCGACGGCGGCACGCCGGTCATGGTTCCGATCTCGCAGCACGGGGACGAGGTGGTTGAGACCAGTTATGGCTACGGCGCCGCGGAGAGGCCCGAGGACTACCTCGACGCGTTCGCCGCCTTCGTGAAGGGCAATCTGAACCAGATCGCCGCCCTGACCACGGTGGTGCAGCGGCCGAGGGAGCTCACCCGCTCCGAGTTGCGGGAGCTGCGTCTGCAGCTGGATGCGCAGGGGTTCACTGACGCGAAGATCCGCAAGGCCTGGGCCGACGCGCGCAATGAGGACATCGCCGCCTCGATCATGGGCTACGTCCGGCAGGCGGCGCTGGGCGATCCGCTGGTCCCCTATGCCGATCGGGTGAAACGGGCGGTGGACGCGGTGATCCGGAAAGGCAAATGGACGCCTATCCAGATCCGCTGGCTGCGCCGCATCGGCGAGCAGCTGGAGAAGGAGGTCGTCGTCGACCGCGATTCATTGGATGAGGAGCCGTTCCGGGCCGACGGGGGCTTCCGCGTCCTGAACAAGCGTTTCGACGGCAAGCTGGAGTCGGTCCTGGCGGACCTGAGTGAGGAAGTATGGCGAACGGCGAGCTGACGCGCGGCAGGGTGACGACCCAGGACATCGTTGGACGCCTGTGGAACCTGTGCCACGTGCTGCGCGACGATGGCGTCGGCTATGGCGAATACGTCACGGAGCTGACCTTCCTGCTGTTCCTCAAGATGCTGGAGGAGACTCAGCGCGAGGACCGGCTGCCCGCGGAGTACCGCTGGAAGACCATCGCCTCACGCGAGGGCGTCGAGCAGCTGGATCACTATAAGCGGGCCCTGCTGGAGCTGGGCAAGGCGGCCGACCCGGTCGTCGCCCAGATCTTCACCGACGCCCAGACCCGGCTGCGCAAGCCGGCCAATCTGAAGACCCTGACCACTGCCATCGACGGCCTGGACTGGTTCTCGGCCCGCGAGGAAGGACTGGGCGAGTTATATGAGGGCCTGCTGGAGAAGAACGCGTCGGAGAAGAAGTCCGGCGCCGGCCAGTACTTCACCCCGCGCCCGCTGATCGACTGCATCGTCCGGCTGATGAAGCCGCAGCCGGGCGAGGTGATCCAGGACCCGGCGGCGGGCACCGCTGGCTTCCTGGTCGCCGCCGACCGCTACATCAAGGACGCCACCGACGACCTGTACGGCCTGCCTCAGGCCCAAGTCTTCTTCCAGCGCAACAACGCCCTGACCGGGATCGAGCTGGTTCCCGACACGCACCGGCTGTCGCTGATGAACCTGATGCTGCACGGGGTCGAGGGCCCTATCGCCTTGGGCGACAGCCTGTCGCCGGACGGCGAGGCGCTGGGCAGGGCCGATCTGATCCTGACCAATCCGCCGTTCGGAACCAAGAAGGGCGGCGGGCGGCCCAGCCGGTCGGACTTCTCGGTCACCGCCGACACCTCCAACAAGCAACTGGCCTTCGTCGAGCACATCGTCCGCGCCCTGAAACCCGGCGGCCGCGCCGCGGTGGTCGTGCCGGACAACGTCCTGTTCGAGGACAACACCGGCCGCCGACTGCGTCAGTGGATGATGGAGCTGACTGACTTGCACACCATCCTGCGGCTGCCGACCGGTATCTTCTACGCCCAGGGAGTGAAGACCAACGTCCTGTTCCTGCGACGGGGCGAGAGCGATCGGTCCAACACCAGGGCCGTCTGGGTCTATGACCTGCGCGCCAATATGCCCGCCTTCGGCAAGACTCGGCCGCTGACCCGGGCCGACTTCGCGGCCTTCGAGGGCGCCTATGGCGACGATCCGAACGGCGGCGCGGCGCGCACCGACGAAGGGCCGGAAGGCCGCTTCCGGCGCTTCGCCCGAGAGGAGATCGCCGCCCGCAACGACAACCTGGACATCGCCTGGCTGCGGGACGACAGCGACGCCGCCGAGGACGATCTCAGCGATCCGGAGGACATCGCCGCGGCCATCCTAGGCCACCTGCGCGCAGCGCTGGCGGAGGTGGAGGCGGTTGATGCGGAGCTGGCCGGCGAGGAGGCCCTGCCGGCGGAGGTGGAAGCGTGAGCGAGTTACCGTACGGGTGGGCGGAGGCCTCCCTATCGGAGTTGGTGAGCGTCACGCGAGGCATCACCTTTGCGAAAGCCCAGAGACGAGACGCGCCGGAAGAGGGCTTTCTTCCATGTCTCCGCACCTCGAACGTGCAGTCCGAGCTGACCACCGACCGGATGGCATATGTACCAGTCTCCTGCGTCAAGCGGGCCGATCAGTTTGTCGCCCCGGGCGATCTACTCATTTCGATGTCCAACAGTAGCGAACTGGTTGGGAAAGTCGCTTTAGCCACCGACGTGCACTCCGGATTCTCGTTCGGTGCCTTCCTGGCCGCACTTAGATCGTCTGCTTTTGAGCCCAAGGCTCTATGGCACCTGATCAAGTCGTCGCGTGTTCAGCAGGAGCTGCGGGAGACCGCTAGCCAAACCACGAACATCGCAAACATCTCTGCGACGGGTATGGCCGAGATACGCCTGCCGCTGCCGCCGCTCGCCGAGCAGCGGCGGATCGTGGCGAAGCTCGAGGCCCTGACCGCCCGCACGGCCTGCTCCCGCGCCGACCTCGACCGCATCCCCGCCCTCGGCGCCCGGTACAAGCAGGCGGTGCTGGCGAAGATATTCGGTGAGCTGGATCGGCACCCTGAAAGACTTGTTGACCTTGTCGACCCAGCTAGGGGGATCCCTTACGGCATCGTGCAGACCGGCGTCGCGATGCCTTCTGGGGTGCCAACCGTCCGATGTGGCGATGTGCGACAGTTTTCCGTTGAGAAAGAAGGCCTGAAGCTTGTGGCTCAGGATATCGCCGACGCCTACCCTCGGACCCTGCTGCGGGGTGGCGAAGTCCTTCTGGCGATCAGGGGGTCGGTTGGAAACTCAGCTGTGGTCGGACCGGAGTTCGCGGGCTGCAACATCAGCCGAGAGGTGGCCATGATCCCCGTGGGAGATAGGCTCCGGCCCCAGTTCGCGATGTACTTCTTGGGAAGCCCCGAGGCCCAAGCCTATCTCAAGCGCCACGTCAAAGGCGTGGCTCAAACCGGCATCAATCTGGAGGACGTGCGGTCCCTGACGCTTCCGGTCCCTGAGCTGCATGTTCAAGACGCTGTGGTCGAGAAAATCGACCGGGCACTCGCCGAAATCGACCGCCTGACCGCCGAGGCCGCCGCCGCCCGCCGCCTGATCGACCGACTGGACCAGGCGATCCTCGCCAAAGCTTTCCGCGGCGAGCTGGTCCCGCAGGACCCGGCCGACGAGCCCGCCAGCGTGCTGCTGGAGCGAATCCGCGCCGAACGCGCCGCCGCGCCGAAGCCGAGCCGGGGACGGCGCAAGGCGGCCGCATGAGCCACGGCCGTGCCGACATCGCTATCGGCGTCATCGACGTCGGCTCGCCCAAGGGCGGCAAGCTGGGCTGGGCCATCCTGGCGCCGAACGCCGCTCCGGTGTTCGGCAAGGACCTCGACGCCTTCATCGACGCCATGACCACGCTTGGCGCGAACTGGCCCTTGGCCATCGGCTTCGAGGCACCGCTGTTCATCCCGACGCCCGCCGAGGCCCTGAAGATCCTGAGCGGCCGACGGGGCGAAGGCTCCCGGCCCTGGAGCGCGGGCGCCGGCGCCGCCGTCACCACAGCCGCCCTGGCGGTGGTCACCTATACCCTTGCCGGCCTGCGCAGGGGCTTGAGCCAGGCGGCGGCCTCGACAGAAATCAGCGCCTTGCCCACGCGCCCCGGCGACACCCTCTTCTTCGAGGCCTTCGTCACCGCCGCGGCCAAGGGCGCCGACCACGCCGACGACGCCCTCATCGCCGCCCGCGAAATGCGCGCCCTCCTCAGCGGCGACCGCCCCTACCGCTCCGCCATCGACGAACCCGAGGTCTTCAGCCTGCTGGGCGCCAGCCTGCTGCGCACCGGCTGGTCGTCGGACCTGGCCGTGCTGTCGGCTCCGTGCCTGGTCGTGCGGCCGGGGTTCGATCATTACGGCTGACGAGCAACCTCAGCCCAGGCGTGCGCCAAGCTGACGTTCGAGGCCGATCCATTTGTCGCGGAAAGCCGGACCTTCAAGGTCGGCCGCGTCCAGCCTCAGTGCGGCGGCGATCTGGAGACGGAGCTTCCCCAGGTAGGGCAGGAAGCCTTCGCGAGCCGGCGTGTCGGGGCAGTGGCGCTCGATCGCGTCCAGCGCCCACAGAACCGTCGCCCAGGTTTCCAGAAAGTCCGCCGCGATGCCGCCCGCGGCCCGGTCAACGACCAGCCGGCTGATCGGCGCCTCACGCCCAACAAAGAAGGCCGTCAGCACGCGGAAGGCCAGGCGCGTCCAGCCCTGATCGTTCAGTGTCGGAGAAAGGCCCTGCGGAAGCGCCGCGCATCGCGCATTGTAGAGCAGGAGCATGAGCCAGAGGCGGAGCCTCAAGACCTCCAGGGCGCCGGTAGCGCCATGCGACGCGCAGGCCCGGGCATAGGCATGGACCGCCTTTTCGAATTCAGCGGCGTCAACGCGCCGCTCGCTGGGCTGCACCGACCCCGCGTTCGGGGCCCGCTCGGACTCTTCTGAAGACTGCTCATCGAGATCACCGGAGTCGCCTTCCGTGCCGTCATCGAACTCCGACAATCTGTTCAGCAGCTGACGGACGTGATCGCAGTGAAGCCCCTCAATCGCGCTGTCCGAGAGCGCCGCCCCTTGCGGATCGTTGCGGGAGCGCTCTCGCATGAAGTCTTCGTACGACAGGTGCCGGTTCTCTGTTTCGCTTGCGACGGCTTCCCCAGGCGAGCGGCTCGGCGAAATGCGATCTGAACCGGCGGCAGCCTCTATGTCCGCCCGGCTCAGCGCATCGAGTGCTTCCAGCGCGAACAAGTTCAGATCGACCGTGTTCGAGAACCAGTCAGCGGCACGCGCCGCAGCGCCGCCAAGTGGTTCCCTTCGGTTTCGGCGAAGAGCCGCAGGGTGCTCGATGCCGGCGAGACTCGACTTCCCATCGACGTATCGCACCTCGGCGAAGCGCGCTTGCTCGGCGGCGCCGGGCGCCAAGACGAACTGGCGCCGATCGGCACCAGCGGCGGAGTGAGTAATCTCCGCTAGAACAGAGAGCTCCGCGTCGAACACAACGAGGACGATGTCCCGACCTCGAAGTGACGGCGACGGGCTCCAGACGAGCACGCCTTGCTCCATCACGAACCGGCCTGGGCTCGAGGCAGCCAGCGCCGCCAAGGGAATGGGAGGTGACGGAACAGGATCAGGAAGTGCTTCGATCGCGACCGTGTGTGCATCGACCCACTGATCAAGGCCAAGTGCCTCCAACGCCTGCCCTGCCGGGAGCCGACGGTAGAGGCTGGCCTCCGCATTGCGGCCGCCCACCGCGCCATCGCCAAGCGCAGCGGTCGTACAGTTGGCGCTGCCGAACAAGACATGATCGTGCCGCGCCGTCTGCGCGAGGATCATCTTGGCGTGCGTAAATCGCTTCGGCCGCCAGCCCGCGATGTCGACGAATTCCGTTCCAGCCGGCAGGTCTCCGCCGACAGGGAACTCATGGGTTAGCGCATCGATCAGAACGGTCGTGCGTGACGCAGAAAGGGTTTGAGCCAGCACACGGAGCGCAGCGAGGGAGCCGTCCCAATAGGGGCTCAGAACCCAAAGCCGCTCAACGGGATCCACGACCCGTTCGATGAAGCTCGCGAGTATTCCAGGGTCGCGGGGCGAAGTCAGGAAGGCCGCATCTTCGGATGTCGGGTCGTCTTCGCCTTCCAGCCAAGGCGTTCGGGCCCAGGCCCAGTCCAGTGCATCCCTGACCCCGCCCGGCTCGACCACTCGTGAGTTAATGTAAGCGGCGACTGCACGGAGCAGAGCACGCTCGGCGCTCGGCTCAGCGGTGCACTCGATCTCCGCTCCGATCTCCACGTTGCCGCCTAGCCCGGCGGCGGTGAGGTTCGCTGAACTGACGAAAGCCCGACCTTGGGTTCGGCCCAGCTGCAGGATGATCTTAGGATGGAACACCCCCGGGCCGACGGGTGGAGAGTACAGGCCGTAAGCCCGGCCGAGCTGGCGAGGGAGCGCCGAACCGTCAGACAGGGCGAGGGTTCCCATCCGGGCATCGCATACCACCCCGATGTTGCGACACCCCACCGCCATGAGCTGCGGCACAAGCAGTTCCTCCAGCGCCGCAAACTCTGCCGCGAACGTAGTGATGAAGGCGCTGTGAAAGCCTGTCTTTGCGGGCCGGCCAACCCGATCGACGATTCTAAGCGGCTGCATCAGCGGCCTCGATGAACCGGAGGCCTTCAGTAGAGGCTCCATTTTCATTCAACAGACCCAAGTCCCGCAGAATCTGGATCGCCGATCCGAGCCGGGGCGATGTCAGCACCGGCACGTAGGAGAGGCGGCGAACCAGCCGACCTTCCCGAGCCTCGAAATGGAAAGTGTAGTCGCGCTGATAGCGCAGCTTCCGCAGGGCGACCTCCGCATGACGTTTGAGCACACGCTCGACGAGGTAGCTTGCCATCAGAAGGACGGCTGACTGATCGCGACGGGTCTCCAGCCAGTCAAGCTCAGAGCGGATCGAACGCACTGACGGCGCCAATACGAACCGATCCTCGATTTCCGCGGCGAGATCAGGACGGGTCCGAACGCGGTGGTGGATGGTCGCGATCACGCGGACCGCAAGCTCGAGCTGTTCCTCACCGGATGTGCTGGCTCGTCCCAAGGCCACCGCGGCGGACTGCAATGCCTCGTCATCGAACGACGCAACCGGCAGGACCTCGGACCATGAAGTGTCGCCCGGCGCGATGTCGAATGCCATCATCGCGAGTTGCAGTTCGCCTGAGACTTCGGCGTAAGTAAAGCCGGAAGGCTGGCCTCCGAGGCGGCTCAACGCACAAGCGAAGAGCCCTGCCGCCGCGAGCTGGAAAAGATCATGCGCGTGATAGGCTTCCCAGCTCAGTCGGTGCGCGGCGAGGTCGTCGGGTAGCGACATGGTTGGATCAAACAGGCGCCAGCGCACGTCTTCCGGGCTAGGTTGTTCGCCATTTTCAGCGGCTACGGCGAGCACCATTCTCAAACTGTCGCGGCGGTTTCGGTCACTATCTCGCGCGCCCTCTAACGCTGCCGAAAGAAGATCGAGATAGAGCTGAGCTTCTCCCGATCCGAGCGGAATCTGGGACGGCGCGATGACCCCCAGGTCAGCCAAGAGGCCTCTTTGGATGGCGCCCGTTTCGATCGCCTCGATCAGCGGTCCTTCTGCGTCGCCAATAGAGCTCCGGAACAGCTCCGCCAGACGACGACCGCTCCGCGCGGAGGCGATGGCGATCGCATGCTCATCGCTTAAGGCGAAGAGGCCGGTCTCGATGAGTTGGGACACATAGGCGCCGCCAAACACACCCATTCGCTGCTTCAGGTATAGGCGGGGTGCGGTGAGACCAGCCGCCGGAGCGAAGTCGATGATGAGCGGGTCGTCGAGCAGGACCCCTGTCGCCCACTCGATCCCGCCGACGCCGCTCTCCCCACCCGCTTCGGCGCTGACCAAGGCCAAGAGGGCTTCCGACCGCCGAATCCAGGTTCGCCAAGTCTCGGGATCCGTCTCGCCCACTCGCTTGGCATAGGTGTCGCTGACCCAGCAGTAGTAGCCGAAGTATCGCAATCGCGGCGTCACGTTGCTGATGCCCGGCAGCAGGGTCTGATACAGAGCGACGCCGCTATTCTGTAGACCCAATGGGTCAAGCCCGCGCTTCTCTGCGCGCTCGGTCCATTGCGGCATGATGCCCAATTTGGCCTCCCCCGAAGCATTGAACGTTTCGTACCTCGCGCATGCCGGGGGTCAATCCGCCTGTTAGCAGTTGTTTTTCTGGGACAGCTGAGGCGAAGATATTGGAACCGCCCGGCCATGGAGATCCAGACTGCTGACAACGCTACCTACGCCTGCCGCTAGCGTGTGCTTTGCCTTAGCTCCGCCATGTTGTGGGCCGGTGCGGATCAGCAAGTCATGAAAGAAGGCTCCGGCGCCAATCTCTTCGGAACACTGAATTCCCCGCGTGACGCGCCGCACCTGTTCGCCGGGGTGGCCTACCAGAAGCTCGTCACTCTGCGCGCTTGGCTGGCGCTCGGGCCGGAAGACGTGCTCTATGTGGAGACCGGAGAGGACCACGCCGTCCAGTCCGGCGCCAAAGCCGAACAGGTCCAGATCAAGCGCGTCACCCAGAAGTTGACCCTGGCCGACAAGGGTGCCCGGGCCGCCCTCGCGAGCGCCTTCGCTGCCGAGGCCGGGATTTCGACCCTCTTCTACACAACCGCGGCGCCCGGGGCTGAAAAGGGTCTGGGCGGCGTTATCGGCCTAGATCTCTGGGCCAAGGCCCGGTCCGGCGATCAGGCCGCCGCCAAGACACTGCAGGCCTATCTGGCCAAGCGTGCGGCCTGGCCCAAGGCGTTGCGCGCCGTCATTAAGGGATCCGACGTTCAGGCCTTCATCGACAAGCTCGTGATGCGGCTCGAATGGGCGACCGACCGCCCGGGCATCGACCGATCGGAAGCGGCCCTGCGCAGCGCCCTGCGCCAGCGTATTGAACTCCGCTATCCGGAGGGCGCAGCCGTCGCCGCCAACCTACTGGCGCCCAAGGCCCTCCACCGGATCGAGACTCTGGCGCGCCAGGTCCAACGGCCGCGCTCGCTTTGCGCTGCCGATCTCGAGGGACTGATCGACGACGTCGTGGCGGCCGCCCGGACCATCGCCATGCTCAATCCTCTCGGTGGCGGCGAGGTCACGCGCTCTACACCGGCACCCTCAGCGGAAGTGGATCGCCTCAAGGCGCGGCTGTCCGGCGCGGCAAAGGCCGCGATCGTAGAGGTGGAGAATCACATCCGCGTCGGCCGGTCCGGTGCGGCGGCCCAGGTTCTGGATCGCTGGATCGGCGACTCCGACGACGTGGGGTCGGACGTCCAAGCGTCCCTGCTGCGGCTGCGCGCCGATCTCCATATCGTCGACGGCGACGCTGCGTCGGCGAAAGCCTTGCTCGACCGAGCGGACAGTGTCGCTGCCCCGCCGGATAGGCGCGCGCGGACGGCGCTGAAGGCGCTCGACGATCTCGAGGGCGCCGTCGACGACCTCGACGGTCGACTGAGCGACGACGAACGCCTGTTGAAGGCCGAACTGCTGGTCCGGCTCGGACGCAGCCGCGACGCCCTGACCCTGCTGCCGGAGCTGTCGGCCGACGCGCCGGAAAGCGAGGCCTTCGTTCGCGTGCGGGCGCTCGCCATGGCCAGCGAAGGCGATCTGGACGCCGCCCTCGCCCTGGTTGATGCGCGGCGGCGCGCGCCCGAGAGCTATGGGCTGCTGGCTCTGGCGGCGACGTTCCGCTTCAGCGCGGGTCATGCCAGAGGCGTCACCGTCTCCATGACCGAATGGCCCGACCCCACGCCGTCCGGCCTGGTCCGGTCCGACCCGACGTCCCGCGAACGCTTCCTGGAAGCGGCGGACCTGTTTGAGCGGTTGTCCGACGCCACGGACGATCCCGTCCTGAAACGCGGCTGGCGCGTCTGGAAGCTGGCTGCCCTGACCAATGTTGCGGCGGCCCGCGACCGGGCCGTGACCCTCGCCACCGAGCTCCTGGGCCTGGATCGACCGCCAGTCGGCGCCATCCACTGGAGCCAGGCCCGCACCCTCGGGCTCGACGTCTCCGCTGCCGAGGCGCGCCTCGAAGCGCGCGTGCTGGCGCAGTCCGCCGATGTGGAGGAGCTGATCGCATGCGTCTTGGGGCGCCTGCGCCGCGACGACGACGCGGGCGCTCTAGCTTTCCTCGAGGCCCACGCCGGCCTCGCCGTCACGGAGTTCGAGCAGGACGCCGTGCGGAAATGGGCGGCCCGTATCCGGCAGGCGCTGGGGGAGGACCAGGGCGAGGACAACGCTGATCCCAGCCTGCGCCTGTCTAACGCGATGACCTCCGAAGACTGGCCCGCCATGGCCGCCCTGGCGGAAGAAACGGGCGTCTCCATTTCGGTGAAGCTGGCCGCGGTGCTCATGCTGGCCCAGGCCGAGGTCTGGTCAGCGCTGGAACCACATGAAGACTTCCTACGAGGGTTGCGGACCGAGGCAGCGGCCCGCGCGCTGGGCGAATGGTATGTCGCGGCGCGACGTCCCGGAGACTGGCTCGACTATCTGTGCGGCGACTTCGGCGCGGCAGTCGATGCCGACCTTCCGGGCGTCTTGATCCCGCCGACGGTGGACGCCTTGATGGCGCTCGGCCGCGTGCCCGAAGCCTTCGCCCTGCACGACTCCTGGACGCCGGCGCCCGGCGACCGACGCAAGGCGATCCAGGCCGTGAACCTGGCCCTGCGGATCGGGGACCTGAAGGGTGCCGCTCGACAGTTGCCGAACGTCCAGTCCCAGCTGGGACCCTCAGGCCGCCTCCAGCTTGCCGCGCGGTTGGCTGCCGCCGAACCGCAGGCGGCTCAAGCCCTCATGGCCGGGTTCGATCCCTCGCAGGTTTCAGTAACCGAAGCGGCCCTAGCGTTCGAGGCCGCGGAACGGGCGCGGCTAGGCGGCGGCCTCTCCGATGTCTTCCAGCGCGCCCTGACCAGTCCGGCGGCCGTCGAGGCGGGAATCGTCCGCCACGCGACGGTCGAGGACGTGATCGAGCTCCAGCGCCAGATGGCGGAATCTGGCGCGCGCCAGACCGAGCACTATGAGGCTGGCGACGTTCCCGTTCACCTGGTGCTCAACAGTCGTCTCGGACGGGCCTTCGTCGGTCTCCTCGCGCCGAACGATGAACGCCCGGCCGATCTCTTCGTGCGGGCAGCCGGCCGAACCACCCTGGAGCCGGTACCGGACGGCCGGCTCGTCTTGGACATCACGTCTCTGATCACCGCCTGGGGCTGCGACCTTATCGAGCCCATGCTCAAGGTCTGGACACTGGCCGTTCCGCCGACAGCGCCCGTCGCGCTTCAGGCGATGGAGGCTGATCTTCTGCCCAACCAACCGGCCCGCCACGACGCCGGCCTGCAGGTGATCGCCCATGTGGAGGCCGGACGGATCACCGTGGGCCGGCCGACCAAACCGTCCTGCCATATCGGCTTCGTGTCGGACGGCGACGCCGACGCCACGGGGGGCGACGTCATCGCATGGCTGGTCGACCGGGGCGACCTGACGACCGAGGCAGCCGAACAGGCCCGGCTCGCTCTGGGATGGGACGCAAGCGCGAGGGGACGGGGTTACGGGCCGGGAGAACCGTTTGTCCTGAATGCCGGCGTCGCCGCTAATCTGGCCTTCGCCGGACTGCTGGACGGTCTGTTGGCGCTGGGCGCGGTCGTCATGGACGCCAAGGGATGGGAAGCGGTCCGGCGCGAGACCGAGAAAAACGCCCGCGAGGCGGAAGCCGGTCGGCGCCTCGGGGCCCTCCGCGCGGCCCTGGCGGACTGGATTCGCGATGGGAATATCGCCGTCCTGCCCGAGCCGACCGTCGTCAACGACGATGTGCGGGACGACGTCGCCGCACAGTGCTTGGTCGACATCGTGGTCGGGACCTATGACGCCGAGACCCTGGTCTGCGTCGAGGACCGCGCAACCAGCCTGCACTCCGGCGTGGGGCTGGCCGGATTCCGGGGCGTCATCGACGTCGCGGGCGCGCTGCTCGACCGGGGCCGCATCAGTGAAACCGTGTTCCTCGGCATCGAGGCCCGACTTCGCAACGCCGGCTTCCGTTTCCTTCCGATCACCACCGACCGGGTCCTGTCTGCCTTGCGTCGTGCGCCGATCGACGATGGCGCGGTCGTCGAGACCCCGGAACTGACGGCGCTGCGTCGGGCGGCGTCCCGTGACGGTGTTCGGGAAGACGTTTTGCGGGTGCCGCCCACCCTCGAGGAGCGAGGCGAGCTGGCCTTCGCTATCGGGGCGATGCGACTGTTCGACACCCTCTTCCCCAAGCTCTGGGATACGGCGGTCACGCCCGGCGCCTCGACGGAGACCCGCTTCGCCTGGTCGGACTGGCTCTGGGGCGCCCTGCGGTTCGAGAGCTGGGGCCGCTTCCCGGTCATGCAGCCCGATGTCGACGGCCGCCGCGCCATGTACATCACGGCCTTCCGCTTCCAGCTCATGGCCGGCCTGTTCGTCGACAGCGACCCGGATATCGGCCGCAACGCCTATGAGTGGGTCTGGAACCGGATCCTGCGGCCCGAGCTCGAACTCGATCCGGGTCTCGGAGAGGCGCTGGCACGCGACTTCCACGACAGCTGGTTCAGCGATGACACCGAACTCACCGGCGACCTGACACAACGTCGCAAGGTCGTCGGTCGACTTATCGCCCAGATGCCCGATGGAATGAGCGATCTGATGCTGGCCAACCGCGACCTCTCCGCGGCGCTGCGCCCCCTGATCACGGGGCAGCTGACGTTCGGAAATCTGAACGTCCCCGGGCGTCCTTTCGCAGAGGCTGCGACGATGGCCTGGTCCGCTGGGACAGCGACGCTCGACGGCGGTGGGGGGAAGACCTTCGCTCTCGCTCGGGATGGCGAGACCCTGGCAATCAAGGACGGCGACACCCTCTACCGGCTGTCGGCCGAGACCATGGCCCTGATCGCCGGTGACGCGGAGGCCCAAAGACGCGGCGCCCGGGCTCAGCTCCTGGAGCTCGGCGAGTCGGAGACAGCGGCGGAGGCGGCCGCTGAGAACGTCGTGGGGGCCGGTGATGCGTTCGAACGGGTCAGTGTCCTGACACGCCTGCGGCTGGGGACCACAGAGGGGCGGCTCCTGGCGATCGCCCACAATCTGGACGCCTCGCTCATCCGCTTCGACTTCCTGACGCCGCCCGCCCCATCCTCGCTGCTACACCAGCTCGGTTGGACCAGGGCGCCGGACTGGACGGCGCTGGCGGCGTCGACGCCGGCCGCTGAAGCGCTGCAACGCGCAGCGACCGCGCCCTTGTGGGTCTCTGACACGGTTGACTGCCTGACGGACGACATGACGGAGGAGGATCGCAACGCCCTGCTGACCCACCTGTCACAATCTCCACTCGGCAATCTGACGGCGGTCCGCCTGCTCAAGCGCTGGGGCCGTAGCGATACCGAACTTGTCGAGGCTATCGAGCATGTCGTCCATGTCTTCGAGACTGAAGGCCAGGCCTTCACCGACCTCGTCACGCTTATGCAGCGCCGGGCCGACCGCGATGGCGATTGGGCGGCCATCGATGCGCCACGCCGTAATCTGGCGATGTGGGCCTGGGCCGACCGCGTTTGGCGGGTCTGCCTTCCCAACGGGCTCGATCCGGAACGTCTGGTCCAATACGCGACCGAGCACTGGGAAAAGCGCCCACGCGACTGGCTTGGCGAGGCCGTGTCGACCTGCGTCGCCGCCGCGCCCTGGACGAGCTGGCGCCGCACACTGGTCTGCGGCCTGGCCGGCATGCTCGGCGATCGGATCGACCTCATCCGAACAGGTCCGACCGGAGAGCGGATCAAGGCCCTTTATAAAGTACCGGCCAACACGGGCGAGATGAAGGAGCTGCACGGTCACGTCCATGCGGATGACGCTGCCCTGACATGGCTGTCCGCCTATCCGGACGTGGCCTGGAATGGGGAGGACCCGGATCCGACCGGCGTCGCTGAAGCCGTCGCAACGGCCTCGGATACTCCACCGCTTCTGACTCCGGCGCTTGTGATCGGTCCGTTCGCCTTCTCGGAGTCCGACGCCCGGCGTCTGCTGGACGTGCTCGAGCGGCAGCCCGAGGTTCGATCAGACGGCGACATCCTGCGCCTGAACATCGCCGAGATCGTCGCACGTCGCCTCGGCTCGACGTCGCCAGACGTAGCGGGACGCCTCGAACAGATTTCTCTTGGCGAACTCAGGGCGGCGCGGGCTCGGGAAGACTGGGCACGGATCCGCGACAATGTCATCGACCGTATCCTTAGGATCTTTCTGCCGCTGACGGGCGGGGTCGGAGAAGACGCCTCCGCCGCCCTCGCCGCCCGCCTGCATCGCCTGACGAGCGCCCTGTCGTCCCAGGACGAGATCGAGACCCTTTGGCGCGCGACCCGGTTCCTGCTGGCGGCGACCCCGTTCGACCAGCGGCGTGGTTTGTGGGACCTGCACCTGCGCCTGCGAAGCCGGGTCTGATCGTTCGCGCAGGCGGCACAACGCGTCCGACCCACAGGACAATTTGGATCGAACCGTTAGTGTCCAAAGCTCGCAGTTGGCGACGAAGATCGCCTGGGCCCGAATCCCACGTTCTGATCTGTAAGTGAAAGATGGCGCACTCGACCCGATTCGAACGTGTGACCTCCGCCTTCGGAGCGCACAGGCGGCCCTGCGTCTGCAAAAGAGAGAGTTCATCGGACCGCACGTTTGGGGGAGTCTCGAATGCACAGCACCGTCGCTGCGCGCTCGAAAGGTCATGCCCCTGAGTGCTGTGACAACCGCTGTGACAACGCCGCCGAATTGCAAAGGGGCCGCCCGGAAGCGACCCCTCTAACCAACCGTCTTCATTCAGGAAGATGGTCGGAGCGACAGGATTCGAACCTGCGACCCCTTGACCCCCAGTCAAGTGCGCTACCAGGCTGCGCCACGCTCCGAGAGGCGCTCCCTATAGACGGGGCGCCGCGCCGCCGCAAACCCAAAAAGCGCCCTCAGGCGCTTCGCGACAGCACCGCCTCCAGACGGGCGCGCGCGCCCTCGAGTTCCGCCAGCACCTGCCGCAGCTGGACGGTCGAAACGGGGGGCGCGGATCGCGGCGAATCCTCCGCCGGCGCCCCCTCCGGTTCAAGACTGACCAGGCCTTCCGGATCGCCCCAGTGGGCGAGCTTCTTCAGCCCCTGATCCTTGTGCAGCCGCTGCACGCCCTTGATCGTCAGCCCCTCGTCGTGAAGCAGCCGCCGCACGGCCTTCAGCAGCACGACATCCTGCGGCCGGTAGAAGCGCCGGCCGCCCGCCCGCTTCAGCGGCGTGATGAAAGCGAACTTCGTCTCCCAGAAGCGCAGCACGTGCTGCGGGGCGCCGACCTCCTCGGCCGCCTCGGAAATGGTCCGGAAGGCGTTGGGGCTCTTGGCCACGGTCAGGCCGGCACGATGGCATCGTGCACCCGGCCCTTCATGATCTGCGAGGCGCGGAAGCTGATCACTCGCCGCGGGTGGATGGCCGCCGGCTCGCCGGTCTTGGGATTGCGGCCCATGCGGGCGCGCTTCTCGCGCACCTGGAAGACGCCGAAGCCGGACAGCTTCACCGTTTCGCCGCGCTCCAGCGACTCGACGATGAGTTCGAGCGTGCGCTCGACCAGCAGCGAGCATTCCTGCCGCGAAAGCCCCACCTCCTCGTGGACGGCCTCGCACAGGTCCGCGCGGGTCAGGGTCTGCGCCAAAGCTTGTCTCCCCTCATGCTCGACGGCGGCCATAAAAGGCCAGACGTCGCGAAAATGAAAGGCGAAATGCGTGTTACAGGCGAAACGCGCACGCGCCCCAGGTCAGTCCGCCGCCCATGGCCTCGATCAGCACCATGTCGCCGCGCTTGATGCGGCCGTCCTGGATGGCGGCGTCCAGCGCCAGCGGGATCGAGGCGGCCGAGGTGTTGGCGTGCTCGGCCACGGTCGACACGACCTTGTTCTCATCCAGCCCAAGCCGCTCGCCGACGCCGCGGATGATCCGCTGGTTGGCCTGGTGCGGCACGAACCAGTCGACATCGGCGATCTCGATCCCGGAAGCCTCGCAGGCGGCGGTGATGGCTTCCGCGATGTTGACCACGGCGTGCCGGAACACCTGGTTGCCGGCCATGCGCAGGCGCCCCACCGAACCGGTCGTGGCCGGTCCGCCGTCGACATAGAGCAGGTCGGTCTTGGTCCCGTCGCAACGCAGCGCGAAGCCGAGCAGACCCTGGTCCGCCTTGGTGCCCTCCCCGACCCGCGGCTCGAGCACCATCGCTCCGGCCCCGTCGCCGAACAGGACGCAGGTGGAGCGGTCCGACCAGTCCATCAGCCGGGTCATCTCCTCGGCGCCGATCACGAGGGCGCACTTCGAGATGCCGCGGGCGACGAAGCCGTCGGCCACGCTGAGGGCGTAGACGAAGCCCGAGCACACGGCCTGGACGTCGAAGGCCGGGCACACCGGCACGCCCAGCTTGCGCTGGACGATGGAGGCCGTGGCCGGAAAGGTCATGTCGGGGGTGGTGGTCGCCACCACGATCAGGTCGACGTCGGCGGGCGTGCGGCCGGCGTCGGCCAGCGCACGGTGGGCCGCGGCCACGGCGAGATCGCTGGTCGGCTCGTCCTCGCGCGCCTTGTGGCGCTGCCGGATTCCGGTCCGCTCGACGATCCACTCGTCCGAGGTGTCGACGATCTTCGCGAGGTCGGCGTTGGTGACGACCTGTTCGGGCAGGTACGAGCCGACGCCGGTCACGGCGCTGCGGATGACGCTCACTGGGAAGTCTCCATGGCCGCGTCCGGCGCGGACGCCGGCGGCTGTTCGAGCACGGCGGTGAGGCGGTTCAGACTGTGGCCCACCTTCGCCAGATAGTCGCTGCGCGCCAGCTCCACCGCGATGCGGATGGCGTTGCCGAAGCCGCGCGCGTCGGCGCCGCCGTGGCTCTTCACGACGATGCCGTTCAGGCCGAGCAGCGGCCCGCCGTTGATGGCGCTGGGATCGATCCGCTGCTGCATGCGCCGCAGCGCCGGCAGGGCCAGCAGGGCGCCGACCTTGGCGACGGGACCGGAGGTCAGCGCCTCCTTCAGCAGGGCGGAGATGAACCGCGCCACGCCTTCGGCCGTCTTCAGGGCGATATTGCCGGTGAAGCCGTCCGTGACCACGACGTCGACCGTCCCCTTGGCGATGTCGGTGCCCTCGACGAAGCCCCGGTAGTCGAGACCGAAGCCGCCCTCGCGCAGGATGCGCGCCGCCTCGCGCACCTCCTCGTGACCCTTCATGTCCTCCGAACCGACGTTGAGCAGGCCGATGGTCGGCCGCTCGACGCCATGCACCGCTTGGTGGAAGGCCTCGCCCATGATGGCGAACTCGACCAGCTGCTCGGCGTCGCTCTCGATGTTGGCCCCGACGTCCAGCACCGCCGTCACGCCGCGCAGCGTCGGCCAGCTGGCCACGATCGCGGGACGCTCGAGGCCGTGCGCGGACATGCGCAGGATCAGCTTGGCGATGGCCATGAGGGCACCGGTGTTGCCGGCCGAGACGATAGCGGCGGCCTCGCCGGCCTTCACCGCCTCGATGGCGTTCCACAGGCTGGAGCCCTTGCCCCGACGCATGGCAGTGGCGGGCTTCTCGCCCATGGCCACCACCTTGTCGGTGTGCCGGATCTCGCAGACGTCGTCGCCGAGGCCGGCCTTGGTCAGTTCCGCGCGCAGCGCCGCCTCGTCGCCATGCAGCAGGAAGCGGACGCCCTCGCCGCCATGGCGCTTGCGATAATCGCGGACGCCGCCGACCACGACCGGCGGACCGTGATCCCCGCCCATGGCGTCAAGCGATATCAGTACGGGGGAAGGCAAGCCGTTTCGACTCCATCGCGCCGCCGTCGGGGGCGCTGGTCAGCCGCGACGATAACGTCGCGTCGGGGGGATGCAACCGGGCGGACGCTGCGTCAACCTTGGTCGTCGGAGCCCAGCTTCCTGAGCACGGCGAAAGGCGAAATTTCGGCAGGCTCGGGAGGCTGGACGAACTCGGCCCCCGGCTTGCGGGGGAACGGGTCGAGTCTGAGCGCCAGTTGCTCGACCGCGTACTGGCCGAGATCGATGCGGCCGTCCTCGATCAGATCGGGCGATTCATCGTCGAGGGTGATGACGATCTCGTCCCCATCCGGCTCCCCGGCCTCGGCGAGGGAAACCGAGAAGTCGTCGTCGATCTCGAGCGGAAGCGGTTCGAGGGTGACGCCGCAGGTCTGCGCCAGACGCGCGCGGAGCCGACCGGTCAGCGACCAGCCGGAGGCGGTCGGGGTCAGCTTCATCTCGGCCTCGAGAAAGTCGAGCGACGCAAGGTCCAGGGCCCTGGCGATTCGGGCGCGAGCCGCGGCGTCCGGGGTCAGGGTTCGCGACAGTCCGGCCCCGATCTGATGCAGCCGCACAGGCTCGTTGTAAGGGAGTTCGGACAGGCTCATGCGACCAGCTCCGCCCACTGCGGCGCCGACAGGACCGCATCAAAGGGCTGCATGGCGAGGGTCCGTCGGCTGTTCAGGGCGTACTCCGCGAGAAGCGGCGCGTTCGGGGAGGTCTCATCCTCATAGACGTTGCGGGCCAGCGACTGCGAGAGAGCCGTCCCGTCCTCATCGCGCAGCGCCGTCTCCCAGGCCTTCATCCGGCCGTACAGCGCCTCGCCGAGCTTGCGCATCTTCTTGCCAACCGAGATGTCGCCGACGCCGAGCTCGCGCAGGGCGTGGTCGAGGGCGGACACATAGGTGTCGAACAGTTCCTGTCCCGCTTCCGCCCCCGTCGCGCCCTCGTCGCGCAGACGCATGGTCAGCAGCAGGACGTGCAGGGTGTAGAGTTCGAACCGCGCGTCGATGCGGTCCGCGACGCCCAGCCGGATGTAGAACCCAGGCTGGCGGGCCTGACGCACCGCGTGATCGTAAAGGCTTTCGCCGAGCCGGCCGCGTCGCGGCCGGAACAGATTCTGGAGCATGATCCGCGGCCCCTTTTCCGCCGCGCCGTTGAACTAAGGCTCCGGTCCGGTTAGGTCAAAGACCTTGTTCTCTCGCAGGCGTGGCCCATGCACCGTTCCAAGCTCCTCATCGCCGCCCTTTCGGCCGCGGCCCTGACGGCGGCCTGCGCGCCGGTCGTCGGTCAGAACGGCTTCCAGGCCGTCGACGCCCGGCCCACCGACATCGTCGCCGGAACCGACACGCGCGAGACCGTGCTGACCAAACTCGGCACGCCCTCGACCACCTCGACCTTCGAGAGCGACAGCATCTGGTACTACATGAGCCAGGTGACCGAGAAATACACCTACAACCGCCCGCAGGTGACCCAGCGGTCGATCACCGAGATCACCTTCAACGACGCCGGTCAGGTCGCCGCCGTGCGCACCCTCGGCCTGGATGACGGTCAACGGATCGCCATGAACGATCGCGAGACGCCGACCCGCGGCCGCCAGCTGACCATTATCGAGCAGTTGCTGGGCAACGTCGCCCGCGGCCAGCTCCCGCGCACCGAAGAAGACATTCCCGGGCAGCGCCGGCCGGACTGATCCGCCCTCGTCCTTCCCCAGAATAGAAAACGCCCCGGAGATCGCTCTCCGGGGCGTCTTTCGTTGCGGAAGCCGCGATCAGACGATCTTGCCGCTCGCCAGCACCGCCAGCAGCAGGAGCGCCACGATGTTGGTGATCTTGATCATCGGATTCACCGCCGGCCCGGAGGTGTCCTTGTAGGGATCCCCGACCGTGTCGCCGGTGACAGCGGCCTTGTGGGCCTCTGACCCCTTGCCGTGGACGACGCCGCTGCGATCGGTGAAGCCTTCCTCGATCACCTTCTTGGCGTTGTCCCAGGCTCCGCCGCCCGAGGTCATCGAGATGGCCACGAACAGGCCGGTGACGATCACCCCCATCAGCATGGCCCCGAGGGCGGCGAAGGCGTTGGCCTTCTCCGGCTGGATCATCAGCACGACCACAAACAGGACGATCGGCGACAGCACCGGCAGCAGCGACGGCACGATCATCTCGCGGATCGCCGCCCCGGTCAGGATGTCCACGGCCCGGCCGTACTCCGGCTTGACCTCGCCGGTCATGATCCCCGGGTTCTCCCGGAACTGGCGGCGCACTTCGGCCACGACCGACTCGGCCGCGCGGCCGACCGCCGTCATCGACAGACCGCCGAACAGGAAGGGCAGCAGGCCGCCGAACAGCAGGCCGACGACGACGTAGGGATTGGCGAGGTCGAAGGCGACCGCGCCGAGGCCGTCGAAGAAGCTGCCCGGCGCCGCCTCGGCGGCGAAGTGCTTCAGGTCCTCAGTGTAGGCGGCGAACAGCACCAGGGCGCCGAGGCCAGCGGAACCGATGGCGTAGCCCTTGGTCACCGCCTTGGTGGTGTTGCCCACCGCGTCCAGCGCGTCGGTCGAGGTGCGGACATCCGACGGAAGCCCTGCCATCTCGGCGATGCCGCCGGCGTTGTCGGTGACCGGACCGAAGGCGTCCAGGGCCACGATCATCCCCGCCACGCCGAGCATGGTCGTGGTCGCGATGGCGATGCCGAACAGGCCGGCCAGCTGATAGGTGGCCACGATTCCGACGATGATGGTCAGCGCCGGCAGGGCCGTCGATTCCAGCGACATGGCCAGGCCCTGGATGACGTTGGTGCCGTGACCGGAGACGGAGGCGTTGGCGACCGACTTCACCGGGCGGTAGTTGGTGCCGGTGTAGTATTCGGTGATCACCACGATCGCCGCCGTGACCGCCAGGCCGACCATACCCGACCAGAACAGGCTCATCGGCTCGATCGTCAGGCCGCCCGAGGTCACCACCGGACCGAGGATGTCCTGACCGCGCAGGTACTGGAACAGGCCGAAGATGGCGGCGATGGACAGGACGCCGGTGACGATAAGCCCCTGGTAGAGGGCGCCCATGATGTTCTGCGACTTGCCGAGCCGGACGAAGAACGAGCCGATCACCGAGGTGACGATGCAGACCGCGCAGATCAGCAACGGCAGCAGCATCATGGCTTCGACATAGGGCTGGCCGCGGAAGAAGATCGCCGCCAGCACCATGGTCGCGACCGTCGTCACCGCATAGGTCTCGAACAGGTCGGCGGCCATGCCGGCGCAGTCGCCGACGTTGTCGCCCACGTTGTCGGCGATGGTCGCGGCGTTGCGGGGGTCATCTTCGGGAATGCCGGCCTCGACCTTGCCCACCATGTCGCCGCCGACGTCGGCGCCCTTGGTGAAGATGCCGCCGCCCAGGCGGGCGAAGATGGAGATCAGCGAGGCGCCGAAGCCCAGGGCGACCAGGCCGTCGATGACCTCGCGGCTGGTCGGATCGAAGCCCGCGCCGAGGGTCAGGAAGGCGAAGTAGCCGGCCACGCCGAGCAGGGCCCCGCCGGCCACGAACATGCCGGTGATGGCCCCCGACCGGAACGCCAGGTCCAGACCCTTGGACAGGCTCTCGGAGGCGGCCTGGGCGGTCCGGACGTTGGCGCGGACCGAGATCAACATGCCGGCGAAGCCGGCGGCCCCCGAGAGCACGGCGCCGATCAGGAAGCCGATGGCGGCCCACGGTCCGATCAGCAGCCAGGCGGCGATCAGGATGACCACGCCGACGATCCCGATGGTGGTGTACTGGCGGCGCAGATAGGCGGAGGCGCCTTCCTGGATGGCCGCCGCGATCTCGCGCATCCGGTCGGTGCCGGTGGAGGCCTTCATCAAGGCGGCGGTCTGGACGGCTCCGTAAAGCACCCCCAGTCCGCCTGCGGCTATGACAAGCCACAGATAGCTACTCATGGTGTTTCCAAACCCTGTCTATTGAGGCGCCCGGCCCCTTGGCGCGGGGGGCGTTTTCGCCTCTCACCGCCTTCCGGTCCCCCCGTGCGCGACGGACGCGTGTTGCGTCCTTGGGGAATTGCGGCGGAAACGTGCCAAATGCGTCGGGGGGAAGCAACAGGGTTGGTGAACGGCGATCAGCCGGCGCGGACGCCGGTCCGACGCCTTGGGGCCTGACTCACGACCTCGACCCGCGCGACGGCGCCCCGACCGGCGATTCCGGCGGCGGCGCGCATCAGGCTGGCGGAGAGGGCCGTTTCATCGAGACGGGTCCAGTCGTCGGCGACCACGAAGGGGGTGCGGTGCCCGGCGCGAACGAGGGCGTCGCGCAGGAAGGGCTCCTTCAGCCGCATGGATTCGGGCGTCGCCGATCCTCCGAGATGGAGCCGCAGCGAGACGAAGACGTAATTGCGCAGCCGTCCCCCGGCGATCACCGGCAGCCCGACGCCGGAGATATTCAGCGTGGCCCCGCTCGCACGTTCGGCTTCGCCGGCCGCGGCCGGGGCGGCGGCCAGGGCGACAGGGGCGGCGATGAGGTCCCGGCGACGCATGTCAGCATTCTGCGGCGGGGCCGTTGAGATTTCGTTGTCAGCCGTGGGTGAAGCCGGTCTTCGCAAAGCTCACCGGCTGGCCCGCGAAGCGCGCCGTCACCCCTGAGCCGGCGACCACACGTCCGATTCGGGTCAGGCGAACATGATGTTGTCCGGCTTCCCGGCGCACGGCCTCCTCGTCGCGCGCCGCGACGGTGAAGGCGATCTCGTAGTCGTCGCCGCCGGTGACCAGGCTTTCAAGCGCCGCCTGCGGGTCCACACGTCCCCCGAACCAGGCGGAGCCCGCGGCCGACAGGGGGGTCAACTCGAGGTCGATCTCGAGCCCGACGGCGCTGGCGGCCGCGAGGTGACCGAGATCGGCGATCAGCCCGTCGGAGACGTCCAGGGCAGCGGTGGCATGCTCGCGGATCACCGGCGCGAAGGCCACCGGAGGCGTCGGGGTCCGATAGTGGTCGGCCAGCGCGCCCAACCGCTCGGGGTCCAGGGACAGCCTGCCCTGAAGCGCCTGAAGCCCCAGCCAGCCGTCGCCTATGGCGCCGGTGACGAAGACCAGATCGCCCGGTCGGGCACCCGCCCGCGACACGGTCTGCCCTTTCGGCGTCCAGCCGAGAGCCGTGAGCGAAAAGCTCGCCGGGCCCGGCGTCACGACCGTATCTCCTCCCAGCAGCCAGACCCCATACGCCTTCTGGTCGGCCCGCAGCCCGTCGACGAAGGTCGATCGCTCGGGCCAGCCGCAGCGCTCCGACCAGCCGCAGGCGAGCAGATAGCCGAAAGGCTCGGCGCCCTTGCTGGCGAGGTCGGACAGATTTACCCGCAGCAGCTTGCGCGCGACCGTGTCCAGCGGGTCGCTCGGGAGAAAGTGCACCCCCTCGACGATGACGTCCTTGGTCAGGACGAGATCGTACCCCGGCCGACCGGGCAGGACCGCGACGTCGTCGATCAGGCCCCTGCCCCACTCAGGATGAGCGAGCGGCGCCAGAAGGCGTCGTATGGTCTCGAACTCCCCGGCGACGTCGAGGGCCGACATCGGGCCTATCCGGCCTGGCCGCGCACGTCCCGGGCGACACCGTCCAGCGCGGCGTTGACGAACCTCGCCTCGGCGTCGTCGAAGAAGGCCTTGGCCAGCTCGACGTACTCGTCGATGACGATCTCCTTCGGGACCTCCCGGCGCTCGCGCAGTTCCCACGCTCCGGCCCGCAGGAGGGCTCGCAGGGTGGAGTCGATACGCTCCAGCCGCCAGTTGGAGGCCAGGCGCGCCTTGATCGCGGCGTCGACATCGCGCTGGCGCTCGACCACGCCCCGGACCACGTCGGCGAACCACGCCTCGTCAGCCTCGGCCAGCGGCTGGCCCTCGATGTCGGCGTCGAAGCGATGGTTGGCGAACTCGCTGATCACCGTCTCGACCCCCTCGCCGGCCAGCTCCATCTGGTAGAGCGCCTGGACGGCGGCGAGGCGCGCGACCGTGCGGGCCCGGCGCTGTCGGGAGGTGAGCTCGGGCTCGGCGCGGGACTTCTCGGCCTCGGCGAGTTGCTCGAGGACGGACTGGAGGCTGTTGGGTTCGGTCACGAGCCCAGTCCTACCCGCAGCCGCTTGCGCAGCGCAATGAGGTCGAGGCAGGCGCGCGCGGCCCCGCCCCCCTTGTCGCCCTCGCTCCGCCGCGCGCGCGCCCAGGCCTGCTCCTCATCCTCGGTGGTCAGGATGCCGTTGCCGATGGCCAGGCCCTTGAGCCCGAGCTGCATCAGCCCGGCGGCGGACTGATCCGAGACGATCTCGAAATGATAGGTCTCGCCCCGGATGACGCAGCCGAGGGCGACGTAGCCGTCGTAGCGCGGGGCGGTCGGGTAGCGGCCCGCCTCCTCGGCCAGGGCGATGGCGGGCGGCACCTCAAGGGCGCCCGGAACCGTCACGACGTCATACTGCACCCCCCGCGCACGCAGGAGGTCGGTCGCGCCGTCCAGCAGGGCGTCGGCGAGGTCATCGTAGAAGCGCGCCTCGACGACCAGCACACGAAGGGTGTCGCTCACGCGTGGTCCTCCCCGTCCATGTCCCGCCAGCCGACGATCCGCAGGCCGTAGCCCTCCAGCGCCGCCGGGTTGGGACGGGTCGAACTCAACACGATCATGTCTCGCACCCCCAGATCCTTGAGGATCTGGGCGCCGACCCCGTAGTTGCGGATCGAGCGATCGATGGCCGTGGGCTTGTCGCCGCCGGCCAGCCGCTCGGCGAGGCCGCGCAGCTCAGGGTCACGGAGAAAGACCGTCACCCCCGCCCCCTTGTGTTGGCTGATCGCCTGCAGCGCCTTCGGGATGTAGGCCTGCCGCGCCTCGATGTGGCCCAGCAGGTCGGCGGCGAAATCGACCTGGTGCATGCGCACCAGCGTCGGCTTGCCCGGTTCGATCTTGCCGTGGACGAGAGCGACATGCTCCACGCCCTCGATGACGTTGCGGTACAGCATCAGGCGGAACGGGCCGCCGTGGACGCTCTCGAACGGCGTATCCATGACCCGCTCGACCAGCCGCTCGGTGCGGCGGCGGTAGGCGATCAGGTCGGCGATGGTGCCGATCCTAAGCCCGTGCAGCTGGGCGAAGGCGACGAGATCGGGCATCCGCGCCATGGTGCCGTCTTCGTTCATGATCTCGCAGATGACCCCGGCCGGGGTCAGGCCGGCCATGCGCGAGATGTCCACGGCCGCCTCGGTATGACCGGTGCGGACCAGCACCCCGCCGTCGCGGGCGACCAGGGGGAAGACGTGGCCGGGAGAGACGATGTCGTCGGCGCCCCGGGTCGGGTCGGCGGCGACCTGGACGGTGCGGGCGCGGTCGGCGGCGGAGATGCCGGTCGTCACCCCTTCCCTCGCCTCGATCGAGACGGTGAAGGCCGTGCCCATGCTCTCGCGGTTCTCGGCCGACATCGGCGGCAGGCGCAGCTGGCGGGCGCGGTCGGCGGTGATGGCCAGACAGATCAGGCCGCGGGCGTGGCGGGCCATGAAGTTGATCTGGTCCGGCGTGGCGAACTGGGCCGGGATGATGACATCGCCCTCGTTCTCGCGGTCCTCGGCGTCGACGAGGATGTAGGGTTTGCCGTTGCGGGCGTCCTCGAGAATGTCCTCGATGGGGCTTATCGGGCTGTCGTTCATGTTCGCGGCCAATTGCATCACGCCGTCTCCTGCCACCGCGCGAGGTATCGCGCCAGCATGTCGATCTCGAGATTGACGGCGTCGCCCGGTTTCAGGGCGCCGAGGGTGGTGGCCTGCCAAGTGTGCGGGATGATGTTGACGCCGAAGGTTCGGCCTTCCACGGCGTTCACCGTCAGCGAAACGCCGTCGACGGTGATCGAGCCCTTCGGGGCGATGAAGCGATGCAGGGGCTCGGGCACCTCGATCTCGATGCGGTGCGAGCCGCCCTCGGGCGTCACCGAGACCACTTGGCCGAGACCGTCGACATGGCCGGAGACGATGTGGCCGCCCAGTTCGTCGCCGAGCTTCGCGGCCCGTTCGAGATTGACCCGGTCGCCCGCCTTCCATCCACCGAGAGTGGTCTTCGACAGGGTCTCGTTCGAGACCTCCACCGCGAACCAGCCGGGGCCCTTCCCGGTCACGGTCAGGCAGCAGCCGGCGTGGCTGATCGAGGCGCCGAGGTCGATCGCCGCCGTGTCCCAGGCAGTCTCGATCTCGTAGCGCCGGTCGCGCGGGGTCTGTTCGACCTTCCGGACGCGGCCGATGTCAGTGACGATGCCGGTGAACATTCAGATGCGCTCGTAGCGTTCCCACAGGTCGTCGCCCAGCGGTTCGGCCGACAGACGCCGGAACTTGGGGGCGTCGTCCAGCTTTGCAAGCGCCAGCGCCGCCACGCAGGGCCGGCCGTCCCCGCCGAGCAGGAGCGGCGCGCGGAACCACTCCAGCCGATCGACGAGGCCGGCGCGCAGGAAGGACGCCGCCACCTGGCCGCCGCCCTCGATGAGGACGGATTGCGCCCCCGCACGCTGAATGGCGCGCAGGGCGGCCGCCGGCGCCGGGCGGCCGTCGGGCGCGTCCACCCGCTCGACCCGCGCCGCGCCGACCGGGACAGCCTCCGTCGCCGTGAGGATCAGGGTGTCGCCCCCAGCCACCTTCGCGGTCGGCGGTGTCCGCAGACGGCTGTCCAGCACCACGCGCAACGGCTGATCGACCGGACGCCCCGGCAGGCGGGCGGTCAGTTCGGGGTCGTCGGCGAGCACCGTCTCCACGCCGACGAGGATGGCGTCGTGGGCCGCGCGCAGACGATGCCCCTGCAGCCGCGCGGCCTCGCCGGTGATCCATTTCGACTCGCCCGTCGCCGTGGCGATCCGCCCGTCGAGGGACGTCGCCAGCTTGAGGGTAACCAAGGGGCGCATCAGCGCGGGCCGGACTCGTCGTCCAGGCCCCCTTCGTTCAGGCCTTCCGCGCCGAGGAAGCGGGCGAAATCGCCGGTGTGGCGGAAGTCCTTGTAGACCGAGGCGTAGCGGACATAGGCGACCTCATCGACGCTCTTCAGCGCCTTCATGATGAAGTCGCCGACGGTCGAGGACGGGATCTCGGTCTCGCCGAGGCTCTCCAGCTGGCGGACAATGCGGCTGACCAGCTGCTCGATCTGTTCCGGCTGCACCGGCCGCTTGCGCAGGGCGATGCCGAGCGAACGCTCCAGCTTGTCGCGGTCGAAGGGCGTGCGGCGGCCGTTGCGCTTGAGGATGACCAGTTCGCGCAGCTGCACCCGTTCGAAGGTGGTGAAGCGCCCGCTGCACTGCGGACAGGACCGCCGGCGCCGGATGGCCGCGCCGTCATCGGACGGGCGGCTGTCCTTCACCTGGGTGTCCGGGTTTCCGCAGAAGGGGCACTTCATCGGCGCATCATCCGTAGATCGGGAAGCGGCGGGTGAGCTCGCGCACCTCGTCGGCCACCCGCTGCGAGACAGCCGCGTCAGCCTCGTCGCCGCCCTTCATCGAGTCGATGACGTCGGCGATCCAGTGGCCGACCTGCTCGAACTCGGCCGCGCCGAAGCCGCGGGTGGTGCCGGCGGGGGTGCCGAGGCGGACGCCGGAGGTGACGGTGAAGGGCGCGGTGTCGAACGGCACGCCGTTCTTGTTGCAGGTCATCAGGGCGTGCTCGAGCGCCGCCTCGGTGGCCTTGCCGGTGACGCCCTTGGGCCGCAAGTCGACCAGCATCAGGTGGCTGTCGGTGCCGCCCGAGACGATGGCCGCGCCGCGTTCCACCAGCACGGCGGCTAGCGCCTGCGCATTGGTCACCACCTGCCGGGCATAGGCCTTGAACTCGGGCTTCAGCGCCTCGCCGAAGGCCACCGCCTTGGCGGCTATGACGTGCTCCAGCGGGCCGCCCTGCAGGCCGGGGAAGACGGCCGAATTGATCTTCTTGCCCAGTTCCACGTCGTTGGACAGCACCATGCCGCCGCGCGGGCCGCGCAGGGTCTTGTGAGTGGTGGTGGTCACCACATGGGCGTGCGGCAGCGGGTCGGGATAGACCCCGCCGGCCACCAGGCCCGCATAGTGGGCCATGTCGACCATCAGGTACGCACCGACGCTGTCGGCGATCTCGCGGAAGCGGGCGAAGTCGATGTGGCGGCTGTAGGCGCTGGCGCCGGCGAGGATGAGCTTCGGCTTCTCCTGCTCGGCCATCTGCGCCACGTGATCGTAGTCGATCAGATGGTCGTCCTCGCGGACCTTGTAGGTCACCGGCCGGAACCACTTGCCGGACTGGTTGGCCGGGGAGCCGTGGGTCAGGTGGCCGCCGCAGGCAAGGTCCATGCCGAGGAAGGTGTCTCCGGGCGTCAGCAGAGCCTGGAACACCGCCTGGTTCGCCTGCGCCCCCGAGTGCGGCTGGACGTTGGCGAAGGCGCAGTCGAACAGCTGTTTGGCGCGCTCGCGGGCGAGGTTTTCGGTGACGTCGACATATTCGCAGCCGCCGTAGTAGCGCCGGCCGGGATAGCCCTCGGCATACTTGTTGGTCAGCACCGACCCCTGCGCCTCCAGCACCGCCTTCGAGACGATGTTCTCGGAGGCGATCAGCTCGATCTGCTCCTGCTGACGCTTCAGCTCGCCCTGGATGCCGCCGAACACGTCCGGATCGGCCTCGGCGAGGGGCTTGGCGAAGAAGGCGTCATGGGTGAAGGCGGTCACTGGAATCCCCGGAGTTGCGGCGTTTCATTTACGCTCCGGGACCCTGCCCCACAACATCTTGTGGGTCACCGCGACAGAAGGGCCCGTTTCAGCTTGGCCACCGCGATGCGTTCAAGGGCTCGCGGCTCGGCGGCCGGCCCCACCGCCGAGACCTCGATCCCGGTCGCCGCGTGCACGGCGGCGCACCTGAGCCAGGCGCCCGTCCGGGTGAATTCGACGATGATCTCGTCGCGGTCGCCGGAGCCGCCCGTCAGTCCCATCGCGGCATGCCCACCTGCAACGCGGCCATCTGGCTGCGCGACGGCAGGGCGGACTCCTCGCGGGCCATCACGAACCAGTTCAGGGCCGGGTGGGGCCACGGGCAGGCGCGCACATGGAGGCCGGCAAGCACGGCGAGGGCCGCGACCCGGGCCGGGCTGAACTCGACGAATCCGGGATAGACCCAGTCGGTTGTCGCCGCCGACGGCCCCGCCGTCTCCGGTCCGAGCAGCCAGTTCGCGACGATCAGGCCGCCGGGCGCCAGGCTGCCGGCGAAGCCGGCCAGGGCCCGGGCCGCCGGCTCTTCTCCGGCGTGCGAAAACACCGACTGGGCCAGGATGAAGTCGAACCGCTCGCCGAACACGTCGACGCGCCAGTCGCGGTTGGCGTCGAAGCGCGGCCGCTTCAGGGTCCGGGCGTCCTCGCCCAGTTCGTGGGCGAAGCCGGCCTCGACCAGACCCGGCTCGGGCTCGATGCCGAAATAGCGGTCAGGCTGGAGGTAAGGGATGGCGAGCCGGCCGAGGCGCAGGGAACCGCAGCCGAAGTCCAGGAGGCGATGATGCTCGCGTAGCCCAAGCAGGAACAGCAGGGCGAACTGCGATGCGCCGGCGACGTCGTATCGTTGCGGCTGGCCCACGAAGGCGCGGTGGGACGGCCAGGCCTCGAGCGGCAGCGGGCCCCGACCCTCGCTCATGCCCTCAGGCGGCGACCGGGCGGCGCGCCACGTTGCAGCGTGTCCAGAGCTTGTCCATGGCGCGGACGAGGTCGTCCATCATGGCGTCG
Source organism: Pseudomonadota bacterium (assembly GCA_023424215.1). Classification (GTDB taxonomy): domain Bacteria; phylum Pseudomonadota; class Alphaproteobacteria; order Caulobacterales; family Caulobacteraceae; genus Brevundimonas. The sequence goes on from JAFAEC010000020.1 coordinate 38,713, forward strand.
TCGTGGTTGGGCGAGGGGGTGAAGCGCAGGCGTTCGGTGCCCTTGGGCACGGTCGGGTAGT
>JAFAEC010000035.1 GCA_023424215.1 Pseudomonadota bacterium
GATACGGCGCACAACCTGCGGCACCGAGTTCGCCGGGTACAGCGACTGGTCCTGGTAGGTGTGACCCGACAGGTTCGCGTCGCCGGCAACATGCCAGCCGGACAGGTAGATGGCCTTGAGGCCGGCGCGGACCTGCTGCACAGCCTGGTTGCCGGTGAGGGCGCCCAGGGAGTTGATGTAGTCCTCGTTGTTAACGAGATCCCAGAGGATCTCGGAGCCGCGACGCGCGAGCGTGGCCTCTTCGACGACGGTGCCCTGCAGCTTCACGACCTGCTCGGCCGTGTAGTTGCGGGTAACCCCGTTCCAGCGGGGGTTGGTGTCCCAGTCCTTCTGAATTTCCTCAGCGGTCCTCGGGGTGCCGGTGGTCGACATCAAAGCTCCACTCTCTCGATCTGAATCCGCTTCGGCTGTTCAGCAGTACATGCGTACGGCTTCACACCCTTTGCGTTCCTTTCGGATGTACTCCATGACAATGACACAGCCGAAAAACCCCGTCTACCTGTTGCTAATGCCAATCTTGGCTAGGTTCGCGCCACCGCTTGCAAAGGTTGCAAATAAGTGGCCACGCCAACGAGTCACTTTTCCTCGGCTTAGTTACCGGGCGGTAGGTTCCTACCTCGGCTTATGCGCCGAACCGGAGACTTCCCCGCCGGTGGACTCCGTGGAACCGGTTGCCGCCCGAGATCGCCGTCGGAACCCCTGCCTGTGAGAGCACTCACACCGGCCCGAGTGGTCGACCGGCGTCTTCGGAGAGTGCACGGGGCGCGGTTATTAACAACCTGCGAACGAGACGTTGCGAAGCAATCGGTCGCCCTTTACCCTGGGCGAATGGCCAAGACCTTCGTCGGCGCCCGCTTGCGCCAGTTGCGCACCGAGCGGGGACTGAGCCAGGCCGCGCTCGCCAAGACGCTCGAGATCTCCGCCAGTTACCTGAACCAGATCGAGCACGACGTCCGGCCGCTCACCGTGCCGGTCCTGTTACGGATCAGCGAAGTGTTCGGCGTCGACACGACGTTCTTCTCCTCGCAGGACGACACCCGGCTCATCGCGGAGATGCGAGAGGTCGCGCTCGACCAGGAGATGGGCATCGAGACCGACGCCCAGGAGATCGCGGAGATGGTCGCGGCACATCCCAACCTGGCGCGGGCGATGGTCAACATGCACCGCCGGTTCCGGAACACCACCGCCCAGCTCGCCGCGGCCACCGAGGACCGCTACAGCGACGGCAGCGGCAGCGGCGCCATCACCATGCCGCACGAAGAAGTGCGCGACTACTTCTACCTACGTCACAACTATCTGCACGACCTGGACACGGCAGCCGAAGAACTCGCCAACCGGATCCGGTTCCACCGGGGCGACGTCGGCGGCGAGATCGCCAAGCGCATGACCACCGCGCACGACGTCCAGATCGTCAAGCGCATCGACCTCGGCGAGAACATCCTGCACCGCTACGACCCGGAGACCAGAATCCTCGAGGTGGCCCCGCAGCTGTCGGGCGGTCAGCAGGTGTTCAAGCTCGCCATCGAACTGGCCTACCTCGAATGCGGTGATCTCATCGACCGCCTCGTCGACGAAGGTTCGTTCACGAGCGACGCGTCGCGGACACTCGCCCGCCTCGGCCTCGCCAACTACTGGGCAGCGGCGCTGCTCCTGCCCTACACCCAGTTCCACGAGATCTCCGAGAACTTCCGATACGACATCGAGCGGCTCTCCGCGTTCTACGGCGTGAGCTACGAGACGATCGCCCATCGCCTGTCGACGTTGCAGCGCCCCAAACTGCGCGGCGTCCCGTTCTCGTTCGTCCGGGTCGATCGCGCCGGCAACATGTCGAAGCGGCAGTCCGCCACCGGATTCCACTTCTCGACGAGCGGCGGCACCTGCCCGCTGTGGAACGTGTACGAGACGTTCGCCTACCCGGGCAAGATCATGACGCAGATCGCGCAGATGCCCGACGGGCGACGGTACCTGTGGGTCGCGCGCACCGTCGAACGTCGCGCCGCCCGCTACGGGCAGCCGTCCAAGACGTTCGCGATCGGGCTGGGTTGCGAACTGCGCCACGCCCATCGACTCGTCTACGCCGACGGACTCGACCTCGACGAGAGCAATCCCGGCACCCCCATCGGTTCGGGCTGCCGGGTGTGCGAACGCGTGAACTGCCCGCAACGGGCCTTCCCGCCGCTGGGCAAGGAGATCGACATCAACGAGCACCGCAGTTCGGTGTCGCCCTACCTCGTGCGCTGACAGGCACGTCACCGCGCGCTGCGCCCGCCTGTAAGCACGATGTAACACAGTCGTCACCCGCGTCATACAACTGTGACCGAGAGATATTCCGACGCAACAACGCCCTTCTAAGGTTTGGCCTCGCGGATACAGAGTTGTATACGCCGCCGGATACACCGGTCCTCTCCGGTCCCACCTTCGAAGGAAGGGCACCTTCATGTCAGTTGCCAGGTCCAAGTTCGCCACTCGCGCCGTCGCGGCGCCTGCCGCACTGGTCGCCGTCGGTCTCGTCCTGACCGCATGCGGAAGCCGAGCGGGTGACACCGCCGATACCTCCGCGGGCGCATCCGGCGGCACCTCCTGTGTCGACACCTCGGGCGACACCATCAAGGTTGGCTCGCTGAACTCGCTCTCGGGCACGATGGCGATCTCCGAAGTCACCGGGCGCGACTCGATCGCGCTCGCCGTGGAGGAGATCAACGCGGACGGCGGCGTACTCGGCAAGCAGATCCAGATCGTCGCCGAGGACGGCGCGTCGGAGCCGACCGTATTTGCGGAGAAGGCCGAAAAGCTCATCAGCACCGACTGTGTCGCAGCAGTATTCGGCGGCTGGACGGCGTCGAGCCGCAAGGCGATGCTCCCGGTGTTCGAGGATCGCAACGCGTTGCTGTACTACCCCGTGCA
>JAFAEC010000069.1 GCA_023424215.1 Pseudomonadota bacterium
GCCGACGCGGGTCAGCCCACGCCCGCGCCGGCCCCGCCTCCGGCTCCGGCCGTCGACGGTCCTCGACCCTATCTGGCGGAGCCGCCCCGATGACCGCTTCCGCCCTGACCCGCCCCGGCGAGCGCGACCGGCTGTCGACCAAGATCGCCGAGCTCGACTGGCGTCTGATCGGCCTGCTGGCCCTCATCGCCTCCGTCGGCGCGGCCATGCTCTATTCCATCGCCGGCGGCCAGTGGCAGCCGTGGGCGGCCAAGCATCTGCTGCGCTTCGGCGCCCTGCTGGTCGCCATGCTGGCCCTCGCCATGGTGCACCCGAAATGGTGGTTCCGCGCCGCCTATCCGCTGTACGGGGTGCTGCTGCTCCTCGTCCTGATGATCGAGTTCACGCCCCTCGGCTATACGGCGGGCGGCGCGCGGAACTGGCTGAATCTGGGCTTCATCCGCATCCAGCCGGCCGAGTTCATGAAGATCGGCCTCGTCCTCGCCCTGGCCCGCTGGTACCACAACCACACCGCCCAGGAGGCGCGCTGGTCGTGGAAGCTGCTGTTCCCGGCCGGCATGATCGGCCTGCCGTTCCTGCTCGTGGCCAAGCAGCCGGATCTGGGCTCGGCCATGATCATCGGCCTGACCGGCGCGGCGGTCATGTTCATGGCCGGCCTCAGCTGGCGGGTCATCGCCGCCGCGGCCGGCGCCGCCGCTGTCGCCATTCCGCCGTTCGTGATGTTCGGCATGCACGAATACCAGCGCAACAGGGTGCTGACCTTCCTCAATCCGGAGGCCGATCCGTCCGGCACGGGCTACAACATCATCCAGTCCAAGATCGCCCTCGGGTCGGGCGGCCTGCTCGGCAAGGGGTACGGACTGGGCAGCCAGAGCCAGCTGGAATTCCTGCCGGAGCGACACACCGACTTCATCTTCTCGACCGTGGCCGAGGAGTTCGGCTTCGTCGGCTCCTTCACCGTGATCGCCTGCTATGTGGCCGCGATCCTCATCGCCCTGCGCATCGCCTCCCTGGCGCATAGCCACTTCGGCCGGCTCGCCGCCGCCGGCATGACCGCCTTCTTCGGCCTGTTCGTGCTGATCAACGGGGCCATGGTCATGGGCATGGCCCCGGTCGTGGGCGTTCCCATGCCGCTGCTGTCCTACGGCGGCTCGTCGATGATGACGGTGATGTTCGGCTTCGGCCTGGTCCTGTCGACCCGGGTCCACCGCTACGCCGAACTGCCCAAGGGGCACGGGTTGTTCTGATCGGGCCCCTCGCGCGTTAGGGTCCGGCATGACCGACGCCAAGCCCGATTCCGCCCCGCCGAAGTTCGTTCCCGACTGGGGCGACCAGCCCTGTCCCAAGCCCATGCTGCCGGCCGCCTCGCCCGAGCGGAAGGCCGCCCTCATCGAGGGCGTGCGCATGCGCGAGAACCCCGCCGAGTGGGCTTTCGTGCGGCTCTCGAAGCTGATCGAGGACTTCGAGAAGAGCCTCGACAAGGACGAGGAGGTCGCCGCCCACATCGTCGGCGTGCCCGGCGACGGCACCATGCAGATCGAGGACGTCGGCTTCTGGGGCCCGGACTTCATCCTCTTCACCGGCAAGAACCCGGACGGTCGCCCGGTCCGCCTCATCCAGCATTACGCCCAGATCAACGTGCTGCTGAACGCGCGCAAGAAGCCGGAGGAGCGCGAGGCCCGCCGCATCGGCTTCCAGCTCTCGGAAATGGTCCGCAGCACCAATCCGAAGTAGCCCCGGGGCCGGACAGCGGAGCCTTCGCCCGGTCCTGAAGACGCTGGGGCTTTAACGGCCCACGGCCCGCGCCGCCCCCTCCACCGCGCTTCGCGCGGTCCCCCTCCCCACGGCGTGGGGAGGTGAGGCGAGCGCGCCGGACTCACCTCCCCATGAGCTGAGGCGAATGGGGAGGACAGATCGCGAAGCGATCAGGAGGGGGCGGCGCAGTCGGCCGGAGCAGACGCCTCAACCCGCCGCCTGACGACCCGGCTACAGCGACGCCGCCCAGTCCGTGCCGCGCACGAGGCTGTCGATGATGCCGGGCTCGCTCGAGGCGTGGCCGGCGTCGCCGATGACGTCCAGCTTCGCCTCCGGCCACGCCCGGTGCAGGGCCCAGGCGCTGGTCATCGGCGTGACCACGTCGAAGCGGCCCTGGGCGATCCAGCACGGGATGTGGCGGATGCGGCCGACGTTCTTGAGCAGCCAGCCTTCCTCGGGGAAGAAGCCGCCGTTGACGAAGTACCAGCATTCGATCCGGGCGAAGGCGACGGCGAAGTCCGGCTCGGCGAACTTGTCCGGGCGGGCCGACGGGCCCCGGACGCTGACGGTTTCGCCCTCCCAGCTCGACCAGGCCACGGCGCAGCGCTCGCGCTCGGCGCGGTCGTCGCCGGTCAGGCGCTTGTAGTAGGCGCCCATCAGGTCGTGGCGTTCGTCCTCCGGGATCGGGGCGATGAACCGCTCCCAGGCGTCCGGGAAGATGTGCGAGGCGCCGTCCTGGTAGAACCAGCGCAGCTCCGGCCGGGTCAGCAGGAAGATGCCGCGCAGCACCAGGGCGGAGACCCGCTCCGGATGGGTGATGGCGTAGGCCAGCGACAGGGTGGAGCCCCAGCTGCCGCCGAACACCACCCACTTGTCGATGCCCAGAAGCTCGCGCAGCCGCTCGATGTCCTCGATCAGGGTCCAGGTGGTGTTGTCCTCCAGCGAGGCGTTCGGCCGGCTCTTGCCGCAGCCGCGCTGGTCGAACAGGACGATGCGGTACTTCGCCGGATCGAAATAGCGCCGCATTCCCGGGTTGACCGCGCCGCCGGGGCCGCCGTGCAGCACCACCACGGGGAGGCCCTGCGGATTGCCGCATTCCTCGTACCAGACCTCGTGCACGCCGCCGGTCTGCAGATAGCCGGTGGCGTAGGGCTCGATTTCGGGGAACAGGTCGCGGCGCGGGGCTTCAGGCGCGGGGAAGGCCATACTCAATCGGTCTTTCTGCGGGCTCAGGCGGAAGGGATTGTGGGCCGGAATGCGGCAACGGCCAGCAAAAGCCAAGCCGCGATCATCAGGACCCCGCCTATGGGCGCCACGGCTCCCATGAAGGCGAGGCCGAGCAGGCCGATGGAGGACAGGGCGAGGGCGAAGACCAGTCCGCCGGTCGCCGCCAGCCAGCCGGCCGCGCTCCCGAGCCGGCCGCCCGCCGCCCACAGGGCGCAGACCAGGGCCAGCAGGGCGTGGGCCAGCTGGTAGTGCGCGCCGGTGGTCAGCAGGGTCTTCACGACCGGCCCCGCGCCGTGCGCGGCGAAGGCGCCGAGGCCGACAGCCACGGCGCCGTTCAGGGCCGCGAAGGCGGCGAGAACGCGATTCCCCCTCATCCGGTTACGCTAGCCGACAGAATCCGCCGCGTCTGCTATGCGCGCCCGAATGAACGCCGCCGCCCGCATGGCTTTGCAGTATGTGTTGCTCTTCGGCGCCACCGGGGTCAGCCTCCCGTTCGCCGGTCTGTGGTTTCGCGCCCAGGGATTGGGCGGCGCGGAAATCGGGGCCCTGCTGGCGGCGCCGATGCTGGGCAGGGTGGTCACCGGTCCCCTGCTGGCGGTGTGGGCCGACGGCTTCCGCACCCGTCGCGCGCCGATCGCCCTGCTCGGCGCGGTCATGGCCGCCGGCTATGCGGGCGCGGGCCTGACCGACGTCTTCGCGGTCCGGGCGGTCTGCTGGTTCGTCGGGGCGAGCGCCGCGGCGGCCCTGATCCCGCTGTCCGACGTCCTGACGCTTCGGCTCGCCGCCCGCCACGGCTTCACCTTCGCCCTGCCGCGCGGGTGCGGCTCGGCCGCCTTCGTCGCCGCCAACGTCGGCGTCGGAGCCCTGCTGGTGACGGCCCCGGCCGACCTCGTGGTCGCCTGGGTCACGGCCCTGGGCCTCGCCATCGCGGTCGCCGGCGTCCTCGTCCTGCCGGCCGAACCGGTCGGGGAGGGGGCGCCCCTGCGGGGCCGCGAGCGCTTCCGGGGCGTGGGCCGGCTGCTGGTCAACCCCGTCTTCATGACCGCCATCTTCGCCGTCGGCGCCGTCCAGGCCGCCCACGCCTTCCAGTACGCCTTCTCGGCCATCCTCTGGAAGGCGCAGGGGATCAGCGAAGCCACGATCGGCCAGCTGTGGGCCTTCGGCGTGGTCGTCGAGATCGCTCTCATGTGGCTGTTCGAGCCGTGGCGCCGCCGGGCCGGCATCGGTCCGTGGGCTCTGCTCGTGGCGGGATGCCTGGCCGCCGTGGCGCGCTGGAGCGCCATGGCCTTCGCGCCGCCGCTGTGGCTGCTGTGGCCGCTCCAGGCCCTGCACGCCCTGACCTTCGCCGCCACCTTCCTCGCCGGCGTCCAGATCGTCGAGCGGCTCGCTCCCCGCGACGCGCAGACGGCCGCCCAGACCCTCTCTTCCGTGCTGTCGGCGGGGATCCTCATCGGCGGCGCCACCGTGGTCTCCGGACCGCTGTACGACCGCTGGGGAGCGGGCGGCTACGGCGCGATGGCCGTGATGGCCGCGGCCGGTCTGCTGGCGGCCCTCCCGCTGCGGAGGCGGCTGAACTAGACCGCGCGCGACCGGGGCAGGGGCGAGAGATGCAGGGCCATCGCCTGGGCGGCGGCCTTGACCGCCTTCTGCACGGCGGCGTCGGGCGCATCGAGCGGCGCTCTCAACAGCGCGACGGAAGGCGCGTCGGCCTGGTCCGGCAGCGCGGACAGCACCCGGTAGAGCAGATAGCTGCCGGGATCGGCCTCAGCTTCCGAGGTCGCCTCCGCGGCCAGCCCGGCCTCGCGCAGCGCCTGCACCATCTCGGCCGCCGGGGCGGTGGTCCGGACGACGGCGGGCCCGGACTCGTTCAGGCGTCCGCTCCCGTCCAGGGTGCGATTCTCGGCCCGGATCTGCAGGCGAAAGCCGTCGCCCTGCCGGGTTCGGCCGATGAGCAGAAGAGCCCGGCGCCGGGGGTCGGCAAGTCGCGCGATCAGGGCGTCCGCCAGCGGCTCCGGCGCGTCCGCCGGCAGCGGGTCGGTCCGGGCGCCCGGCGGACTCCACGGTTCCCCGGACAGATCCTCCACCGGATCCCACGCCTTCTCATCGGAGTCCCAGGCGCAGATCACGAGGCCCGGCCGGATGTCCGGAGAAGCGTGCGCTACGTCTGCCATCACCGGATCCCTCATGAAATCGTCACGGTCCTCGCCCGCACCGTGTCGGCGCCGGCGCTGTGGCGTCAACCCCGCCTGACGCTCAGGCAAGGTCGCCGATGGCCGCGTCCAGCAGCATGTAGGCCCGTCCTCCGTCCGAGGTGAGGTGCCCCAGCACCGCGGACGCGTCGCCCGCCTCGGCGTCGGCGGCCAGACGGCGTCCGAAGGCGCGAACGTAGGCCTCGGCGTCGGCGCGCAGGGAGGGATCCGTCAGCACCCGGCGGGAGACGCTGCGCACCGCCGCCGGCGCCACCCTGCGCACGATCTGGCGGGCCCCCTCCGGGTCGCGAGCCCCGACCGCTCGCGCCGCCTCCTCGACGCGCGAACGGGGCAGCAGCGCATTGGGGTCGACGCCCATCCGACGCACCGCCGCCACGATCCGGTCGCCGACCGTCTCCAGATCCTCGCCGGAGGATCCGTCCTCGGGCATGGCCGGGGTGTCGAGGTCCAGCGGCGTCTCGCCGGGGCCGTCGTCGATCAGGTCGCTCCAGCCCATCGGTCCGCTCGTCGGCTGGGGCTGGGCCGGCGCGGCCGGAGCCGGCTCGAGCTTGAGCCGGCCGCGCAGACCGAAGCCGCGGGACTCTTCGGACCGGCCCGGACGGGTCGGGGACGACGTCTCCCCCGCGACATCCGCGCGCCGGCGGACGGGAGCGGCGTCGCCGGACACCACGCCCATCAGGCGCACCGCCTCGGTCAGCATCTCGTAGTTCCGCCGAACCCTGTCCTGGAAGTTCGCGTCCAGCGCCTCGGTGTCCGCCGCGGCCTTTTGCGAGGCGGCCGCCAGCGCCGTCAGACCTTCCTCGACGGAGCGCCTGACCGTGTCGATCCGCTCACGCGCTTCCTCGGGCAGGCGCGAGGCCCGATCATCCAGTTCGCCCAGACTTTCGTCGATCCGCGACAGGGCGGCGTCCATCCGCTCCACGACCAGTTCGAGACGCTCCAGCGCCCGTTCCCCGGCGGCGTCCACGAGGCTGCCGGTCTCGTCGACGATGCGCCGCGCGCTCTCGACCCGGGCGTCGGCGGCCTCGTCCGCCTTGCGCGCGGCGTCGAAGAGGACCTCGCCGAGACGGTCGGCGCGGACCTGGGCCTGCTGGACCGCTTCGGTCGCCGCGGTCCGCGACTCTTCGGCCGTCGCCTGCAGGGCGGCGAGGGCGCGGCGGGTCTCCTCCATCAGGGCGTCGCGCGCTTCCGCCGCGAGGGCCTCGAATCGATCGAGCGCGACCTTGGTCGCCGCGTCGAAGCCGTCCGCTTCGCGCTGTGACATCTCCACGAGGGCCCGGAACTGGTCGGTGGCGGCCTCGACGAGGTCGCGGACGCTCTCGGTGGTGCGCAGGGACGTGTCGCCCAGTTCGCCCGCGGCGGTCCGGGTGGCCGACAGCTGTTCGGCCAGCTGGGCCCGCTGGCTCTCGACCTGGGCGGAGAAATCCTCCTGGTCCGTCCGCAAGGCATAGGCGGCGGTGACGAGAGCCGCTCGCTGCTGGCCAAGTCCCTCCTCGACGGACTGGATCTGCTCGGCGACGCCCGCGCCGGCGTTCTCGAGACGCAGGGTCTGCCGCGCCAGGTCCTCGGCGGCCAGCCGTGCGGCGTCCTGCGCTTCGCCGGCCGCGGCGGCGAGATCGGCGGCCCGCGCCGCGAGGGCGGCCTCGGCCTCCCGAAGCTGGGTCTGGGCCAGATCCGAGGCGTCCACGACCATGCGCGACTGGCGTTCGACCGCGTCGATGACGCCGGCGGCCTGGTTGTCGAGCTGGACGCCGAGGCCCTGCATCTGGTCCCGCTCGCGGCCCAGTTGCTCGGCGAGGCGGCGCGCCGTGCGGCCCGCGGTCTCGGCCGCCTCATTGAGCTGCGCGGCCTCTTCGGCGAGGGCCTGCCGCAACAGCGTCATCTCGTTACGGGCCCGCTCGGCCGCCAGCGACGCCTGGTCGATGTCCATGCGCAGGCTCTGCAGCACCTCGCCGGTCTGCTGTGCGGCCAGGGCTGTCGGCGCGAGAAGAGCCTCGGAAAGGTCCCGGGCCCGTCGGGTTTCGGCGGCCAGGCCGGCTCCCTGCCGCACCGCGTGCGCCAGCATGATGGCGAGCCCGGCCGGAGCCAGGGCGATCAGCGCATAGAGGGCGAGCCGCAGCGGCTCCAGATCGACGGCGCCCGCTCCGGTTTCGAAGGCGGCCCAGGCCGCCAC
>JAFAEC010000217.1 GCA_023424215.1 Pseudomonadota bacterium
GCGCTTCGCCATCCGCGAAGGCGGCCGCACCGTCGGCGCCGGCGTGGTGTCGAAGATCACCGAGTAAGCTCGGTCTTCCGACCTGAATACAGAGCGGCCCCCGGAGCGATCCGGGGGCCGTTTTGCCGTGCGGCAGGGCAGTCCGCGCGACGCCGCTGCTCCGTGCACCCTGCCGGGCGACCGGGCTTTCGGAACCCGGTTCGCTCTGCGGTGGTTTGAACCCGCGAGAACGCCGCGGATGGACCGCGGCGCAGACGGGCAGGGGTCCATGTACGACACGGGATACGAGTTCATCGGCTGGGAGCGGCTGATCGAGGAGTGGCTGCCGCGGCTGCTCGGGGCGGCGCTGATCCTCATCGCGGCCTGGTTCATCGGCAAGGCGGTGAAGTGGGCCCTCGCCAAGGGCATCAACCGCATTCCGGGCGCGGCCAAGGCCAATCTCAGCGAAAATCCGAAACACACCATCGGCCACAGCCTCGGCGACGTGGCCTTCTGGCTGATCCTGCTGTTCGGCGTCATCGCCGCGCTGGGCGTGCTGAACCTCGGCCAGGTGGCGGCGCCGCTGAACACCCTGCTGGGCCAGATCGCGGCCTTCCTGCCCAACCTGCTCGGGGCGGCGCTGATCTTCTTCATCGGCTTCGTCGTGGCCACCCTGGCCCGGCGGGTCGTGGAGGCGGCGCTGCAGGCGGCCAACGCCGACCGCTGGCTGGACCGGGCCGGCCTGTCCCGCGCCACCGGATCGACCGGCGTGAGCACGGCCCTGGGCACCCTGGTGTTCGTGCTGGTGCTGATCCCGATCACCATCGCGGCGCTGGAGCAGCTGGGCATCGAGTCGCTGACCGTGCCGGCCGTGGCGGTGCTGTCGACGGTGTTCGACGCCATCCCGCGCGTGCTGGCCGCGGCTATCGTTCTGGCGCTGGGCTGGTTCATCGGCCGCTGGGTGGCGCATGTGGTCGAGCGGGTGCTGCCGGCCACCGGGTTCGACCGCAGCGTCTCGGGCTTCATGAGCCTCGCCGGCCGCGACCGCACCGCCGAGCCCGCGCCGGCCACGGCCCCCTACGCCGGCGACGTCACCCCGGCGACGGCGGCGGTTCTGGGCGGCGCCGAGGGACCGAAGCCGATGACCCCGTCGAGGGTGGTGGGCAAGCTGGTCATGGTCGCCATCGTCGCCTTCACGGCCATCGAGGCGGCGCGGTTGCTGGAGTTCGCCACCTTCGCCGCCATGGTCGAGGAAATCCTCGGACTGGCCGGGCGGGTCATTGTCGGCGGGGTGATCATCACCGCCGGCGTGCTGATCGCCGACCTGCTGGCCCGGCTGATCGACCGCGGCACCGCCGGGGCGGACGGCTTCGCCTCCAGCCTCGTGCGCTGGGCGACCATCGCCCTGGCCACGGCCATGGGCCTGCGCTTCATGGGCATCGCCGACGACATCGTGCTGCTGGCCTTCGGTCTCATCCTCGGCGCCGCCGCGGTGGCCGCGGCCCTGGCCTTCGGCCTCGGCGGACGCACGGCGGCCGGCCAGGTGGCGCAGAGCTGGGCCGACCGGCTGACGCGCCGCGGCGGCGGAACGCGCCCGCAGGTCTGATCCGACCGGCTCGCGGGGGAAGGGCGCCGCCGGCCGCGGCGCCCTTCGCAATTCCCCGCCCGGGCGACGCCGCTTGCGCGGAACCGCACCGCCGGCGCTACGTTCGGTTCCGGCGTTAGGGAATCGGTAACCACATGCGGCGTGCGCTTCACATCGGCCTGTTCATCGGCACCCTGATCGGCATGTCGGCCTGCGCGGCCCTGCCGGACGACGGAAGCGCCCGCGGTCCCTACGGGGCGATCGAGGGTGGACGGTCGGACTGATCGCACGAAATCGTGGCGAAGGGGGGGAAACGCCCCTATCATCGGCGGGCGGACGCCGACTGTCGCGCCGCGCCGGTCCCGCACCCTCCTAGATGTTAGCCATAGCCATCGCCGTCGTCCTGCTCCTCGTGGTGCTGAACGGCCTGTTCGCCATGACCGAGCTCGCGGTCGTGTCCTCCCGCAAGTCCCGCCTGCAGAGCCGCGCCGAACGCGGCGATCGCGGCGCCCGCGCCGCGCTCAACCTCGCCGAGGAGCCGACCCACTTCCTCTCGGCCGTGCAGGTCGGCATCACCCTGATCGGCATTCTCGCCGGCGCCTACGGCCAGGCCACCATCGCCGGCGAGCTGGACCGCATCCTCGAGGCGTCGGTCCCGACGCTGGCTCCGTGGTCCCAGATCATCGCCACCGCCATCGTGGTCGTGCTGATCACCTATGTCTCGCTCATCGTCGGCGAACTGGTGCCCAAGCGGCTGGCGCTGATCTTCCCCGAGGCCATCGCCGCCAAGATGGCCGCGCCGATCTCGACGCTGGCGATCGTGCTGAAGCCGTTCGTGCTGCTGCTGACCGCCTCGACCTCGGGCATCCTCAAGCTGATGGGGGTCAAGGATCGCGACGGCACCGATGTCACCCAGGAGGAGGTCGAGACCATCCTCGCCGAGGGCACCTCGGCCGGGCTGATCGAGCCCGAGGAGCAGGAGATGATCGAGGAGATCCTGACCCTCGGCGACCGGCCCATCCGGGTGGCCATGACGCCGCGCCACGAGGTGTTCTGGATCGCGCTGGATGACACCGAGGAGCAGCTGCGCCAGGAGATCCGCACCTGCCCCTATTCGCGCATCGTGGTGGCGCGCGAGAACGACGTCGATAACCCGTTGGGGGTGGTCCACAAGAAGGACCTGCTGGACAGCCTGCTGGACAACGGCGAGTTCAACGTGGAGCGGCTGGTGCAGACCCCGGCCTTCATTCCGCAGTCGACCTCGGTGCTGAAGGCGCTGGAGATACTCAAGGCGTCGAAGGTGCACATGGCCTTCCTCGTCGACGAGTTCGGCGCCTTCGAAGGGGTGGTCACGGCGACCGACCTGCTGGAGATGATCGCCGGCGACTTCGACGAGGGCCACGACGAGGGCGAGGCCATGGTGCGCCAGCGCGAGGACGGCAGCTGGCTGGTCGACGGCCAGACCGACCTTGAGGATCTGTGCGACCTGCTGGGCGAGCATTTCGGCGACCAGGAGGGCTTCCACACCGTGGCCGGCCTGGTGCTGCACCAGCTGTCGCGCGTGCCGGACGAGGGCGAGGTGCTGCAGCTGGGCCGTTTCGAGGTCGAGGTCATCGACATGGACGACCGCCGCATCGACAAGCTGCTGTTCCGGCAGGTGGTCGAGAAGTCGGACGAGGCGGCGGCGGTCCAGGCGCACCACGACGAGCAAGGCTGACGGCGGCGGGGCGATCGGCGACGACGCCCTTGAAAAGCCTGCCCGGGTCGGGCATAGGCCCGCGTCTGGCGAAAACGCGCGCAGGCGGCCTCCGCAGCGCGTCGCTTTGTCCAGGAGTTTAGCTCAGCTGGTAGAGCACCGGTCTCCAAAACCGGGGGTCGTGGGTTCGAGTCCCTCAACTCCTGCCATTTTCCCCCTGTCGCCGTCGGATGGGACTTCTTATCTGGCGGCTACAGGACTCACAGTTTGAAGAGAGCCGCATGGCCAAGGCCAAGACTCCGGGCCGCCGCCCCCAGACCGCACAGCCGGCCATCGCCGGCGCCGCCGTCGCGGCCGAAGCCGCCGCGCCGAAGAAGCGGACCTCGCTTCTGCAGTTCGCCAGCCAGGTCCGCGCCGAGGGGCGCAAGATCGTGTGGCCGAGCCGCAAGGAGACGTGGATCACCTCGGTGATGGTGTTCATCATGGTGACCATCGCGGCCATCTTCTTCTTCGTGGTCGACACCGGACTGGCCTTCCTGTCGCGCTTCGTCCTCGCGCTCGGCCAGTAACAGAGACTGAATTCCCATGACCGACGTCGCGCCGAAGCCCGCCAATCCCCGGCACAAGTGGTACATCGTCCACGCCTATTCGAACTTCGAGAAGAAGGTCGCCGAGCAGCTGCGCGAGCAGGCGCGGCAGCAGGGGCTGGCGGACGCCTTCTCGGAAATCCTGGTGCCGACCGAGGAGGTCGTGGAGATCCGCCGCGGCCGCAAGGTCAACTCGGAGCGGAAGTTCTTCCCCGGCTACGTGCTGGTGAAGATGGAGATGACCGACGACGCCTATCACCTGGTCAAGAACACGCCGAAGGTGACCGGCTTCCTCGGCGCCGCCGGCGGCACCAAGCCGCTGCCTGTCTCGGAGCGTGAAGTCCAGAACATCATCGGCGCGGTGGAAGAGGGCGTCGAGCGTCCGAAGCCGACCATCCGCTTCGACATCGGCGAGACCGTCAAGGTCATCGACGGCCCGTTCGCCAGCTTCGACGGCCAGGTCGAGAGCGTCGACGAGGACAACGCCCGCCTGCGCGTGGCGGTGTCGATCTTCGGCCGTCCGACCCCGGTCGACCTGGAGTACAACCAGGTGGAAAAGACGGCGGCTTGAGCGGGTGGACAAGGGGGACACCCGACCGGAGATTTCCGCGACATCGCGGGCGGGACAGTCGGGACATCGGCGATAATCGATAAACCAGTCGACGGCGGCCCTTTCCGGGCCGCCGTTTGCTTTTGCGGGGGGGCTCTGATACAGGCCCGCCTTCGCTCGACCGGCCCCGGCCCGTCGTGCGGCAAATCCGTGGGAGGCAGCCATGCCGCACCACGGCTCACCGGCCCCGGGTCCGTCCCGGGGCTATTCGTCAGGAGAGACCAATGGCCAAGAAGATTCTCGGCTACATCAAGCTGCAGGTGCCCGCCGGCTCCGCGACCCCGTCGCCGCCGATCGGCCCGGCGCTGGGCCAGCGCGGCGTCAACATCATGGGCTTCTGCAAGGAGTTCAACGCCCGCACCGAAAAGGAAGCCAAGGGCACCCCGCTTCCGACCGTGATCACCGTCTACCAGGACAAGTCGTTCACCTTCGTCACCAAGACGCCGCCCGCGACCTTCTACCTGAAGCAGGCCGCCGGCCTGAAGTCGGGCGCGGCCAAGACCGGTCGCGAGACCGCCGGCAAGATCACCCGCGCCCAGCTGCGCGAGATCGCCGAGAAGAAGATGAAGGACCTCAACGCCAACGATCTCGACGCCGCGACGAAGATCATCGAAGGCTCGGCCCGCGCGATGGGCCTGAACGTGGTGGAGGGCTAAGCTCATGGCCAAGCAACCCAAGCGCATCCAGGCCTGGACCGGCGACCGCGAGGCGCTGATGCCGTTCGCCGACGCCATCAAGGCGGTCAAGGAAAACGCCAAGGCCAAGTTCGACGAGTCGATCGAGATCGCCGTCAACCTGGGCGTCGACCCGCGTCACGCCGACCAGCAGGTCCGCGGCGTGGTCAACCTGCCGTCGGGCACGGGCCGCGACGTCCGCGTCGCCGTCTTCGCCAAGGACGCCAAGGCTGATGAAGCCCGCGCGGCCGGGGCCGAGCACGTCGGCGCCGAAGACCTGTACGAGAAGATCAACGGCGGCTTCATGGAGTTCGACCGGGTGATCGCCTCGCCGGACATGATGGCCCTCGTCGGCCGTCTGGGTAAGGTGCTGGGCCCGCGCGGCCTGATGCCGAACCCGAAGGTCGGCACCGTGACCCCGAACGTCGCCCAGGCCGTCAAGGACGCCAAGGGCGGCGCGGTCGAGTTCCGCGTCGAGAAGGCGGGCATCGTCCACGCCGGCATCGGCAAGGCCTCGTTCGACCAGGCCGCCCTGGAAGCCAACGTCAAGGCGATCGTCGACGCCCTCGTCCGCGCCAAGCCGTCGGGCGCCAAGGGCACCTATGTGAAGCGCATCAGCCTGTCCTCGACGATGGGCCCGGGCTTCAAGGTCGACCCGGCCTCGCTGGGCGCCTGATCCCCTGAAGGATCGAAACGACACGACGGCGGCGGAGAGCGATCTCCGCCGCCGTTTTCGTTTGCGGTCGGCCCGGGCTCGCGTGATGATTGCGCCGGACACCCGGGGGGGACACATGCGCGTATTCGTCATCATCGCAGCGGTCTGGCTGGCGTTTGCGGCTCCCGCGGCGGCGCAGTCCGCGGCGACGCCCGACCCGGGCGACCGCCACCTCGAACTCGCCGGCGAGTATCTGGAGCTCACCCAGGGCGGAGAGCTGTTCAAGCAGGTGCGAGGCCAGCTGGAGGAGGAGTTCGGCGGCAGCGAAATGCCTGAAGACCAGCGCGTCTGGATGACGAACGAGCTGACGGCGATGTTCGAGGAGGTGATGACCGCCACCATCCGGGAACTCCGCGACGACGTGGCGGAAACCTTCACCGTCGCGGAGCTGGAGGGCGCCATCGCCTTCTACGCCTCGCCGCTGGGCCGGTCGGTGGTGCGGAAGCAGCTGAATCTGAACTTCGAGATGCAGCGGGTGATGGCTCCGATGATGATGACGCGCATCGCCAGCCTGACGGAGAAGTTCTGCCAGCGCTTCGACTGCGACGCCCTGGCGCAATCCGCGGCCAAGGATCTCCGATAGCCGTCGTGACAGAACCGTCCGGGCGCTGACGGGTTGACGCATTCGGCGCGGTGCGGGACTGACGCACGGTCGCCGACCGCGATTCCCGGGAGATTCGCCGAATGCTGGGCTGGTTCCAGGCGCTGCTGCCGAAAGAAGACAACTTCTTCCGCCTGTTCGACGCCCACGCGGCGACCCTGATCAAGGGCGCCGAGGCGTTGCGTCAGGTGCTGGAGGGCGGCGACGAGGTTCCCCGCTGGTGCCAGAGGATCGTCGATCACGAGCACGAGGCCGACGCGGTGGCCCGCGAGGTGCTGTTCGCGGTGCGGCGCAGCTTCATCACGCCGTTCGACCGCTCGGACATCCGCGGCCTGACCAATTCGCTCGATGACGCCATCGACCAGATGCAGAAGACCGCCAAGGTCATCACCCTGTACGAAATGCGCCAGTTCGCGCCGCACATGCGCCAGCTCGGCGACATCGCGGTGGAGACGGCGGTGCTGACCGTCGAGGCGGTGTCGCTGCTGCCGGCGATGCGCAAGAACCATGGCCGGCTGAACGAGCTGACCGAGAAGATCGCGCGGCTGGAGAGCGATTCCGACGCCCTCTACGACCACGGCATGAAGGCCCTGTTCGAGGCGCACCGGCACGGCGACGCCATGGCCTTCCTGACCGGCGCCCAGGTCTACGACCACCTCGAGAAGGTGGTCGACCGCTTCGAGGACGTGGCCAACCGGATCAACGGCGTGCTCGTCGAGCACCTGTAAGGGAGCCGCCCCATGGACGCGGCCCTGCTGGTCCTCATCTTCCTGATCGCCGTCGCCCTGCTGTTCGACTTCCTGAATGGCCTGCACGACGCCGCCAACTCGATCGCCACCATCGTGGCGACCCGGGTGCTGCCGCCGATCTACGCCGTCGGCTGGGCCGCCTTCTTCAACTTCATCGCCTTCCTGTTCTTCGGCCTGCACGTGGCGGACACCATCGGGCGGGGGATCATTTCGCCGGACATCATTTCCGACCAGGTGATCTTCGGGGCGCTGATGGGGGCGATAAGCTGGAACGTCATCACCTGGCTGGCGGGGATTCCGTCGTCGAGTTCGCACGCCCTGATCGGCGGCCTGCTTGGGGCGGGCATCGCCAAGGCCGGGACCGGGGCGGTGGTGGTCGGCGGGGTGACCAAGACGGTGATGGCCATCTTCCTGTCGCCGGCCGTCGGCTTCTCGCTGGCGCTGCTGCTGGTGCTGATTGTCTCGTGGCTGTTCGCCAGGGCCAATCCGTCGTTCGCCGACCGCATTTTCCGGCGGCTGCAGTTCGTCTCGGCGTCGGCCTATTCGCTGGGCCACGGCGGCAACGATGCGCAGAAGACCATGGGCATCATCGCCGTGCTGCTGTTCTCGCGCGGCATGCTGGGCGACGAGTTCCACGTGCCGTTCTGGGTGGTCATCACCTGCCAGGCGGCCATCGCCCTGGGTACCCTGTTCGGCGGCTGGCGCATCGTCCACACCATGGGGTCGCGGATCACCCGGCTGAGCCCGCAGCAGGGCTTCTGCGCCGAGACCGGCGGCGCCATCACCCTGTTCATGGCCACGGGCATGGGTATCCCGGTCTCGACCACCCACACCATCACCGGCTCGATCATCGGCGTCGGCGCGGCCCGGCGGGCCAGCGCGGTGCGCTGGGGCGTGGCGCGCAGCATCGTCACCGCCTGGTTCATCACCATGCCGGCGGCGGCGGCGATCGGGGCCCTCTTCTTCTGGGTGGGCGGATTGTTCCTGACCTGATGGCGGATGAACCGACCCGCACCGAACGCAGTGAACGCCGCCAGGTGGCCGCCCTGCCGTGGCGGCGCGGCGCGGACGGGATCGAGATCCTGCTGATCACCTCCCGCGAGACCCGACGCTGGGTGACCCCCAAGGGCGGCCGCATGGCCGGCCGCACCGACGCCGAGGCGGCGGCCCAGGAGGCGCTGGAGGAGGCGGGGGTCGAGGGCCGCGTCGTCGAGCAGCCGTTCGGCACCTTCCGCTACCTCAAGGTCCTCAAGCGCCGGGCGCCGCGCTGGTGCGTGGTGGCGGTCTTCCCGCTGGAGGTCGTCACCGAGCACGACGACTGGAAGGAAAAGGACGAGCGGACGCGCGAGTGGGTGTCGGGCGCGGAGGCCGAGCGGCGGGTCGACGAGCCGGAGCTGAAGGCCCTGATCGCCGCCTTCGCCGCCTGAAACTCAGGCCCGCGTCGCCGCCGCCAGGAAGCAGCCGCGGCGGGCGGTGTGGATGTGGGCCGCGGCCGCCGACGGCGTCGCCAGCCAGTCCGCCAGACGATCCGCCAGGCCCGCCCCCTCGACCACGGCGGCGTCCAGCATCATCCAGTCGGCGTCGTAAAGCCGGACCGACAGCAGCCGGCGGGCGACCATGTCCGGGATCTCCCCCGGGGCGGGCGACGCCTCCACCGCGGCCTCCCGGACGAAGATGGGGCCCTCCGAGCGATAGGGACTGGACGGGGCGTCGAGGTGGCGGTGGTTGAGCAGGATCAGCCGCTCGCCGGGGGCGGCGTCGGCGAGGCTGGTCCGGCACGGCGCGCTGTGCGGGGCGTCGGCGGTCATGCGCCGGGCGCCGATCGCGGCGAGGCCGGCGTCGTCGAGCTCGAACAGCGGCCGGAACGGGGCCAGGGGGAGGGCGTGGAGGCGGAAGTGCATGGGGTCGGGTCTCCTTCGCGGGCAAGGTGACGCGCCGCCGGCGGTGCGTCTGGCGGCTTTCGGCCGTTGCGCCGCACGGCGCGGCTCCCCAAAAGGAAGGGCATGAACGCACCCTTCCAGACCCCCGCCGATCCGCACGACGCCCCGCTGTGGGACCTGACCGACCTCTACGCCTCGCGCGAGGATCCGCGCATCGAGGCCGATCTGGAGCGCGCCCGCGCGCTCGTGGCGGAGCTCAACGCCCTGCAGGGCCAGCTGGTCGCGGCCCGCGCCGAGCCGGGCCTGCTGGGCGAGCGGCTGGACCGGGCGGTGACCCACTACGAACAGGCGTCGGACGTGCTGGGCGGGCTCGGCGCCTATGCCTTCCTCGCCGCCTCGACCAACCGCAACGACGCTGCGGCGCAGGGCTTCGAGGCGACGATCCGGGAGAAGGGCACGACCATCGCCGCCTCGACCATCTGGGTCACGCTGGAGATCAACCAGCTGGACGAGGCGGAGATCGACGCCGCCCTCGAGGCCGCGCCTGGCGCGGCGCGCTGGCGGCCGTGGCTGCGGCGGGTGCGGGCGATGAAGCCGCACGAGCTGTCGCACGAGCTGGAGACCTTCCTCGCCGAGCGCGGCCCGATCAGCGCCCAGTGGCCGCGGCTGTTCGACGAGACCCTGGCGGCGATGAAGGTGAAGGCCGGCAAGGACGAACTGACCCTGTCCGAGGCGCTGAACCGGCTGTCGGACCCGAAAGCGGCGCGGCGTCAGGCGGCGGCCGAGGGGCTGAACGAGGCTCTGGGCGCCCGGGCCGGGACCATGGCCCTGGTGCTGAACACGGTGGCGGCGGACAAGGCGCTGGAGGACCGCTGGCGCGGCTTCAGGCGTCCGGCCGACAGCCGCCACCTGGCCAACGAGGTGGACGGCGAGGCGGTGGACGCCATGGCCGAGGCGGTGGCCGAAGCCTATCCGCGCCTGTCGCACCGCTACTACGCGCTGAAGGCCCGGGCCATGGGCAAGGCGCAGCTGGACCAGTGGGATCGCAACGCCCCGCTGGAGACCAGCGCGCCGCGCGGCTTCGACTGGGGTCAGGGGCGGGAGCTGGTGCTGGAGAGCTTCGCCGACCTGGGCGACGAGTTCGCCGAGCGCGCGCGGGGCTTCTTCGACCGGCCGTGGATCGACGGCAAGGCGCGGGCCGGCAAGCAGTCCGGGGCCTACGCCCACCCGGTGACGGCGGATCGCCACCCCTATGTGTTCCTGAACTGGATGGGCGAGCGGCGCGACGTGCTGACCCTGGCCCACGAGCTGGGCCACGGGGTGCATCAGACGCTGGCGGCGGGGCAGGGGAGCCTGCTGGCCGACACGCCGCTGACCCTGGCCGAGACGGCGTCGATCTTCGCCGAGGGCCTGACCTTCGACCGTCTGCTGAACACGGCGCCCGAGGCCGAGAAGCGCGGCCTGCTGGCCGGGCGGATCGAGGACGGGCTGAACACGGTCGTGCGTCAGATCGCCTTCCACCGCTTCGAGACACGCTTCCACGACGAGCGGGCGGGGGGCGAGCTGCCGGTCGAGCGGATCAATGCGATCTGGCTGGAGGAGATGGGCGGATCGCTGGGCCCGGCGGTGACGCTGAACGCGGGCTATGAGCACTGGTGGACCTACGTCAGCCACTTCGTGCACGCGCCGTTCTATGTCTACGCCTACGCCTTCGGGGACCTGCTGGTGGCGGCCCTGATGGAGACGCGCGCGAAGGATCCGGCCGGGTTCACGCCGCTGTACCGCGAGCTGCTGGCGGGCGGCGGGTCGAAGGGCTACGTCGAGGCGCTGGCGCCGTTCGGGCTGAACCCCCGCGACCCGGCCTTCTGGACCATCGGCACGAAACGGCTGGAGCGGCTGGTGGACCAGTTCGAGGCGACGTTCTGATTGACTGGGGCGTCGCGGGCGGCGAGCGTTGGCCGATGCTCACCCTGATCCTCGCCGCGGCGCTGGCCGCCGCCCCGCTGACCGCCGCGGCCCAGACGCCGCTCCCGCCCGCCGTAGCAGAGGCGCCGGCGCCGATCCGGGCCATGGCCGCCGGCTACAAGGCGCTGATGGTGTGCGGGGCGCTGAAGAACGCCGAGGCGGCGGGCGGCGAGCGGACGCTGGCGAGCGTCGAGGCCAACGAACTGGTCGGCATCTATCCGGAGCTCGAGCCGCTGGTGCGGGAGATGACGGCGGAGGTCGGCTCGCGGTCGGTGTCGGTGGCCTGGGATGAGGCCATGCCGCCGCGGAGGGCGGTGTGGTCGCCGGGCAGGGGCTGCGCGATCATGCCCGTCGGGTGGACAGGGGCGGCGGACGAGGCGGGCCGGCCGGACGTTCGCGCCAACCGGCCGTTCGAAACCGGCGATCCGCGCGGGAACGCCGCGCTTCTCAACGAGGCGATCGAAGGGGCCTTCGTCGGCCGCTACGGCGACGGCGCCAACACCACGGCCGTGGTGGTGCTGCAGGACGGGCGGCTGGTCGCGGAGGAATACGCCGACGGCTTCGGGATCGACACGCCGCAGCGGACCTGGTCGGTGGCCAAGTCGCTGGCCGGGACGATCGTCGGCGCGGCCGTGCAGCGGGGCGAGGCCGACGTGAACGCGCCCGCCGCCATCCCGGACTGGAGCCGCGAGGGCGATCCGCGCGGGGCGATCACCCTCGACAACCTGCTGCGCATGGCCTCGGGCCTGACCAGCGACACGGCGGGCAACCGCACCGACGCCCTCTACTTCGGCGGGGTCGGGGTGGCGGAGCAGGCGCCGACGTGGCCGCTGATCGCGCCGCCGGGGACGCGCTACCGCTACGCCAACAACGACACCCTGCTGGCGGTGCTGAGCATCGCCGACACCTTCGCGGAGCACCCGCCGGCGGAGTTGTTCGCCCGGCTGGGCATGCACGACACCTGGGCCGAGACCGACTGGCGGGGCGACTATGTGCTGTCCAGCCAGGTGTGGTCGACGGCCCGGGATCTGGCGCGGTTCGGGCAGCTGTACCTGGACGACGGCATGATCGACGGGGAGCGGGTGCTGCCGGAGAACTGGCTGGCCTACGTCTCGCGTCCGTCGGGGCCGCAGCCGGAGGGGGCGCAGGGCTATGGCGCGACCTTCTGGCTGATGAACCGGTCGGAGGGGGTCCCGCCGGACACCATCTCGGCCGATGGCAACCGCGGGCAGTATGTGATCATCGTCCCGAGCCGCGACATCGTCATCGTCCGCCGCGGCGAGGATCCGGCCGGCAAGCGGTTCGATCCGGTCGCCTTCACCCGCGACGTGCTGGCGGCGCTGGACTGAGGCTTGAGCGCACGGCGCGCGCCGCTATAAGGGCGGCAACGTCTTTCGAGATTCCGGACACCGACATGGCCGAGCCGCACACCGCCCACGACGCGCACGACGACTACGTGCACGGCAGCCAGGAGATCTCCGAGCAGGAGGCGACCTTCCGGCTGTTCATGGGCATGGCCAAGTGGGGTTCGCTGCTGACGGCGGCGGTGGTGGCCTTCCTGACCATCTGGTTCATGCCGAACGGCAGCTTCATCGGCGGGGGCATCGCCTTCGTGGTGATCATGGCCGCCGGCTGGTTCCTGCTGAAGAAGCCGAAGACCGCCGCGCACTGAGCCTGACCGCCCGCGGGCGGCGCTTTACGCACCCTTCCGCTTGCGCCTAACGTTCCCCTGTCTGGATCGGACGGAGGGATTCGCTTGGCTGTCGCCATCGCCGTGACCCGCGAACGCCGCGACGGGGAAACCCGCTGCGCCCTGACGCCCGAGACCGTGAAGAAGCTGACCGCGCTGGGCGCGACGGTGACCGTCGAGGCCGGGGCCGGGCTGGGCTCCTCCATCCCCGACGCCGACTACGCCGCCGCCGGCGCGACGGTGGCCGCCGACACCAAGGCGGCGCTGGCCGGGGCCGACATCCTGCTGAAGGTGCGCGGGCCGACGGCGCAGGAGACCAGCGCGCTCAAGCCCGGGGCGGTGGTCGTGGCCCTGCTCGATGCGCATCGCGAAACGGAGACGGTCGCGGCGCTGGCGGGGGCCGGCGTCACCGCCTTCGCCATGGAGTTCGTGCCGCGCATCACCCGGGCCCAGGTGATGGACGCCCTGTCGTCGCAGGCCAACCTGGCCGGCTACCGCGCCGTGATCGAGGCGGCCTACGCCTACGGCAAGGGCTTTCCGATGATGATGACCGCGGCCGGCACCGTCGCCGCCGCCAAGGTGTTCGTCATGGGCGCGGGCGTGGCGGGGCTGCAGGCCATCGCCACGGCGCGGCGGCTGGGGGCGGTGGTCACGGCCACGGACGTGCGCCCGGCCTCCAAGGAGCAGGTCGAGAGCCTCGGGGCCAAGTTCGTCGCGGTCGAGGACGAGGAGTTCAAGGCGGCCGAGACCGGCGGCGGCTACGCCAAGCCGATGTCGGCGGAATACCAGGCGAAGCAGGCCGAGCTGACGGCCAGCCACATCGTCAAGCAGGACATCGTCATCACCACCGCCCTGATCCCCGGCCGCCCCGCGCCGCGGCTGGTCTCCGCGGCGCACGTGGCCTCGATGAAGCCGGGCAGCGTGCTGGTCGACCTCGCCATCGACAACGGCGGCAACGTCGAGGGGGCGAAGGCGGGGGAGGTGGTGACGACCGCTAACGGGGTGAAGATCGTCGGCTGGACCAATATGGCGGGACGGATCGCGGCGGACGCCTCGGCCCTCTATGCGCGGAACCTCGTCGCCTTCACCGGGCTGCTGGTGAAGGACGGGACGCTGGCGGTGGATCTGGAGGACGAGATCCTCAAGGCGGCGGCGGTGACCCACGGCGGGGCCGTGGTGCATGAGGGGGTGAGGGGATGATCCTCGGAAAACGACGCTGGGCGATGAGAGTGCTGGACGCTGGGGGGCTGTCCGTCGTTCAGCCGGACGGCGATGCTATTCTCCGGATACTGCTTCATCAGGCTAAAAGCCCTTCGAATCCGGGGAAGGGTGACAAGGGCGCGGTCGTTACCGGAGCCATCACCATGGTGTCGGACTTTGCGGCTCTACCGGATCTGGTCGAACTCGGTCTCACCCACGCTCAAGCGGCTGAGGCGCTTTCCAAGTTAGGTGTCGGCGTCGATGCAGTGCTTGATCAGCACTTGGCCCGAGCTGGAGCCTGATTATGGAACACGTCGACCCCACCGTCTTCCGCCTGGCCATCTTCGTGCTGGCCATCTTCGTCGGCTACTACGTCGTCTGGAGCGTCACGCCCGCCCTGCACACGCCGCTGATGGCGGTGACCAACGCCATTTCGTCGGTGATCGTGGTCGGCGGGCTAATCGCGGCGGCGGCCCTGACCAGCGGCGACGGCTGGATCGCCAAGGGCGCCGGCGTGGCCGCGGTGACCCTGGCCAGCGTCAACATCTTCGGCGGCTTCATGGTCACCCGGCGGATGCTGGCCATGTACCGCAAGAAGGAGCGGCCGAAGTCATGAACTCCGTCGCCATCGCCTTGCCTGCGGTCGTCCTCGCCATCGCCGAGCTGAGCCAGAAGCACCTGCCTGCATCGGCCCGAAGCGGGCTCGATGTCGTGCTGACGTGGATCATGATGCCGGGCATGGCGGTGTTCTGGGCCTGGCAGGCCGTCGGGGCCGCGGCCGAGAAGGGAGGCGGCGCCGCATGGGCGCCTGGTCTCATGGCGGCCGCTTTTTCGGCGGGACTGCTCTTCACCGTAGTCCGCGGGCGCGGGGTCCTCTCTGACGGACGGTGGCTCGGGTGACCCTCGACGTCGTCCAGCTCGCCGTCGCCGTTTCGTGGGTCGCCACGGCGATCGGCATCGGCCTGTGGCTGTGGAGCTGGGTCGGGGAGAAGGACGCCATCCGCAAGCTGCGCTTCCTCGACTGCGGGGTGGTGCTGATGTTCGCCTCCATCCTGCTGCGCATCGTGGCCCAGGACCGGCCGATGAGCGTCTGGGACTGGGCCATGGTCTTCCTCGGGCCGCTGTTCATCGCCGCCGCCCTGTGGCGGCTGGCGCGGACGGCCGGGCCGCGGCCCGGGGGACGGTGAGCGATGAGGACGAGGGGGAGCTGACCGAATGAACGCATCCATCGCAGCCCTGGCCTATCTGGTCGCCGGCGTCCTGTTCATCCTCAGCCTGCGCGGGCTGTCGAGCCCGGAGACCAGCCGGCGGGGCAACACCTTCGGCATGGTCGGCATGGGGCTGGCGGTTGGGGTGACCCTGCTGACCCTGTGGTCGTCGGGGGCGCTGGACCTGCTGACCGCCGGCCTGATCCTCGGCGGGGTGGTGGTCGGCGGCGGGGCGGGGGCGCTGATCGCCGGCCGGGTGCAGATGACCCAGATGCCGCAGCTGGTCGCCGCCTTCCACTCGCTGGTCGGCATGGCGGCCTGTCTGGTGGCGGTGGGGGCGGTCTATGCGCCGGAGAGCTTCGGCATCGCCACGGCCGACGGCGGCATCAAGACCCTGTCGATCATCGAGCTGAGCCTCGGCGTCGCCATCGGGGCCATCACCTTCACCGGCTCGGTGATCGCCTTCGCCAAGCTGAACGGCAACATGAGCGGGGCGCCGATCCTGCTGCCGGCGCGGCACCTGATCAACATCGGCCTGGGCCTGGCGCTGGTGCTGCTGATCGGCATCCTGATCGGCACGGGCGGGACGGCGACCTGGGCCTTCTGGGGCGTGTTCGGACTGGCGCTGATCCTCGGGGCGACCCTGATCATCCCCATCGGCGGGGCCGACATGCCGGTGGTGGTGTCGATGCTCAACTCCTACTCGGGCTGGGCCGCGGCGGCGCTGGGCTTCACCCTCGAGAACATCGCCCTGATCATCACCGGGGCGCTGGTCGGCAGCTCGGGCGCGATCCTGAGCTACATCATGTGCAAGGGCATGAACCGCAGCTTCATCTCGGTGATCCTCGGCGGTTTCGGCGGCGAGACGGCGGCCGCGGGCGGCGGGGCGGTCGAGACCCGGCCGGTCAAGCAGGGCTCGGCCGACGACGCCGCCTTCATCCTCAAGAACGCCTCCAAGGTCATCATCGTCCCCGGCTACGGCATGGCCGTGGCCCAGGCCCAGCACGCCCTGCGGGAAATGGCCGACAAGCTGAAGGAGGAGGGAGTGGAGGTGAAATACGCCATCCACCCCGTCGCCGGCCGCATGCCGGGGCACATGAACGTGCTGCTGGCCGAGGCCAACGTGCCCTACGACGAGGTGTTCGAGCTGGAGGACATCAACGCCGAGTTCGCCAGCTGCGACGTCGCCTTCGTCATCGGCGCCAACGACGTCACCAACCCCGCCGCCAAGACCGACCCGCAGAGCCCGATCTACGGCATGCCGGTGCTGGACGTGGAGAAGGCGGGGACGGTGCTGTTCGTGAAACGCTCGATGGGCTCGGGCTACGCCGGGGTCGAGAACGAGCTGTTCTTCCGCGACAACACCATGATGCTGTTCGCCGACGCCAAGAAGATGGTCGAGGGGATTGTGAAGGGGCTGTGACGGGGGCGCACCGTATCGTCGTCGGCAGCAGCGTCGCCGTTCTGTGCCTCGGTGTCGGAGCCTGCTCGACCACGATGGAGATCGCCATCACCGGTCCGCTCGGAAGCCCTGTCATCACATTCTCCGGCCCCGGCGGGAGAGCGGAACGGGTTTGTCTCGACAGCGTCACCGTCTACGAAGCCGGCGCACGCGCGCCGCGCAACACGGCCTGGCGGATCGGGGATGCGGAAGCCAAGTGCGTGTCGGTCGAGTCCGTGACCTACGGCCGGGCACCCGACGGGCTGGTGACACGCGAGGGTCCGGCTCCCTTGAAGCCGAACATCCAGTACGAGTTCTCGGGGGGCGGCTGGACACGGGGAATGCCGAACATTCCTTGGTATGGTGGAGGGCCGGGAGCGCGGGTCATCTTTCGTGACGGCGCCTGGCGGTCAGTCGGATCGTGAATGGGCCGTGGAACCATGCCTACCGTCCTCCGCTGGAACGGGTACCGGTTCTACTTCTTCTCGAACGAGGGGTTCGAGCCGCCGGACGTGCATATCGACAAGGGCGGTTGCACGGCCAAGGTCTGGCTGAGTCCGGTCGCAGCGGCTCGTAATATCGGCTATTCTGCAAAGGAGATGGCCGAGATCCTTGGCAAGGTCAGTGAGGAGCGGATCGGCTTGCTGGAGGCTTGGAATGCCTATTTCGGCCGTCAGGATCGATGAGCGGGTCGCCGGGGTCGAAGTGACCGACAGCGAGTTGATCGTGCGACTGCGCGACGGCCGGAGACTGGCCGCGCCTTTGGACTGGTTCCCGCGTTTGAAGGCCGCCACGCCAGCCCAGCGGGCGAACTGGGAAGAAGCCGCCGCCGGCCTTGGTATACATTGGCCCGAAATTGACGAGGACATCGGGGTCGCCGGCCTGCTGAGGGCGTCCGCCCCCGAGGCGGCTTGATGGGCGTCGAACAGAAGACGAAGCCCACCGCCGTCTCCGTCGCCGACTTCATCGCGGCGGTGGAGGATCCGAAGCGGCGCGCCGACGCGGAAGCCGCCTGTGCCCTTCTGGCCGAGGCCACCGGCGAGCCGGCGACGATGTGGGGGCCGTCGATCGTGGGCTTCGGGGCGTACCACTACCGGTATGACAGCGGGCACGAGGGCGACGCGCCGCTGGTCGGGTTTTCCCCGCGCAAGGCCAATCTGGTCTTCTACCTGTCGGGCTGCGAGGAACGACGGGATGAGCTGCTGGGCCGGCTGGGCAAGCACAAGGCGGGCAAGGGCTGCGTCTACGTCAACCGGCTGGCGGACGTGGACGCAGCGGTGCTGAAGGAGATGGCGGCGGCTTCCGCAACCTCGCTGAAGGCGCGTTATCCCGGCTGATCAGGCGGCCATGCGGAAGTCTTCGGCCGGATCGAAGGCCGGGCGGGCCTCGTCCCACAGGGCGTCCTCGTCGGCGTAGCGGGCCGACTGGCGGGCGTCGATGACGTCGATCACCTGTTCCTCCAACCGGTCCCAGATCACCGCCAGGCCAGCCTCGGCCTCGCAGGGGACGATTAGATAGCGGTGGGCGGCGATCTCGGCGTGGGGGGCGAAGGCGCGGGCCATGGGACTGCTCCGGGGAGGGGTGTGTCTGTCGATGGTTCGACTATGAAGCAGCGTTGCGTCAGAATCGGTCGTATGCTTCCTTCCGGAGCATGAGACTCGAGAAGGCGGGACAGGTGATCGAGCTGGCGCGACGCATGGCGGCCAGCGCCGAGGGCCTGACGCTGGACGACATGGGCCGCGAGATGGGCGTCGGCCGGCGCACCGTCGAGCGCATGCGCGACGCCGTGCTGGACCTGTTCCCGCAGGCGGAGGAGGTGTCGGACCCGCCCTTCAAGCGCTGGCGCATTCGCGGCGGCCTGTCGGCGTTCGAGCAGGCGCCGACCACGGAGGAGCTGGTCGAACTGGCCAAGGCGGCGCAGGCCCTGCGCGCGGCGGGCGAGCCGGCCCGAGCGGCGGCGCTGGAGGGCCTCGAGAGGAAGCTGAAGTCGGCGATGCGCTCGACGACGCTGAACCGGCTGGCTCCCGATCTCGAGGCGCTGGTGCGGGCCGAGACCATCGCAGTCCAGGCCGGGCCGCGGCCCTCGGCCGACGAGGCGGTGCTGACCGAGATCCGGCAGGCCATCCTCGCCGGCCAGCCGCTGGGCTTCACCTACAGCCGGCCCGGAGCGGAGGCGCGGCGGCGCTCGGTGGCCCCGTGCGGGGTGATGTTCGGCCGCGCCAACTACCTGGTCGCCGCCGATCGCGAGACGGGCGGCATCCGCACCTTCCGGCTGGACCGGATGAGCGCCGTGCGCGCCGAGCCGGGCGTCGCCCCGCCGCCGCCGGACTTCGACCTGCAGGCCTTCGCCAGCCAGTCGTTCGGCATCTACCAGGACGAGATCGAGGACGTCGTGCTGAGGGTGGCGCCCGAGGGCGCCGAGGAGGCGCGGGCGTGGCGCTGGCACCCGACGCAGACGGTGGAGGACCAAGCTGACGGCTCGGCGCTGGTGCGCTTCCGCGCCTCGGGCATGCGCGAGCTGGCCTGGCACCTGTTCACCTGGGGCGAACAGGTGACCATCCTGCAGCCGCCACGCCTGAAGGCGGTGATGGCCGGGGAGCTTGCGGCCGCCGGCCGCGCCCTCGAAGCGGCGCAAGCCTGACCAAAGCTTAAGCTGACGGCGTTCGGCGGCCCGGCTAGGGCGGCGGGGTCGAGGAGGAGACTTCCATGATCCGCACCCTGGGCGCCGCGCTGGCGGCCCTGACCCTGGCCGCCGCCCCGGCCGCGGCGCAGACGGCGGAACCGCCTGTCGCTGCCGTGGTCCGCCACGAGGCGGGCGTCTGGAGCCTCGATCTCACCTTCGACCGGGACGCGCCGCTGTGGGTGTTCGGCGACTCCGAAGCCCTTTCGGACGGCCGCGGCTGGCGGCTGCACCAGTGGACGGTGGATACGCCGGGAGCGGAGCTGGCGACGGTCGCGGGTCGCGACGTCCTGCGGGGGATCAACGGCGCCGCCTTGCCGCGGCGGGTGCGCCTGCGCATGGAGCCGCGCTTCGTCGACCTGCAGTCCAACTACGATCCGGTGCTGATGTTCTCCAACGGCGCCGCCGCCTGGTTCAGCGAGATCTTTCACCTGATCCCCATGGCCTCCGTCGAGGCGCTGGAGACGCTGCCCCGCGATCTCGGCCCGCTGGTCGACCAGTCCGGCCCCGCCCGGGTGACCTGGAGCGACGCGGAAGGGCCGGTCCTGGTGCAGGGCCAGCGACTCGACGCGCCGGAGTCCACCCGGGTCGGGACCTACATCCTCTTCGGTCCGGCCGAGCTGGTGGCCGGAGAGGGGCTGTCCACGGTGGTCGATCCGGGGCTTCCGGGATGGATCGCCGAGGAACTGGCCGGCTGGGCCCCGCGCGTGGGCGGCCGGTACGCCGACCGGCTGGGGCCGGGCCAGTCCGCCGCCCCGACCGTGATGATGAGCTGGACCGGTCCGACGCCCGGCAAGACCAGCATGGCCGGAAGCGTCCTGCCCGGCCTTGTGGTCATGGCCTTCGAGGGGGAGGGCGTGGTCGCGCCGTCCGCGCGGGTGCGCGATATGGCGCGCTGGTTCATCGGCCACGAGAGCGCCCACTTCTGGCTGGGCCAGACGGTGCGGTACGCCACGCCCGAGGACTCGTGGATCACCGAGGGAGGCGCCGACCTGATGGCCATCCGCGCCATGCAGGAGATCGACCCGGCCTTCGACGCCCGGAGCCGGCTGCAGGCGGCGGTGGATGACTGCACCGGCTTCGCCGACCAGCCGGTCGCGACCTCGGTCGACCGCGGCGAGTTCAAGGCCCACTACGCCTGCGGGGCGGTGTTCGCCCTCGTCGCCGAGGCGGCGCAGGCGCGGGCGACCGGCGGCGACTGGTTCGACTTCCTGCGGCCGTTGATCGACGACAACCGTGAGGACCAGGTGCTGACCCGCGACGAGTGGCTCGACCGGCTGGACGCCGTGTCCGGCGATCCGTCGCTGCGGGCGGACATGGAGACGCTGCTGGACCGGGGAGCCGAAGACCCGACGGCGGTGGTGAACGGGCTGCTGGAGCGGGTCGGCTTCAGTATTGACGGCGGGAGCCAAGGCCGTCCGCCGGAGCGACCCTTCTAGCGGTCCTCACGCATGTAAAAGACGCGCGCGACGATGATGTGGCCTTCGCGGAGTTCGAACCAGATCGCGTAGCCGCTATCGCCGAAAGGCACATCCAGGACATGCAGGCCGGAGGGCAGCTTCCGCGCCCCTGTAGGCATGAGGGCGAGGGAGCGGATGCGGGCTTGCAGCAGCGCGCGAGCCTTGCGGGCGGCGTTGGGGTTCTTTTCCGTGAGAAAGAGAACCAGGCGAACGAGATCCCGCTCGGCGGGCCGCGTCAGCCTGACAGCATATTTCACCGCCGCTGGTGTGCAGTCAAAGCGCGATCGACCGCGGCGAACGCGTCGTCCGGGCTGACCCACTCGCCGGTTCGGCCGTACTCGTTCAAAGCTGATCGGGCCGCAGATTCCTGAAAGGGGAGGGCGTGGCTGTCCTGAAACTCCAACCGTTCCGCCCCGAGGACGCCAGCGATCAGTTCGCCGATATAGCGGTCCAACTCCATCCCGGAATGCTGCGCCGCTTCGTCGAGGCGATCCGCCATAGACTTCGCCAAAGTCACGCTGATCGTGCGGGTGGGAGCGCCATCGGCCATGAAACGCACCTTACCACGCCGCGCCCCCGACGCGAACTCACCCCGCCGCGAACGGATAGGGGCTGACCGACTTCGACCAGTCGTCGACCGTCAGCGGGCGGTCGACCGGGGGGGCGGCGCGTTCGGCGCAGGGGTGGCGGTGGCAGAGGCGGCAGGCGGGGCCGATGGGGGTGACCTCGGGCGCGGCGAGGTCGAGGCCGCGGGCGTAGACGAGGCGGTGGGCGTGCTTCAGCTCGCAGCCGAGGCCGACGGCCAGGTCGTGGGTTTCGGTGAAGGCGTCGCGGCCCTGGCGGTCGACGGTGCGGGCGAGCGTGAACCAACGCTGGCCGTCCGGCGTCTCGACGATCTGGGTGACGATGCGGCCAGGGGTGCGGAAGGCCGAGTGCAGCCGCCAGCGCGGGCAGGCGCCGCCGAAGCGGGAGAAGGGGAAGGCCCCGGCGGCGAAGCGCTTGGAGACGTTGCCGGCCTGGTCGACCCGCATCAGGAAGAAGGGCACGCCCCGGGCGGTGGGACGGGACAGGGTGGTCAGCCGGTGCGCCGCCTGTTCGAAGGAAACGCCGAAGCGGGCCTGCAGGCGGGCCAGGTCGTAGCCGGTCGCCTCGGCGGCGGCCTGGAAGGCGGCGTAGGGCATGAGGACGGCCGCGGCGAGGGTATTGGCCAGCGACACCTTGAGCAGTCGGCGGGTGGGCTCGTCCGGCGCGTTGGCGGCGTCGGCGAGGGCGGTCAGCTCGGCGTCGTGCTCGGCCAGCGCCAGCTGGAAGGCGACGGCGAAGGCGCGCGAGGACGGGCCGAGCGTCTCCGACAGCAGCAGGCGCCGGCGGTGCGGGTCGAAGCGGCGGGTCCATTCGACCATAACCTCGTCGGGGAGGGTCCGCACCGAAAGCTCGTGGCGGGCCTGCAGCCGGGCACGGGCGCGGAGTTCGAACGGCTCGCCGGGCGACTCCGACTCCAGCGCCGCCGCCAGCGCCTCGCCCGCGGCGTCGAGGTCGGGGAAGTGGTTGCGCCTCGACTGCACATATTCGCGGACCCAGTCGGCCGGGGTCTCGTCGCCCGCTCCGGTCGCATCGGCCTCAGCGCGATCGCGGGCGCGGCGGTCGGCGAAGGCGCGGTAGAGACGCAGGAAGGCGTCGGCGGCGGCCGGCTGGTCCTCGGCCAGCTGGACGATCTCGTGGCGCGGCACCGGCAGGCCCTGGAACACCGGGTCGGCGAAGGCTTCGGACAGGGTCGCCTCGGTGGCCGGGCCGCCGGAGGGGCCGAAGGTGCGCAGGTCGACGTCGTAGGTCTCGGCCAGCCGCAGCAGCAGCTGGGCCGAGACAGGGCGCTGGTTGCGCTCGATGTGGTTGAGATAGCTGGGTGAACAGCCGAGGTCGGCGGCCATCGCCGTCTGGGTCAGGCCCAGATCCCGCCGGAGCCGCTTGAGGCGGCCGCCGAGGAAGAGCTTGCGATCCGCGCTTTCCATGCCGGGAGCATGTCACAATCTGACTTAACAACAAGTGTCACGTTGTGACCAAACGACCTCGAATGGCCGGATGTGAGTGTATCGGTTTTGACTTGCGGGTGTTCTCCTCTCCGACATCGCCGCGCATCGGCACCGGAGAACGCCCATGACCAGCTTCGCAGATCTCGTCCCTTCGCCCGCCGGCCGTTTCGACGGCGTCGAGCGCCCCTATACGCCGGAGGACGTCCTGCGCCTGCGCGGTTCTGTGCCGGTCACCCACACCCTGGCCGAGCGCGGGGCCAACCGCCTGTGGGCCTTGCTGCACAGCGAGCCCTACATCAACGCCCTGGGCGCGGTGACCGGCAACCAGGCCATGCAGATGGTCAAGGCCGGGCTGAAGGCCATCTACCTGTCCGGCTGGCAGGTCGCCGCCGACGCCAACACGGCCTCGGCCATGTATCCGGACCAGTCGCTGTATCCCGCCAACGCGGCTCCGGAGCTGTGCCGGCGCATCAACCGCACCCTGCAGCGCGCCGACCAGATCGAACACGCCGAGGGCGGGGCGAAGCGCGACTGGTTCGCGCCCATCGTCGCCGACGCCGAGGCCGGCTTCGGCGGGCCGCTGAACAGCTTCGAGATCATGAAGGCCTTCATCGAGGCCGGCGCCGCGGGCGTGCACTTCGAGGACCAGCTGGCCTCGGAGAAGAAGTGCGGCCACCTGGGCGGCAAGGTGCTGATCCCGACCCAGGCGCACGAGCGCAACCTGATCGCGGCCCGGCTGGCGGCCGACGTCTGCGGCGTGGCCACCCTGACGGTGGCGCGCACCGATGCGGAAAGCGCCCAGCTGATCACCTCGGACGTCGACGAGCGGGACCATCCCTTCATCGACCGGGATAACCGGACGCCGGAAGGCTTCTTCCGGCTCAAGCCCGGCACGGGGCTGGACCACTGCATCGCGCGCGGTCTGGCCTATGCGAAGTACGCCGACCTGCTGTGGTGGGAGACCTCTCACCCGGACCTGGACGACGCGCGCCGGTTCGCCGAGGCGATCCAGAAGGAACATCCCGGCAAGCTGATGGCCTACAACTGCTCGCCGTCGTTCAACTGGGAAGCCAGGCTGGACAAGGACACCATCGCCCGCTTCCAGCGCGAACTGGGGGCCATGGGCTACAAGTTCCAGTTCGTGACCCTGGCGGGCTTCCACGCCCTCAACAACTCGATGTTCGAGCTGGCCGACGGCTACCGCGATCGCGGCATGGCCGCCTATTCCGAGCTGCAGCAGCGCGAGTTCGCCAACGAGGCGCGCGGCTACACGGCCACCCGCCACCAGCGCGAGGTCGGCACCGGCTACTTCGACCAGGTCGCCACGGTCATCTCGAACGGCCAGTCCTCGACCACCGCCCTCAAGGATTCCACCGAGGCCGCCCAGTTCGTGGCGGCGGAATAAGGAGAGACCCCATGGAACCGATGACCCGCAGCCAGGCCATCATCGACTTCTGCCTCGCCCCGCTGGCGCTCGACGCCGGGACCGAGGCCGAACGCGAGGTGCGCCGCCGGCTGGAGCACGTGATCCGGACCTTCCAGCGCAAGCTGGCCCAGCCGGTGGCGGTGGACTTCTCGTCGATGCCCTCGCAGGTCATCAACGAGGCGGCGCACGGCTACGAATAGGCGGTCAGGCCGCCAGCGAGGGATCGAGACCGCCGCCGGGGAGGGTGAGCACAAGCTCCAGCAGTTCCGCGGCGTCGAAGGGCTTGGCCAGATGGCGGTCCGCGCCGGCGGCCTCGGCGGCGGCGATATGCTCGGGCAGAGCGTTGGCGGTCAGCATCACCACCGGCGTCCGCGGCAGGCCCATGGCGGCCTCGTGCAGACGGATCTCGCGGGTCGCGGTCAGGCCGTCCATCACGGGCATCTGCATGTCCATGAGGACGAGATCGTAGTCGCCGCCGCGCACCGCCTCGACGGCCTCGGCGCCATCCTCGACCGAGGTCAGTTGGACCTCAGCCTGACCGAGGATCATCTCGACGACCTTGCGATTGACCGGGTGGTCGTCGGCCATGAGCACGCGGACGGGCCGGTCGAGCGCCACGGGGCCCAGCGTCGGGGCGGTCGCCGCGCCCGGAGCCGCCGCCGGCCGGAACGGGATGGTGAGCATGAAGGCGGAGCCGCCGCCGGGCTCGCTCTCGCAGTCCAGCTGCCCGTCCATCATCTCCGCGAGCTGGCGGGAGATGGCGAGGCCGAGTCCCGAGCCGCCGAACTTGCGGGTGATGGCGCCGTCGGCCTGCTCGAAGCGGCTGAACAGGCGTTCCCGCGTGTCGGAATCGAAGCCGATGCCGGTGTCCTCGACCGAGAACCGCAGCGTCGGGCGGCCTTGCAGCGTCGGGCCCGGCGCGACGGTCAGGCAGACGAAGCCCTCGGCGGTGAACTTGACGGCGTTCGAAACCAGATTGGTCAGGATCTGCTTGAGACGGACCACGTCGCCGGCGATCCAGCGCTCTGCGGCGGGGTCGACCTCGACGAAGAACTGAATGCCCTTGTCGCGGGCCGAAGCCTCGTAAAGCTGGGCAGCCTCGCGGACGGCCCGACCGAGGTCGAAGGCTTCGTCGGCCAGTTCGAGGCGGCCCGACTCCACCCTCGCCAGGTCGAGGATGTCGCTCAGCAGCACCTGCAGGGTCTGACCCGACGACTGGATCAGGCCGAGCATCTCCTTCTGCATCGGGTTCAGCTCGGTGTTGACCAGGGCCTGGGCCACGCCGATCACCCCGTTGAGGGGGGTGCGGATCTCGTGGCTCATGTTGGCCAGGAACTGGCTCTTGGCGCTGTTGGCGGCCTCGGCGGCGTCGCGCGCCTCCGCGAGCGCCCGGGCGTCGTGCTTCAGGTCGGTGATGTCGGTGCACACCGTCACCGTTCCGCCGGCGGCGGTACGGCGATCCGAGACGCGCAGCCAGCGGTCGCCGGCGATGTGCTGCTCCATGGTGCTGGACAGGGCCGCACGGGTCGCCATGCGCTGATCGATCCACTCGGCCTCGCGGCCCTTGGCCTCGGCGTAGAGCCCTTCCGACAGGCCGATCTGGATGATCTCCCGGAAGGTCATGCCACGCTGCAGGTTCGAGGACAGCTCCGGGTTCACCTCGGCGTAGCGGTTGTTCCACAGCACCAGCCGGTCGTCGGCGTCGAAGAAGGCGAGACCGTCAGGCATAGCCTCGATGGCTTCGCGAATGTGGGCGAGGGCGCCGACGCGGCTCCGCCAGCTGGTCCAGATCGACAGGCCGGCGGCGGCGACGACCGCCAGGGTGGCCAGCGCCAGCAGCAGGGTCATGGCGTTGCTGGACATGGTCCAGCCCCCCGTCTCGACCACGCCGGGCACGACCGTCATGGCGGCCATCGAGACGAAATGGAGGACAAACACGCCGAGCGCGGCGGAGATGGCGGCGGCCATGACGCCGAACCGGCCTCGACCGGGGAGGAAGACGGAGCCGAGCGTGGCGATGGCGATGCCTGCGACCACGCCTGTCGCGGCCAGGGCGAGATCCCAGCGGATTTCGCCCGGCAGAACCAGGCCGGCGACGCCGAGGAAATGCATGGCCGCGACGCCGGACAGGATGAGCGTCGCGGCAAGGCCGCGGAACACCGGCCCGTTCCGGGTCAGGCCGACGAGGGAGGCGGCCGCGATGCTGACGAACATCATCGCCGCCGAAGCGAGAGTCAGGCCGACGTCGTAGCGGACCTCGGCGACCTCGTAGCCCTGCATGGCGATGAAGTGGGCCGAGAAGACGGCGACGCCGCTGATCAGAACCCCGAGGACGGCGCGACCGCGGTGAATCGCGCCACTCCGGCGCCGGGCGCGGACGAGCAGGCTCGTGGCCGTGCACATGCCGAACACGCCCACCACAACCGCGGTCGCGGTCCAGCGCCAGTCATGCTGGAAGGCGATGCAGTAGAGAATGCGGTCCAACGGCGGCCCCCTTCAGCCGCGGAGTATCGGCGGAAGGGGTGAACAAAGCGTGGGCGTAAGCCTCAGGCGCTGGCGGGCGCCACCGCAACGGCGAACTCCTCGCCCATGACCCGGGTCGGGTCGATCTGGCGGTCGCCGCGGCGCACCTCGAAGTGCAGGTGCGGACCGGTGGAGCGGCCGGTCGAACCGACCAGCCCGATGCGCTCGTCGCCCTCGATCCGGTCGCCGCTGGCGACGTCGACGCGGCTGAGGTGACCGTAGAGGGTGCTCATGCCGTTCGGGTGGCGGATCTCGATGAAGCGACCGTAGCCGCCGGCGTCGTAGCCGGTGCGCAGCACCTCGCCCTCGGATGCCGAATAGACGCCGGTGCCGCGGGGGGCGGCGATGTCGACGCCCTGGTGGGCGCGGGTGCGGCCGTTCAGCGTCCGCATGCCGAAGCGCGAATTGATGGAGTACCCCTTCACCGGCTGGATGAAGGCGATCTTGCGGGTGATCGGTCCGGCCGGTTCGGCCACGGCCGTGAGCGGCGGCGCTTCCGGCGCGGCGACGGACTCATAGGGCACCGGCCCCTCGGACCCGGGCACAGGCGCGAAGGCCATGGCCATAACGGCGGCGGCGGTGAAACCGGCGATCTGGCCGGAGTGGATGAAGAACGACCGGGCGGTCGGCAACAGGCGTCGCATGGGGCGGCGTCGGCTCCGTGTTCGGCTCGGGCAGAGCAGGGAAGGGACGTCCGGTCCCGCCGATCCGGCGAAACCTTGCGAAGGGTGTGTGCGTCCCTGGAGCGGCGAACCTGATGGCCGGCCGGGGCGACTTTGGGGCGGCCGGGGGCGGCAGGTCGTCGCACCCGGGAACCGAACGCGAAAAGGGCGCGCGATCCCTGACCGCGCGCCCTTTCACTTCGAAAGTTCCGAAGCTTACTGCAAAGGCAGGGTGAAGTTTATGGCGCCGACGTGGCTGTCGGCGGCGTCGCCGAAGCGGCCCCGGTAGCCCACGGTCATGATCACCGGACCGATGTCGGCCTCGACGCCGGCCGAGGCCAGCATCGAGCCGCCGAACGGCTGGTCGAAGTCGCGCTCCAGCACCTGGGCGGGGTTGGAGGCGATGCCGACGCGGACCGGATCCCCGCCGTTGCTGAGGTCGTCGCGATAGCCGCCTTCGGCCCAGAAGCGCAGGCCGTCGCCGCCGCCCTCGGCGCGCAGGGCGATCTCCGCCGAGGCGCCGCTGAGCGTCCGGTCGTCGTAGCTGTACTCCGCCGCCACGCCCTGCTCGATGTAGCTGTTCACGTCCGCCGAGACGAAGCTGAGGGCGGCGCGCGGCGACAGGGCGATGCCGCCCATGTCGAACCAGGTTCCGGCCTGCAGACGCGCGCCGAAGCTGGCGCCCGAGCTCTGGCCGATGTGGACGACCGGGGCCAGGGAGGTGACGCGGGTGATGCCGTCGTAGTTGTCGATCGAGCCGCCGACGACGCCGCTGACGAACATGTCGCCCGAGCGCCAGCCGCCGGCGAAGTCGATGCCGAAGCTCTGCACGTCGAAGGCCATCGGGCCGGCCTCGACCTCGGTGGTGCGGAAGCTGGCGGCGATGCCGAAACGCCGGGTCTCGGAGGTGACGTAGTCGAAGCCGACCCGTCCGCCCCAGCCCGTGGCGTCGGCCGCGGCGACCGGGCCGCGCGCGTCGGTCTCGACGCTGTCGGCGATCAGGCCGAAGGTCATCTGCATGCCCGGGGTCCAGGCGGCGCGGCCGGAGAGACCTTCGCTGGCGAGGTCGAGCAGGTCCTCGCGCTGCCGGTAGCCGGTCTCGGCCTGCACCGTCGACTGGGCGCCGAGGTCGCCGTAGTAGAGGTAGTCGTTGGCGAGGGCGGCGATCAGGCGGTGGCCGGCGGCGGTGGGGTGGACCCCGTCCCAGTACAGGTAGCCGTCCGGATTGGCGCAGACCGTGACGCCGTTGAAGCAGGCGTCGGTGACGTTGGTCAGGCCGAAGGCCCCGGGATTCGCCGCCAGCGGATCGCTGATCTTGTAGAGATCCATCAGGATGATGTTGGTCCCCGGCTGCGTCGCCGCCGTGGCCGTCAGGCTGGTCAGCAGGGCCCCGTTGAAGCTCTGGCCGGCGAAGTCGACCAGCGGCGCGGCGGGAGCGCCCGGGCCCTGGTTGAACTGGGGCGTGATGCCGAGGCGCGGCAGGTTGGTCACCAGAATGGTGCCCGCGCCCGCCGCGGCGACCTGATTGACGAGGAAGTTGATGTCGCTGACCGCGCCGAGCACGACGGGGTTCATGGCCCCCGTGGGGCTGGGCGAGGCGGCCGCCGCTGGGACGGCCTGGAAGATGTTGTTGGCCCCGCCCAGGATGCTGACCAGGTCGTTGGCGCCGAAGGTTCCGCCCGCCCCGAGGTAGGCCAGCAGCTGGTTGCGCATGCCCGGAGGCGACATGGCCGAGTCGGTGCGCGCGCCGCCGAAGGCGTAGTTGACGCTGCCGGTCACCGGGGCCCCGGCGGCGTAACGCCCGGCGTCGAAGCCGAGCAGTTCGGTGAACACCGGCCCGTTCGAGAAGCGGCCCTGGTAGTAGGGCGGCGACAGGGGCGTGGTCCCGCCGGTGGCCAGATAGAGGTTGCCGTTGTCGCTCAGGCTGTCGCCGAACACGACGATGCGGTTGTAGGTCTGGGCGTTCGCGGCCGAGGCGACCGCGCCCATGGCGACGACGGCCAGCGCGGCGGCGGCCGCGTTGCGCAGGTAACGAGACATCAGAAGAACCTCCCTCGGCCGACGCTTCGCGGCCGTTCCGCGCAGTCTGCGCCGCTTCGCGCTCCACGCAAGATGCCGCCGGGGAAGCTTTTCAGTACAACGTCCGGAAGCGAAGCGTTCCGGCCACACCCCTGAGAGCCTGCAGGGCGGCCGGATCGTAGTCGCGGTCGACGTCGACGATGACGTAGCCCGTCCGCTCGTCGGTCTTGAGGTGCTGGCCGAGGATGTTCAGCCCGGCCTCGGCCATGGCGCGGTTCAGTTCGGCCAGCACGCCCGGCTGGTTGCGGTGGATGTGCAGCAGCCGGTGGGCCCCGGCCACCTCGGCCAGCTGCACGTTCGGCAGGTTGACGCAGAAGCTGGTGTCGCCGCGGTTGAGGTAGGCCAGCAGCCGGTCGGCGGCGAACACGCCGATCGCCTCCTGCGCCTCTTCGGTCGAGCCGCCGATGTGCGGCGTGAGGATGACGTTGCACAGGCCTCGCAGCGGGCTGTCGAAGGGATCGGCGTTGGTCGCCGGCTCCTCGGGGAAGACGTCGACCGCCGCGCCGCCCAGCCGGCCGGAGCGCAGCGCCGCCGCCAGCGCCTCGACGTCGAGCACATGGCCGCGCGACAGGTTGAGCAGCAAGGCTCCCGGCTTCATCCGGGCCAGCCGGGCGGGGCCGATCAGGGCCGTGTTCTCGCGGCGGCCGTCGACGTGCAGGCTGACCACGTCGGCCTCGGCCAGCAGGGCGTCGAGCGAGGCGACGGGCCGGGCGTTGCCCAGCGCCAGCCGCTCGGTGAGGTCGTGGAAGATCACCCGCATGCCCAGGGCCTCGGCCAGCACCGACAGCTGCGAGCCGATGGCGCCGTAGCCGACGATGCCGAGGGTCTTGCCGCGCAGCTCCCGCGCGCCCCTGGCCGACTTGTTCCAGACGCCCCGGTGCATGGCCGCGGACTTGTCGGCGACGTCGCGAAGCAGGGCGATGGTCAGGCCGACCGCCAGCTCCACCACCGAACGGGTGTTGGAGTAGGGCGCGTTGAACACGGCCACCCCGCGCGCGGCGGCGGCGTCCAGATCGATCTGGTTGGTGCCGATGCAGAAGGCCCCGACGGCGAGCAGCTTGTCGGCGGCGGCGAGCACGCGATCGGTCACCTGGGTCTTGGAGCGCACCCCCAGCACATGGACGCCGGCGACGCGGGCGATCAGCTCGTCCTCGCCCAAGGCCCCGGCCGCGGTCTCGACCGAATAGCCCTGGCCCTGCAGCCGGGCGACGGCGGCGGGGTGGATGTTCTCCAGCAGCAGGATCCGCATGCGGCTGCGCGGATAGGACCAGCGGCCGGCGAGGCCCTCGGCATGGAGGAGTTCGTCGATGGAGGCGACCTCGGCGTCCGCGGCCTCGACCACCGGGCCCCGGCGCACGACCTCGGTGAAGGCGTAGAAGCGGTCGGCCGCGCCGGCTTGCCGGACCTCTGCGTCGGTCCAGCCGTCGCCGACCATGATGCGCGGGCGGGGCAGGGAGAGAGCCTCGATGGCGCGCGCCTTGCCGTCGGCCTCGGCGAGGGGGTTGGCGGAGTCGACCCCGGTCACCCGCCCGGCGGCGTCGTAGAGCAGGTCGTTGGCCAGCACCCGGTCCCCCGCGACCCCGATGAGGGCGGCGACGGGAGCGACGATCTCCCGGAAGCCCCCCGAGACGATGACGATCCGGTCGGCGCGTTCGCGGAAGAAGGCGAGGTTGCGCTGCACCGACGGGGCCAATTCGTCGGCGACGCGATCCGCCAGCGCCTCAACATGGCGGCGATGCAGGGGCAGCAGGGCGAGGCGACGGCGGAGTGCCTCGCCAAAACCGATCTCTCCGGCCATGGCCGCATCGGTCAGGCGGCTGACCTCCTCGCGGATCGCGCCGGCGTCCTCGACGCCGTCGAGGGCCAGCCCGGCCAGCGCCTCAAGGCTCTCGATCCGCACGAGGGTCGAGTCGAAGTCGAAGACGAAGGTCGCCGCGTCAGCCATGGCGCGAGCTTGGCCGACCTTCGCAGTCGCAGCAATGGGCGTCGGACGCCCTAGTGTCGGGTCATGCCGCGCAGCTTGCTGTCGGGACGGCGGGCGTCCAGGGCCGCGGCGCCGACGGCGGCGGCGATCGTGGCCAGCGCCAGCAGGGCGCCGCCCTCGCGCGCATGGGTGCGAGCGTAGTCGCCGGCGTCACGGGCGTAGAGCCGCGCCTTGCGGCCATGCTTGCGCATCGCCTTGCGCGAGGCGTGGCGGGCGTCGTGCAGGACGCGCTCCGAACGGTGGCGCGCCTCGTCGCCGAACTCTCCGGCGCGCTCGCCCGCCTCGTGCAGGCCGTGGCGCATGGTCTCGGCAAGGTCCTCGAAGCGGTCGCGCAGCGCCGCCGTGTCCACCCAGCCGCGCGGGTTCATCCGGCCGCGAAAGGCCTCCAGCCGGGTCGGGCCGGTGCGCTGGTTCAGCAGCAGGGTGGCGAGGCCGACGCCGGCCAGCACGGCCACCACGCCGGCCGCGACGCCGGGATGCTTGCGCACTTCCGCAAGGGCGGAGAACTGTCTGACCATTGGATAATAAACCTCCTCGTCGAGGCCGTCTTCGGTCGGGTCGTACAGCCCGTCGTCGGAAGGCTCCCAGGCGGAACGGCGGTCCCGCATCAGGCTAGGAGCGAACCGGGCGAAAAGTGGTTCCGCCACGCCCGGCAGGGCCGCGTAGAAGCTGGCGATCAGCCGGCCCCCGCCGCCGACGGTGATCTCGCGGATCGGATGACTGGCGCAGTAGAGGATGGTGTCGGCCACCACATGGCTGGCGTAGACCGGCTGCGGGTTCTGCATCGCCTGGCCGGTCAGGTTGCGGGCGTGGCGGTTGTAGGGCGTGTCGATGGCCGCCGGCTTGACGAGGCTGACGGTGATCGGGGCCTGTTCGCGCATCAGCTCCATGCGCAGGGCGTTGGTGAAGCCCTTCACCGCGTGCTTGGAGGCCGAGTAGACGCCCTGGATGGGGACGGGCGCGTCGGACAGAATGGATCCGACGTTGATGATCG
Organism: Pseudomonadota bacterium; assembly: GCA_023424215.1. Classification (GTDB taxonomy): domain Bacteria; phylum Pseudomonadota; class Alphaproteobacteria; order Caulobacterales; family Caulobacteraceae; genus Brevundimonas. The sequence continues at coordinate 32,419 of JAFAEC010000217.1, forward strand.
CCCCGCCGTCGGGCCGCTCCCGCAGATGCTCGGCCGCCACCAGCGAGCCGTTGACCACGCCCCAGTAGTTGGTCTCGAACAGGCGGCGCTGGTCCTCGAGAGTGGTCTCGCGGATGGGGCCGAAGATGGAGACGCCGGCGTTATTGACCCAGGTGTCGAAGCCGCCGAACAGCCGGCGGCACTTCTCCGCCGCCTCCGCCAGGGCGTCGTAATCCGCCACGTCCGCGACCGCCCAGGCGACCCGCGCGCCGGTGGCCTGCAGCTCCTCGCACAGGGCCTTGAGGTCGCTCTCGCCGCGCGCGATGAGGAAGACGCAAGCTCCGGCCCGCGCGGCGCGCCGCGCCACCGCAAGGCCGATGCCCGATGTCGCCCCCGTCACCACAATGGCCTGCTGGTTCAGGGGCTTCAGGTTCGCTTTTGTCATCACATCGCCGATTGGACAGGCTGGAATCCGGGGCCTCCGGAACGAGGCCGTGACGCCGCCGGTTCCTGCTCTAGCACGCAGCCCTTACCATTCGCGAGCCGCGCGCCTATCTAGCGGCGCTCTCCAGCATCGCCCCCTGAAGGAACGCTCGTGACCGATCACGCGCCCGCCGCCGCACCCGTCGACAACCTCGCCGCCGCCTTCCAGATCGAGGGCTGGCCGGTGCGTGGCCGCCTCGTGCGTCTCGGCGAGGCCATCGATGAGATCCTTTCGGCCCATGCCTATCCCGAGCCGGTCGCCGGCCTTCTCGGCGAGGCCTGCGCCCTGGCCGCCCTGGTCGGCTCCAGCCTCAAGTTCGAGGGTCGCCTGATCGTCCAGGCCCAGGGGGACGGGCCGGTCCGCTACGTGGTGGCGGACTACGACACGGCCGGCCACCTGCGCGGCTACTGCCGATACGATGCGGACGAGGTCGAGGCGGTGTCGCAGGGCTTCTCCCGGCCCGGCGCCAGGACCCTGCTGGGTCAGGGCGTCTTCGTCATGACGCTGGACCGCGGCCCCGACTTCGAGCGCACCCAGGGCATCACCCCGATCGAGGGCGAGAGCCTGTCGCTGGCCGCCGAGCACTATTTCGAACAGTCGGAGCAGGTGCCGACCAAGGTGCGGCTGGCGGTCGGGACGGTGAGCAGCGGCTATGGTCCCAGCTGGCGGGCCGGCGGGGCGCTGATCCAGCTGATCGCGGGCGACGCGGCGCGCGGCTCGACCGAGGAGGTCTGGGACCGCTCCCGCGCCCTGTTCCAGACGCTGGCCGACGACGAGCTGATCGACCCGACCGTCCCGCCCGAAACCCTGCTGTTCCGCCTGTTCCACGAGGACGGGGTGCGGCTGGAGGACGCCCGGCCGCTCAAGGCCCAGTGCCGTTGCTCGAAGGACCGCATCGCCACGGTCCTGACCTCGTTCAGCGAGGAGGATCGCGCGGAGATGGTCGAGGACGACGGCAAGATCCGCGTGACCTGCGAGTATTGCGCGAGCGTCTACGAGCTGGAGCCGGCGGAGATCGGCGGGGGCTGATGCGCCGCCGGCGGGGAGGCCGTCGTCGGCCCGACCGCCAGAACCCCGTCGTAGGCTCCGCCGTCTCGAGCTACTCCGCGAAGGCCTCGCCGCCCAGCCAGTGGTCGATGGTCGACGCCAGCCGCGGGCTGAGGCTCATCTTGCCGAAGGCGTGCCGGCCCGGCTCGAGGCCGTCGCCGCGCAGGAAGAAGTGCTCCTCGTCGGGCAGGACCACGATGGTCAGACGGCTGTCGGGGTGACGATTGGCCAGCACGGGCGGGAGGTTCAGCGCCGGTGCGGTCAGAGGGTCGATGCCGCCCCACACCGCCAGCACCGGGTCGGTGATCCGCCCGAACGCCGGCGCCGGATCGTGGCCGAGCAGGACCTGCATCTCGGGGCTGGCCATGCGGTCGACGAAGTCCGGTCGCACCTCGGCGAGCTCCTCCGGCGACAGGCCGATGACGGCGAACAGGGCGTCGGTCGCGGTCTCGACAGCGGCGCGGTCGCCGGAGATCGAGGCGGCGGCGACCCGGTCGAAGCCGTCACGGATGCGGATGAGGTCTTCGGCGCTGCGCTCCGGGAAACGCTCCGGATTGGACTGCTGGTCGACCCAGACCTCGCGCCCCTGCCGACCCGGGGCGCCGAGCAGCACGAGGAAGTCGATCGCCTCGTCGCGCGCGCTCCACACCTCGCCGGCGACGAAGGTTCCCTCGCTGTGGGCGACGAGGCCGACCGGCGCGGCGGAGACCGCAGGGTGACCGGCCAGCAGGTCCAGCGCCGCGGTGATGTGCGGGATGCGGTCGCGGAAGTGACGCGGCTTCTCGCCCGTCGATTCACCCACGCCGGCGTTGTCGATGCGCAGGCTGGCGATGCCGCGGGCGGCCAGCTGTTCGGCCAGCTGTCCGAACATCGGGGCTCCGGAGATCACCTGGTCGCGGCCGTGCGGCCCCGCCCCCTGGACCAGCACCACCGCCGCCCGCGGAGCTTCCTCCGGAAGAACCAGTTCGCCGGCCAGAACGACCTCGTCGACGGAGACGCGGACCGCCTCGCGGGTCTGGGCGAGGGCGAGGCCCGGGAGGAGAAGGGACAGGACGGGGACGAGCAGAAGGGGACGCATGGGACTCCAGTTCATTGACAGGTGACGGAGGGAGGATGTCCGCACCGGACAGAGGCGGCCCGGCGTCGGGCTGGATGCATGTTAGGGAAGGTTCAGGCTCCGCTTAAGGCAAAGCTTAGACCAGATGGAAGATGCTGTTCGCGAAGTTGTGCAGCAGGATCGGCAGGACCAGGCTGCCGGTCTTCTCGCGGAGCCACACCAGCAACAGGGCCGGCCCGCCGGTCAGGGCCATGGCCATGGCGTCGAAGCTGTAGCCGCCGTCCGCGAAGCCGAGCGCGTGGGTCAGGCCGAAGGCGACGGAGGAGACAGGCGCGCCCCAGCCCATCGGCGCGCCGAGCATCGACATCGGCCGGCCGAAGGCTTCGTTGAGCATGACCAGCAGCACGCCGCGGTAAAACAGCTCCTCATCCAGCCCGGGCATGGTCAGCTGGAAGGCGAGGGTGTCCGCGGTCGTCGGCTCTCCGGGGAAGTACAGGGCGAGGCCGAGGAACACGGCGACGAGAACGGCCGAAAGGGCCAGCGCGCCGGGCAGGCCGGTGCGGTCGTGCCGCAAGGTCACGCCGCTGCGCCGGAAGCCCAGCACGGCCGCGACGACCAGCGACGAAAGCACCGCCAGCGCCTTGCCCTCCCAGTTCCAGGCGGACGGGCCGAAGTCGAGCGGGATGTGGCCGTATCCGCGCGTCAGCAGGGCGTCGTAGGCGACCATCAGCAGCAGGGCCGAGGCCAGCCACGGCCAGCGCACCCGCCCGCGCGCCAGGACGGCGCAGACCAGCCCCGCCGCGGCCGTGACGCCGACCCAGCCTACCAGCACCCAGATCGCGTCAGGCATGCCTCGCGCCCCCATCCATCTCGCTCGCAAGAGGCGGGGCCGGGAGGCGACGGATGCGCCTTACGGCGATTTAACCCGGCGGCGCGGGCTCAGTACGCCAGCGCGATGCCGTCCTTGCGCATCTCGGTCGCCGCCCCGTACGTCCAGCGCCCGCCCGGGTTCGGCTGGCGCACCACGTTCTGGTAGCCGCCGAAGCCGCCGTTGGGCGGGCCGAGCGTCCAGCCCATGGCGGTCAGCTGCGCCTTCGTCGCCTCGGGCACGCCGCTCTCGAGGTGGAGGACGCCGGCGCCCTCGGCCGGCTGGCCGGTCGGCTCGGAGGAGCCTTCGTGCTGCCAGCGCGGCGCGTCGCCGGCCGCCTGCGGCTCCAGGCCGTAGTCGACCATGTTGACGATGATCTGGGCCTGGCCCTGCGGCTGCATGCCGCCGCCCATGACACCGAAGGCCATCCACGGCTCGCCGTCCTTGCAGGCGAAGCCCGGAATGATGGTGTGGAAGGGCCGCTTGCCGGGGGCGTACAGGTTGGGGCTGCCGTCCTTCAGGCTGAACAGTTCGCCCCGGTCCTGGAACATGAAGCCCAGCGGACGCTCTCCGTCGTCGGGGGCGAGGCCCGAGCCCATGCCGCGGTAGTTGGACTGGATCCAGCTGACCATCATCCCGTCCCTGTCGGCGACCGAGAAGTAGGTGGTGTCGCCCTGGGTCGGCGCGTCGCCGGGGAAGACCCGGTCCATGACCCGGTCCGGCCGGATCAGGCGGGCGCGCTCGGCGGCGTATTCCTTGGAGTTCAGCCATTCGACCGGGGCCGCGGCGAACCTCTGGTCGGCGAAGAAGCGGGCGCGGTCCTCGAAGGCCAGTCGCTTGGCCTCGGCCTGGTGGTGGATCGAGGCGGCCGACTGGAAGCCCATGCCGGCGAGATCGAACTGTTCGCAGACGTTGAGGATCTGGTTGGTCGACAGGCCCTGGGTGTTCGGCCCCAGGCCGTAGACCTCGACCCCGCGATAGGTGGTGCGGATCGGCTCGACCCACTCGGTGCGGTGGGCGGCCAGATCGGCCCGGGTCATCCAGCCGCCGATGCGGCGGAAATAGCGCTCGATCGCGTCGGCCAGCGGGCCGTCGTAGAAGGCGTCGCGCCCGCCTTCGGCGATGGCCCGGTAGGTCCGCCCGAGGAAGGGGTTGGCGAACATCTCGCCCACGCCGGGCACGCGGCCGCCCGACGCATAGACCACCTTGCGGTTGTCGTTCTCCTCGATCAGCCGCGACGACCGGTCGAAGATCGCCATGTTGCGCTCGAGGTACCAGGCGATGACCTGCGGGACCGGCACGCCCTGCTCGCACAACTCGGCCACCGGCAGCAGCACGTCGCGCCAGGGCAGCTTGCCGTAGCGCTGGTGGGCGCTCCACCAGGCGTCGACCGTGCCCGGGACATTGACCGTCACCGCGCCGTAGGAGGGCAGGTAGCCGCGGTCGTTGGCGCGCGCCCGCGCCGTCTCCAGCGACAGGCCGCGCGGGCTGTTCCCGGAGCCGTTGAGGCCCACTACCTTGCGCTGCGCCGGATCCCACAGCATGCAAAAGGCGTCGCCGCCGATGCCGTTGGCCACCGGCTCGAGGAAGCCCAGGGCGGCGTTGATGGCGATGGCGGCGTCGATCGCCGAACCGCCGCGGCGCAGGGTGTCGATGCCGATCAGGGTCGCGGCTGGATGGGCCGTCGCCGCCGCGCCATTGGCGCCCCAGACCGTCGAACGCCCGGCGAAGGGCGCGCCGGTGATCCGGTCGCCGGG
>JAFAEC010000088.1 GCA_023424215.1 Pseudomonadota bacterium
GGCCGGCGCCGCGGTCGGCCACGCCGAGAAGCCGAACTGACACACCTGAGAGGCCGTCGAACGCGCGACGGCCTCGCAATCTTGCTTTCGGTCCCCATATGGGGTTAGCCGACCCGCCCGGGACTGAGCGTCGCTCGCCCCGCGCTTGCGTGCACCCGACACCCCGATCAAGGATCCCACGACCCTCGCATGAGAGATCTGAAACAGACCGCCTTCACCGACCGCCTCGCCGCCCAGCAGGAGGCCAAGAAGGCGCTCCTCGCCCGCTTCAAGCCGAAGCCCGCCGCCCCGGACCCCGAGTTCGAGAAGCTGGCCGAGAAGCGCGCCGCCGAGAAGGAGGCGCTGCGCCGGGAGCATGAGCTGGCCAAGGCCGAAGCGCGTCGCGAGAAGGCCGAGAAGGAAGCGGCCCGCCTCGCCGCCGAGCAGGCGGCGCAGGAAGCGGTCGACGCCGCCAAGCGCGCGGCCCGCAAGGAGCGCAAGCAGCTGACCAAGGAAGAGCAGAAGGCGGCGCGCGACGCGCGTTACGCCGCCCGCAAGGCGCGTCAGCGCTGATCCGCCGCTCCGGGCGCTTCGGCGCCCGTCAGTCGGCTTCCTTGCTGCGCCGTCCGCCGCCCAGAACCTGCGCCAGCTGTTCCCCGGAATAGGGCTTGCGCAGGAATGGCCACGGCGCGTCCGCCAACGCCTGGTCGACATCCTCGCCGGCGTAGCCCGAGGTCAGCACGATGCGCATGTCCGGATAGTCCCGGGCGCAGCGCCGCGCGAGCTCGATGCCTGTCATCCCGCCCGGCATGACGACGTCGCTCAGCATCAGGTCGAAACGCTCGGCCTCCAGCGCCTCGAGGGCGCCGGCTCCGGTGTCGGCGGTCTTCACCTCCAGCCCCATCGTCTCCAGAAGCTCGACCGCGACGGCGGCCACGCCGGCGTCGTCCTCGACCAGCAGCAGGCGGCGACCGGTCAGCCCGGCGTCCGCCCGGGCGCCGGCGGGCGTCGGCGCGTCGCCCTTCCGACTGCGGCTGGGGGGCAGATAGATGCGGATCTGCGTGCCGTGACCGACCGTGGAATCGATGCGCACGCCGCCGCCGCTCTGGCGCGCGAACCCGTAGACCTGGCTGAGGCCCAGGCCGGTTCCCTTGCCGACGGCCTTGGTGGTGAAGAAGGGTTCGAAGGCGCGTTCGATGACCTCCGGGTCCATCCCCGCGCCGTTGTCGGTGACGCTGACGCAGACGTAGTCGCCGGCCGGCAGCTCCGCGACCTCGCCCGCTGCGACGGTGCAGGTCTCGGTCTGGACCGTGACGCGGCCCCGGTCGCCCAGGGCGTCGCGGGCGTTCACCACCAGATTCAGCAGCGCCGCCTCGAACTGGGCGGGGTCGACATTGACCTGCGCGCCGCCGCGCCGGAGCTTGAGACGGAACTCGATCGCTTCGCCCACGCCCCGCCGGAGCAGCGGCTCGCTCTCGCGTATCAGGGCGTTCAGGTCGGTCGGCTCCGGGCGCAGCGCCTGCCGGCGCGAGAAGGCGAGCAGCTGGTGGGTCAGGCCCTCGCCACGCCGCGCGGCCGACAGGGCGGCCTCCCCGAGCTTGCGCTGGCGAGCCGGATCGCCCGGCGAACGCAGCATCATGTCCAGCGCGCCGATCACCACGGTGAGCAGGTTGTTGAAGTCGTGGGCGACGCCGCCGGTGAGACGCCCGACCGCCTCCATCCGCTGGGCGTGCATCAGATCGGCCTCCGCCTTGGCCTTCTCGGCCAGGGCCTCGCCCACGCGCTCCTCCAGCAGTTCGTTGATGCGCTTCAGGTCCTGCTCGGCCCGCTTGGCTTCGGTGATGTCGATATTGGCTCCGACATAGCCCTGGAACCGGCCGGCGCCGTCGAACCGCGGGATGCCCTCGCAGCGCAGCCAGCGCCGCCCCAGCTGCGGATGGTCGATCTCCATCACGCCCTGGAAGCGATCACGCCGGTCGACGGCGTCCTCGAACGCGGCCTGGAAGTCGCCGAGGTCGAAATGCTCCGCCGCCGCCCTCCAGCTCTGCCGGAGGTTCTCTTCCCCGACATTGAAGAAGGTCTTGTAGCGCAGGTTGGCGAAGGCGATCCCGCCCTCCGGGTCGGTCATCCAGATCTGCACCGGCGCGCTGTCGGCCACGGTGCGGAAGCGGGTTTCCGACTCCAGCAGCCGCGCCTGCGACTCCCGCATCTCGGTGACGTCGAACGCCACGCCGACGAAACCCATGATCTCCCCGCCCGGCCCGAAGCGCGGGCGGGAGAAGGACTTCAGCCAGCGATAGACGCCGTCGTGCCGGCGATAGCGGGCTTCCAGCGAGAACGGCTGTCCCGTGGCCTCGCCCGCCAGGGATTCGGCGACGATCCGTTCCTGGTCGTCCGGATGGAGCATCTCCCGCCATTCAAGCAGTCGCGCCCCTTCGTAGGTCCCGCCCGAGAAGGCGACATAGGCCTGGTTGACGAAGGCGCGGACGCGATCCGGGCCGGTCACCCAGATCAGCACCGGGGCGGTGTCGGCGATGGCGCGGAAGCGCTCCTCGCTCTCGCGCACCTCGGCCTCCGCCCGGGTGCGTTCGATCTCGGCCCAGGTCCGCGCCGCCACCTCCTGAAGCAGGTCGCATTCCTCGTCCGTCCAGTGCCGCACCTCGGAGTCGTGGGCGTAGAGGAAGGCGCGAAGCCGTCCGCCCCGGATCAGGGGCGTGCGCATGAGCGAGCGGGTCCCCAGTCGCTCGAACACCGGCAGGGCGTCGTGGGTGCGGGGGTCCTCGCGCACGTCCGGAATCCGGACCGTCCGTCCCTCGGCCAGATCGGCGATCAGCCCGGCCCCGAGCTCCTCGAGGCGGAACTCGCCGGCGGCGCTGGCCACGCCGGTGGTCCAGTCGCGGCTCATGAAGACCACGCCGCGCTGCTGGTCGACCTCGCCATAGCCCACCCGGGCGGCGTGCAGCTCGGCGCCTAGCGCCTCCTCGACCCGCGCCATGACCGCTTCGGGCGTGGTCATGTCCCGCAGCGAGTCGATCAGGCCCAGCAGGAACGACTGACGCCGCTCCTGCCGCGCCATGGCCTCGATCGCCTCGCGGCTGTCGGTCACGTCGAACGACATCCCGACGTAGCCGAGGAAGGCTCCATCAGCGTCGAAGCGTGGATTGACGGCGACTCGCATCCACCGCCAGGCTTCATCGGCCCGATGGAAGCGCACCTCGAAACCGTAAGGCTCACGCGCAGGGCGGTGTGCTGTCTGCGCTTCGGCCACCAGTTGGACGTCCTCCGGATGGATCGCCGTGCGCCAGACGTGGCCGAGCAATTCGTCGGCCGGCAGGCCGTAGAAGTCGACCAGTGCGGTGTTGACGAATTCCACTTCGCCCCCGGCGTTGGTCAGCCAGACCGGAGACGGCGCCGTGTCGGCCATCAGCCGGAAGCGCGCCTCGCTCTCTCGCAGCGCTGCTTCCGCGGTCTTGGCGTCGGTGATGTCGACGATGACGGCGATGTAGCCCTCGACCAGGCCGCCGGGACCGGTGAGGGCGCGGATGCTGATCACCACCCAGACGATCGAGCCGTCCGGGCGAAGGTAGCGTTTCTCCAGCTGCGCCCCGCCGCTGCGCAGCGCCTCGCGCAGCGCCTTGCGGGTCGGTTCGACGTCGTCCGGGTGGCTGATCGCCTCGGTCGTCAGGCCGACGACCTTGTCGTGGGGCACTCCCACGATCTCGGCGAAGCGGGCGTTGGCGCTCAGGATCGAGCCGTCCAGGGCCACCCGGGCGATGCCGGCCGACGCTTGGTCGACCATAGCCTGCAACTGCGCCTCGCGCTCGCGTAGCGCGGCCTCGGCCGCCCGGGCGTCGGTGACGTCGACATTGACGCCGATCATCCCGCGGAAGACGCCGTGCGCGTCGAAGCGGGGCCGGGCCTCCGTGTGCAGGGTCCGCCAGGCGCCGTCGGCGCGCCGGTATCGGGCCTCGACCTCGAAGGGCGTGTGGGCCTCGCCCGCGGCGACGGTCGTCGCCAGCACCCGCCCGCGGTCGTCGGGATGCAGGAAGCGGCCGAAGTCCACGTCGTCCTCGCTGCCCTCCAGCCCCCAGAACCGGCGCAGCGCCTCGTTCAGGTGAACGCAGGCGCCGCGCTCGTCGCTCATCCACAGCATGACCGGGGCCAGCTCGCTGATCAGGTGCAGCCGGCCCTCGGTCTCGTCGATCCGGGCGGCCGACGCCTGCAGGTCTCCGACGGTGGCGTCGAGCCGCCACAGCGCCTTGCGCAGGGACGCCGCCACCACGGTCGAGAACAGGCCGACGACGATGAAGTTGGTGGTGGCCACCACGCCCAGCCGGTTGCCGACGCCGGCCCCGATCCCGCCCGCCCCCACGATGACCCAGCCGCCGAACAGACAGGCGAAAAGGGCGGTCAGGCCGGCGATGCGCCCCCCCGCCAGGGCCGCGGCGATCACCGCCGGCAGCAGGATCATGAAGCCGGTGACCTCGGCGTAGAAGCCGGACAGCAGTTTGCGCAGCAGCAGAAGGGCCGCGGCGCAGAAAAGGCCGATCAGCACCGAGGCCCACCACGGGCGTCGGCCGACGCGCGCCAGCCGGCGCACGCCCCCATCGATGTCGATCAGTTTTCCAAGGCCCGTGACCGCGCCCATTCGTCCCCCAGATCCGCGCGTCCGCGAACCAACAGCAACGCCTCGTCCCCTGATGCGTTCCGACCGCGGCCCGTGGCCTGACCGGCCTCACCCTCGCCCGCCGGCCCCGGTCGCCGCAAGGGCGGGCCTGGACTTGCGGCCGGCGGCTCCCACATGGGGGAGGAAACGCTTTCTTCTTGACGTAACGACGCTTTCTCGCCTGAAAAGCGCCGCGCTTGGGCGGCAGAGGAGGGATCGGCGCTTGCGCCCGATGGAGCTGGGATTGGCCATGGACTGGACAGGTCTGAAGCGGACGACCCGCCGGCTGGCCGCCGCCGCGCCGGCGGCGCTGGCCGCGGCCGGCGTGGCCATGGCCGCGTCGTCGACCCCCCGGCCCGAGATCGACCGTCGCGCCGAGACCGTGCGCCAGCTGACCCGCGGCGATCTGTCCGACAAGGGTCTGGCCGCCATCACCGCCCGCATGACCCCGTCCCAGCTGGCCGTCGCCCTGCGCCACGACCCGGGCGAGCGCCGCCCGGCCCTCTACGGCCTGACCCCCGGATGGGAGAGCCTGACCCTGGCCGGCAAGCCGACGCTCGACCTCGGCGCCAGCGGACTGGAGGCGATCCGCCTCAACGCCGCCGCGCCGGACGCTGAGGGCCTGCTGCGCACGGCCAAGCCCTTCGAGTTCCGCCCGACCACGGCCGAGGACCGCCGGCGGGCCCGCCGCTGCCTGGCCCAGGCCGTCTATTACGAGGCCGCGCTCGAGCCTACCGAGGGCCAGGAGGCCGTGGCCCAGGTGGTGCTCAACCGCGTCCGCGATCCCAACTACGCCAACAGCGTCTGCGGCGTGGTGTTCGAGGGGGCCGAGCGGACCACCGGCTGCCAGTTCAGCTTCACCTGCGACGGCTCGCTGGCGCATGCGCCCGTGCGCTGGGCGTGGGATCGCGCGCAGCGGGTGGCCGACCGCGCCCTGGCCGGCCACGTCGCCGCCCGCGTCGGCACCGCCACCCACTATCACGCCGACTATGTCCGCCCGTGGTGGGCGCCGACCCTCAACAAGCTGACCCAGATCGGGGCCCACATCTTCTATCGCTGGAAAGGGATCTACGGCGAACCCGCCGCCTTCCGGCAGGCCTATGCCGGGCGCGAGCCGGCCATCGACGAGGCGCGCTTCGCCCGTCCGCGCCTGCAACTGGCCGCCGACGCGGATGCCAAGGCCGAGGCCGACGCCGCCGTCCGCACGGTCGAGATCGACGGCCAGACCCGGGTGGTGGGGGTCGCGTCCCTGGGCGGCCGTCGTCAGCCGACCGCCTCCGACATCGCCGCCATCAACGAGCGTCTGGCCGCCTTCGAGAATCCGGCGCCCGCTCCCGTCGCCGCGCCGGCGCCCGCGCCGGGCGTGGTGGCGATGGAGGTTGAGGAAGTCGGCCGCCCGGCGTCCTGAATCCGCGTTCCGGACGTGCAACGTCTGGCCAATCTTGGCATTAATGAACCGAAGAAGGCGCACGGCGCCGCTTGAGGCCAGTGCGTGAAAGACTCTGACCAGATTCAGACCGCCGACGACCGGGCGAGCGACCGGCGCGAGGCCCTCGCCGCGATTGCCGACGCCATGCCCCAGATGGTCTGGTCGACCCGCCCGGACGGCTTCCACGACTACTACAACGCCCGCTGGTACGAGTTCACCGGCGTGCCCGACGGGTCGACCGACGGCGAGGGCTGGAACGGCATGTTCCATCCCGAGGACCAGGACCGCGCCTGGGCGCGCTGGCGCCACTCGCTGGAGACCGGCGAGCCCTACGAGATCGAGTATCGCCTGCGCCGGCGCGACGGGGTCTACCGCTGGACGCTCGGGCGCGCCATGCCGCTGCGCAACGAGGCCGGAGAGATCGTCCGCTGGTACGGCACCTGCACCGACATCGACGATCTCAAGCGCATGGAGCAGGCCAAGGAGCTGCTCAGCCAGGAGCTCAGCCACCGCATCAAGAACATCTTCGCGGTGGTCTCGGCCCTGATCGCCCTGTCGGCGCGCCGCTTTCCCGAGGCGAAGGGCTTCGCGGCGGCCGTCCGCACGCGCATCAACGCTCTCGCCCGCGCCCACGAGTTCGTGCGGCCCCACACCGAGTCCTCGCGCCCCACCGTCGGCTCGATGACCCTGCACGCCTTCCTGACCGACCTCTTCAAGGCCTACGCCGGGGCCGACGGGGCGGCGCGCGTCCGGCTCACCGGCGACGACGCCAGCTTCGACGACCAGGCCGCGACGTCCGTCGCCCTGCTGTTCCACGAACTGGCCACCAACGCCGCCAAATACGGCGCCCTCTCGACCGAGGGCGGCTGGGTCGATCTCGACACGCGCCGCACGGATGACCGGTTCGTGCTGAGCTGGACGGAGCAGGGCGGTCCGCGTGTCGAAGGCGAACCGGAACGCACCGGCTTCGGCGCCTCTCTGGCCACTCTTTCGGTGGAGGGGCAGCTGGGCGGTCGCCTGACGCGTCTCTGGGAGCCTGACGGTTTGCGCGTCGTCGCCGACCTTCCCGCCACCGCCTTGTCCCGCCGGCGGGCGGCGCTAAATGTCGCATCCGCGACATCGGACTGAAACCCTGAACGAAACCGCACGTTCACACCCGGCGCCGTAGTGCGTACTCAAAACAATGTCCGACCTCTCTCTTCCGCCTGCCCTGAAATGACCTCTCGCATCCTCATCGTCGAAGACGAGGCCCTCGTCGCCATGGAGCTCCGCTTCGTGCTGGAGGATCTCGGCCACCAGGTGGTCGGGACCGCGCCCGACGCGCGGACCGCCCGCAACATCGTGCGCGAGACCGAGGTCGATCTGGCGCTGGTCGACATCCATCTGTCCGACGGACCGACGGGTATCGAACTGGGGCGGGAGCTGGGTCAGGAGATCGGCGTCACGGTGCTGTTCATGACCGCCAATCCTGGCATGGTCCGGAACGGCGTCGCCGGCACCATCGGCGTGCTGTCCAAGCCGACCGACGAACGCGCCGTGCAGACGGCCGTGGACTACGCCCTGTGCCGCCGCACCGGCCAGCCGGTGCAGTTCGCCCCGCCGCAGCTGCAGCTGTTCGGCTGAGCCCCGGGGGTCACCAGACCCCGATCTTCTCCGCCTCCTTGTGCGGGATCGGATGGCCGACGGCCTTGTGATCCTGCTCGGCGAGGAAGCGCACGGCCTCCAGCGCCGCCATGCAGCCCATGCCCGCGGCCGTCACGGCCTGGCGGTAGATGTCGTCGGTGACGTCGCCGGCGGCCCAGACGCCCTCGATGCCGGTCGCGGCGGTGCCCGGCTTGACCACCAGATAGCCGCCGGCCTTGGTCTCCAGCTGACCGGCGAACAGCTCGGACGACGGCGCGTGGCCGATGGCGATGAACACGCCGTCGGCCGGGACCTCGCGGGTCTCGCCGGTCTTCACGTTCTTCAGCCGCGCGCCGGTGACGGTCAGGCCGCCGTCGGTCTCGGCCCCCAGCACCTCGTCGACGGCCGAGTCCCAGATCACCTCGACCTTGGGATTGGCGAACAGGCGGTCCTGCAGGATGCGCTCGGCGCGGAACTCGTCGCGGCGGTGCACGACAGTGACCTTCGAGGCGAAATTGGTCAGGAACAGCGCCTCCTCGACGGCGGTGTTGCCGCCGCCGACCACGATCACCTCCTTGCCGCGGAAGAAGAAGCCGTCGCAGGTGGCGCAGGCCGAGACGCCGAAGCCCTGGTACTTCGCCTCGCTCTCCAGCCCCAGCCACTTGGCCTGGGCGCCGGTCGAGATGATCACCGTCTCGGCCAGCATCTCCGTCCCCGAGTCGAGCGTCAGCCGGAACGGCCGCTGCGACAGGTCGGCCTTGACCACGATGTCGTGGATGACCTCGGTCCCGACGTGCTCGGCCTGCTTCTGCATCTGCTCCATCAGCCACGGGCCCTGGATGACGTCGGCGAAGCCGGGATAGTTCTCCACGTCGGTGGTGATGGTCAGCTGTCCGCCGGGCTGCAGGCCGGCGATGACCACCGGGTTCAGCATGGCGCGGGCGGCGTAGATGGCGGCGGTCCAGCCGGCGGGGCCGGACCCGATGATGGCGACGCGGACGGTGCGGGGAGTGCTCATGCGCCTATCTAGGCGCGATTCACCGCCGACGGGAGACGCTACGCGGGCCGGTAGGGCTGGAATTCACAGCCGGCGGGCCGGACCAGCACCTGGATCAGTTCGGCGGCGTCGACGGCGCCGGCGGCGTGGGCGTGACCCGCATGGGGATCGGGGCCGGTCTCCGCGAACTCAAACACGCCGACGCTGTCGTGTTCGCCGCGATACGCCAGTTCCTGCAGCCCGTAGACGCGGGGCAGGCCATGTTTGCGGTAGACGACGCCGTCGATGGTGAGCGTCTCGTTGTTGACGAACCAGGCGCGGCCGTCCGCCGCCGTGAACGGCGTCTCTGAAAGCGGGCCCCATCCCTCGGCGGTGCGGTAGGCCGCGCCCCACCGGTCCGCGAACGGCGGGACGGGCTCGTCGGAGAAGACGCCGTAGGTGACGGGGACGAGGCGGCCGGACCCGGGGCGATAGCCGCAGCCCTCGGATACCCGGTCGGGCTTGAACGAGACCTGCTGGACCGACGGCGGCTGTTGGGCGCGCGGCGCGGCGTCTCCGAAGGTCAGGTCGTAGGCGCCCGTGACGCCCGCCTCAGTGCTGCGCACCGTCAGCGAGTAGGTTTCCGTGTATCCCAGATCAGTCCGGACCAGCGCCTCGTCCCCGTCTCCGCGCGCGACGTACAGAAGGTTGCCGTCGCAGGTCGCGCCGCGGCGCAACACCAGCATAGGCTCGAACGCGGCCGACCGGAGACGAACCGTGAGGACCTGCCTCTCGCTTCCCCTGAAGCTGAAGCAGTCGAAATAGGCGCCCGTCTCACCCCTCGGATCGCCCGGGCCGAGGCTGCCGGCCACGGGCCCGTCGAGCGTTACGGGGACGACGACCTTGGCCGCCTGCTGCGGCGTTCCCAAGGCGGCGACTACGGCGAGGGCGGCGACCATCATGCGGCGATGCTAGTCTGGTGTCGCCGGATGATGCAACCGGGAGTCAGAAATGGAAAAGCGGAACCATCTTGGCGTCGGCCTCGCGCTGGGGATCGCCATCGGCGCCGGTCTCGGCGTTGCGATGGACAATATCGCCGTCGGCATTGGCGCGGGCATCGGGATCGGGCTGGCCATCGGGGCCGCTATGGGCGCCGGAAGCGCGAAGCGGAAGGACGGGGACGGCCGTGACGGGCCCTACACGGATGACGGAGGCGACGCGGGCGGCGACTGATCTCTGACCGCCCGGCGCCGGGTTGGGCGCTAACGCCGCGCCATCCGTTCCAGGATTTCCCGCGCCGCCCGACCGGTTTCCGCCAGCGGCTCGTAGTCCCAGCCTTCCAGCCTTCCGGCGAACGGCCGCGCCACCCCCTGTTGCTGGAGATCGGCGTGCAGCCGCGCGAACTTGTCGGCCTTCTTCACCGGGACCATTGGCAGGATGTGCACCGGCTTGCCGGTCGAGGCGGCCTCGGCGGCCATGTTGGCGCTGTCCTCGGTGACCAGCACGTGGTCGGCATGGTGCAGAAAGGCGAAATAGGGGTTGGCGCCCGTCCCGTCCCAGATCCACCCGGGCAGGCGCGACAGGCGCGCCGTCATCGCCGCCTTCGCCGGCGCGGGGGTGCGGCGCGAGAAGGTCAGCATCAGCGAGCCCCCGGCGGCCTCGACCGCGGCCCCGATCCGCTCCGCCAGCTCCGCCGCTTGCGCCTCCGGCAGGTCGTGGGCGCGCGAACGGCCGCCGATCAGCACGGCGACGCGCGGACGGGGCAGGGGGGCCAGTCGTTCTGCGAAGGCGGGGGCTCCCTCGGCCAGCCGTTCCGGCGTGACCCGATGCGGGGAGCCGGTGATCGACAGGACGTTCGGCCCCTCGATCCCGTCATGCCGGGGTGCGACCACCAGGTCGAAGTCGGCGGTGCGCCAGCGCGGGTCCTGGGTCTGGACCACGAAGGTGCGACCGCCGGAGCGGCGTTTGGCCATCAGCGACAGGGGCAGGGTGGCCCGGCCGGTGGCGATCCACACGTCCGGCCACGGCTCGCCGGGGGCCGGAAAGACCGGATCGGACGAGGGGTCCAGCATCCACGGCGCCTTCAGCGCCGACGGCAGACGGTCGAAGGCCTTTCGCCACTTCACGCGGCGGATCGAGACGGTTGCGGACGGCGAAAGGCGCTGGAGGGCCTCCGCCAGCCCCAGCGCCTGGTTCTCCATGCCGATCCGGCCGTCCGAGACGACATGGATCGAAAGCGGGCTCGTGGAGCCTACTTCCACTCGACCTTGAGGATTTCGTAGGCCTTCACGCCGCCGGGCGTGTTGACCTCGACCACGTCGCCGACCTCCTTGGAGATCAGCGACCGGGCGATCGGGGAGGAGACGGAGATCTTGCCCGCCTTCACGTCGGCCTCATGTTCGCCGACGATCTGGTAGGTGCCTTCCTCTTCCGTGTCCTCGTCCACGACGGTCACGGTGGCGCCGAACTTGACGACGTCGCCCGACAGCTTGGTCACGTCGATGACCTGGGCGCGGCTGATCTTGTCCTCGATCTCGGCGATCTGGCCCTCGATCCAGCCCTGACGCTCCTTGGCGGCGTGATACTCGGCGTTTTCCGACAGGTCGCCGTGCTCGCGGGCCTCCGAAATGGCCGCGATCACGCTCGGCCTTTCGACCGACTTCAATTGCTTCAGCTGATCGTCGAGGACACGGTAGCCCTCGGCCGTCATCGGCACTTTTTCCATGATGTCGTGAGTTTCTTGTTACGCCCGACTGAAAGACGACTCGGCACAGGGATCGCTGGGCGCGCGCGACCGGCCAGAGAGGGTAGGGCGCCGGAGGGAAAGGTTCAAGGGCGGGACAGGCGCGCGGGCTTGCGGCCTCGCGCCCCGACCTGACGAATGAGGCTCCACGCCAGCCACGCCACCGCCGCGAGGCCGGCGGCCATGAACAGGGTCGACACCAACACCACCCCGGCGGCCATGAAGGCGAGCAGGAAGGCGACGGCGGCCGCCAGGGCGGCGACGATCTGAACGATCTTGAGGCGCATGCGCCGTTAACGCCCCGCCTTTCAGCGGGTTGCGGTCCGGATCGTGTTCATTCCGGGGCGGGAGCGTAGGCGTAGTCGCCGCCGCGCTGCAGCGCTCGCCGGTAGGCGGTCCGGGCGTGGATGCGCCGCAGGAACTCCCGGCAACGGGGGCGATCGGGCCCGAAGCCGATGCGCGAGCCGGCCGCTTCCAGCGGGAAGCTCATCATGATGTCCGCCGCCGTGAAGGACTCGCCGGCGAACCAGCCGCCGCGCCCCAGTTCGGCCTCCCACCAGGCCATGTGATCGGCGATCTGCGGCGCGATCAGGGCGGCGTCGACCTTGCGCGAGATCGCCCTGGCCACCGGCCGGATCAGCATCGGCGTCCGCTTGGGGATCTGGCTGAAAACCAGCTTCAGCAGCAGCGGCGTCATCGCCGAGCCCTCGGCGTAGTGCATCCAGTAGGTGAAGCGGCGGGCCTCGGCCGTCCCCGCCGGCGGCTTCAGGCCCGCGTCGGGGAACGCCTCCAGCAGGTGTTCGACGATCGCCCCCGTCTCCGCCACCACCACCCCGTCGTGTTCGATCACCGGCGACTTGCCCAGTGGATGCACGGCCCGCAGCGCCGCCGGCGCCAGCAGCGTCTTCGGGTCGCGCTCGTAGCGGCGGATCTCGTAATCGGCGCCCAGCTCCTCCAGCAGCCACAGCACCCGCTGCGAGCGGGAATCGTTCAGATGATGGACGACAATCATGGGCGTGCTCCGGTCCGGCGCCTCGTTGTGGAGCGTTGACGCGGCGTCCGTCCAGAGGCCTGCGGCGGGCGGCGGTTGAGTTCGGGTCCGCTTTGGCCCTAAGCCGCCTGCATGACCGCCGCCGACACGCCCGAAGAGCCTCGCCTGACCTCCCTCGCCCACGGCGGCGGCTGCGGCTGCAAGATCGCCCCCGGCGTGCTGCGCGACATGCTGGCCTTCACGCCGCAGGCCGCGCCCTTCGCCGACCTGCTGGTGGGCAATGAGACCTCCGACGACGCCGCCGTCTGGCGCCTCAACGACCAGCAGGCGCTGATCGCCACCACCGACTTCTTCATGCCGGTGGTCGACGACCCCTTCCACTTCGGCCAGATCGCCGCGACCAACGCCCTGTCCGACGTCTACGCCATGGGCGGGACGCCGATCTTCGCCCTGGCCATCGTGGGCATGCCGGTGAACGTGCTGTCGCCGCGCACCATCGGCCGGGTGCTGCAGGGCGGGGCCGCCGCCTGCAGCGCCGCCGGGATCCCCGTCGCCGGCGGCCACTCCATCGACAGCGTCGAGCCGATCTACGGCCTGGCGGTGATGGGCCTCGTCCATCCCGACCAGGTCCTGACCAACCGGGGCGCCCGGCCGGGCGACGTGCTGGTCCTGACCAAGCCGCTCGGCGTCGGCGTGCTCAGCGCCGCCTTCCGGCAGGACCGCCTCGACAGGGACGGCTACCGGGCGCTGAAGGACACGACCACCCGGCTGAACAGCTTCGGCGCGAAGCTGGCGGGCCGCCCGGAGGTGCACGCGCTGACCGACGTCACCGGCTTCGGCCTGCTCGGCCACGCCCTCGAGATGGCCTGCGGGGCCGGAGCCACGGTCGAGATCGGCGCCGCCCCGCCGACCCTGCCGGGCGTCCGCGACCTGCTCGAGGCCGGGGTCCGCACCGGCGCCTCGACCCGCAACTGGGCCAGCTACGGGGACGAAGTCGACCTGCCCGACGGGCTCGAGCCGTGGCGGCGTGACCTGCTCACCGACCCCCAGACCTCCGGCGGCCTGCTCATCGCCGTGGCCGGGGACGGGCTGGACGGCCTCGCCGCCTTCGCCCGCGTGAACGGGACCGGCTTCGACGTGGTCGGCCGCGTGGTCGCGGGCCCGCCCCGGGTGCGTGTGATCGCATGATCCGCCGCGCCACGGACCTGTCGCCCGCGGCCCGCGACGGCTTCGACGCGCTGATCGACGTGCGCAGCCCGTCCGAGTTCGCCGAGGACCACCTCCCGGGCGCGATCAACCTTCCCGTCCTCGACGACGCCCAGCGCGCCGCGGTCGGAACCGAATACGTCCAGGGCTCGAAGTTCGAGGCCCGTCGCCACGGCGCGGCGCTCGTCGCCCGCAACATCGCCGCCCACCTCGAGGGCGCTCTCGCCGCGGTCGGCGGGGGCTTCCGGCCGCTGGTCTACTGCTGGCGCGGCGGCCAGCGTTCGGGGGCCATGGTCGCGGTCATGGACCAGGTCGGCTGGCCGGTGACGGTGCTGGACGGCGGCTACCAGACCTGGCGGCGCCAGGTCGTCGCCGCCCTCTACGACACGCCCCTGCCGCACCGCCTCGTCGCCCTCGACGGTCCCACCGGCTGCGGCAAGACGGCCCTGCTGCAGGCCCTCGCCGCGCGCGGGGCGCAGACCCTCGACCTCGAGGCCCTGGCCGCCCACCGCGGCTCCCTGTTCGGGGCCATGCCGGGCGGCCAGCCGTCGCAGAAGGCCTTCGAGACCGCCCTGCACGACGCCCTGTCGCGTCTCGACCCCGCCCGTCCGGTGGTCGTCGAGGCCGAGAGCAGCCGCATCGGCGAGCGCGTGCTGCCGCCGTCGCTGTGGGCCGCCCTCGCGGCCGCCCCGGCCGTCGAACTGTCCGCGCCGCCGGACGCCCGCGTGGCCCGCATCGTCGCCGACTACGCCGACATCGCCGCCGACCCCGCCGCCCTCGACGAGGCCCTCTCCCGCCTGCCGCGCCACCATGCGAAGTCGGAGATCGCCGAGTGGCGCGCCATGGCCGCCCGGGGCGAGATCGCCGCCCTCGCCGCCGCCCTGATCGAGGCCCACTACGACCCCGCCTGGCGCCGCAGCGCCGCCTCCCGCGAGCGCCCGGTGCTGCAGCGGCTCGACCTGCCCGACCTGTCGCCCGCCGCCCTCGCCGCCGCCGCGGCCGCCCTCGCGGAATCGCTCGACCGCGCCGCGCCGTCCGCCTAGCTTCGCGGCATGACCCGCTCCCGCACCGCCGCCGTCCTGTCCTCGCTCAGCCTGCAGGTGCTGACGGCGCTTTTCGCCGGCCTCGCCGCCGGGGCCGCGGCCCAGGCCTGGGGCATCCCGGGCGGGGAGGGGACCGTCGCCATGGTCGAGGGCGTCGGCCAGCTGTGGCTCAACGCCCTGCGCATGACCATCATCCCGCTGGTCTTCAGCCTGCTGGTCACCGGCATCGCCTCCATCGCCGACGCCGCCGCCACCGGCCGGCTGGCCCTGAAGGCGGTCTGGGTCTTCGCCGCCCTGCTGATCGGGGCGACGATCTACGGCGTCCTCGCCTCCCAGGGCCTGCACGCCCTGTGGCCGATCGATCCCGAGGGCGGCCGCCTGCTGCTGGCCGGCGCCCACGGCGACGCCGCGGTGCGCGAGAACCTCGGCGGCGGCGGGCTCGGCGCCTTCCTGACCAGTCTCGCCCCGTCAAACCCCATCCGCGCCGCCGCCGACGACGCCATCCTCGGCATCGTGGTCTTCGCCATCGTCTTCGGCTTCGCCGCCACCCGCCTGCCGGCGCGGCTGCGCCAGCCGATGACGGTCTTCTTCGAGGCCGTGGCCGAGACCATGGTGGTCATCGTCCACTGGGTGCTGCGCGCCGCGCCGGTCGGCGTCTTCGCCCTGTCGCTGGGCGTCGGCCTGCGCGCCGGCCTCGGCGCCGCCGGGGTGCTGGGCCACTACATCGCCCTCGTCGTGCTCTCGCTGGTCAGCCTGATCCTGCTCACCTACGTCGTCGCGGTACTGTGGGGCCGGGTCGCCCTGCCGCGCTTCGCCCGCGCCGCCGCCCCGGCCCAGGTCGTCGCCTTCTCGACCCAGTCCTCGCTGGCCTGCCTGCCGGTGATGGTCGAGCGCGCCCGCGACCACCTCGGCGTCTCGGCCGCGACGGCCGGCCTCGTCCTGCCGCTGGCGGTGGCGGTGTTCCGCATCACCTCCACCGTCGCCAACCTCGCCGTCTGCATCTACGTCGCCCACCTGTACGGCATCGCGCTGACGACGGGCGTGCTGATCGCCGGCTCGGTGACCGCCCTCGCCGTCAGCGTCGGCACGGTGGGGCTGCCGGGGCAGGTCAGCTTCTTCGCCTCGATCGCCCCCATCGCCATCGTCATGGGCCTGCCGCTCGAGGTCCTGCCCCTGCTGCTGGCGGTCGAGGTCGTTCCCGACATCTTCCGCACCATCGGCAACGTCACCGCCGACCTCGCCGCCGCCCGCATCGTCGAGGGCAGGGACGCCACGGCCGACCCGGAGGCCGGGGCAGGGATCTAGTCGGAGAACCGGGGCGGGCCGCGCCCGAACGGCGCCTCCGGGTGCATCTGCCTCAGCCGGTCCGCCGCCTTCATCAGCGCCTCCGCCTCGGCGGCGCGGCCCTGGCTGACCATCCAGCTCGCCCGCCACATGGCGGATTCGTAGGCGACGACCGGGTCGACCCACGGCGGCATCGGCTCCCGCTGCGACGTCACCCGGGCGGGGGACGGCGGGGCCGGCCCGTCCGAAGCGCCGCGCACCGGCCTGAGGTCCAGCTTCCCGGCGATGCGGTTGCGCGTCCAGCCTTCCAGCCGCGCCCGCCGGCGAAGGTTGGACAGGCCGACGTCGAAGCGGCGCGCCACCGCCGGCGCCGGCTCGCCGGCGATGTAGGCCTCCCGGACCTGCGCCCACGTCTCGGGACCGCGATATTTTCTCAGCCGATGGTGGTCCATGCGGCGATGATGGCGAAGCGATGCGTCAGATCCGGTCGCAGGGGCGCCCGCGGATGCGCCCCTTGTCGCGTCGCCCCGTCCCCGGCGTCCACCCGCGGTCGCCTCCGGGTCTCCGCGATGTCGCGGAATATCGCTGCCGTGTCGCCCTGGTGTCGCGTCGATGTCTCCCCGGTTTCGCCGCCCGGGACTGCAGCTGATGACCGCCGGCCCCCCGGCCCCCAGGGCGCGGACTGTTCGACGACTGTCCGGAATCGTCGCGAACTGGTCGCCGGGTCCCGGCGCTCAGCCCGGACGGCGCAGCAGCGCCTCGGCCGCCGTCACCGAGGCCTCCACCCCGGTGATCACCGACGGCCGCGCCTCGATGCGAAACAGCGGCGAGTGATGCCCCGGCGCGTCGTCGATCGCCTCCGGCGCCGCACCGCCGACGCTCATGTAGACGCCCTTCACGCCGCTCTCGGGGGTGACGAAATAGGCGAAGTCCTCCGCCCCCATGCCGGTGCGCGGGGCCTCGATCAGCGCCCCTTCGCCCAGTCCGGCGACCAGGGCGGCGCGCACCCGGGCGGCGGTTTCCGCGTCGTTGATGGTGGGCGGCGTGGTCTCGGTGGTCGAGCGGGTCACGGTCGGCAGGCGATCCTCGGGCACACCCAGCGCCAGCGCCGTGTTGCGGGCGATCCGGTCGATCCCGTCCAGCAGCTGCCGGCGCACCTCGGGGCTGTCCGAACGCACCGTCAGCTGCAGGTCGACCCGGTCGGAGATGATGTTGTGCTTGACGCCGCCGCGGATGGCGCCGACCGTCACCACGGCCCCTTCCAGCGGATTGGTCTCGCGGCTGCGCAGCGACTGCAGCGCCACCACGATGTGCGAGGCGACCAGCACCGGATCGACCCCGAGGTGGGGATAGGCGCCGTGCGTCCCGACCCCGTGCACCGCGATGTCGACGCTGTCCGAGCTTGAGGCGGTGATGCCCAGCGGCGCCTCGACCCGGCCGGTCGGCAGGTCGGCGGCGACGTGGAAGGCCAGCGCGTAGTCAGGCTTGGGGAAGCGGGTGTAGAGCCCGTCCTCGATCATGGCCCGGGCCCCGAAGATGCGCTCCTCGGCCGGCTGGGCGACCAGCACCAGGGTGCCCGACCAGTTGTCCCGCCGCGCCATCATCTGCCGCGCCGTCCCCACCAGGGCGGTGATGTGCACGTCGTGGCCGCAGGCGTGCATGACCGGCTTCTCGGCCCCGTCGGCGTCGACCTGGGTGGCGGTGGAGGCGTTGGCCAGCCCCGACTGCTCGCGCAGCGGCAGGCCGTCCATGTCGGCCCGGAACATCACCGTCGGGCCCTCGCCGTTGCGCAGCACCGCGACCACGCCGGTGCCGCCGACGCCCTCGGTGACCTCATAGCCCAGCGCCTGCAGCTCCTGCGCCATGCGCGCCGCCGTCTGCACCTCCATGCCCGACAGCTCCGGATTGCGGTGGAAGTGATCGAACAGCGCCCCGAGATTGGCCTCGTAGTCCGCCTCGACCGCGGCCCTCAGCGCCGCGTCCTCGGCCGCGGCCGGAGCTGCGGCCAGCAGTCCTGCGGCGGCCAGGGCGATGATCCCGATGCGTGACATGTGCGTCCCCTCCCCATGAAGGCGACGACTGTAGACCGGCGCGGCCACATGGCAACGCTGCCGGTGGGCCCGATCACGACGTCCGTGGACGGCGGGTGGAAGTTTCAGCTCCACGGCGCAGAACCTCTTCGCTCCACGCGTTCAGGCTCTTGCCCGACAGCTCGGCGGCGCGGGCTGCGGCGGCGTGCACATCGGCGGACACGCGCAGCATCAGCTTGCCGGAATAGGCCTTCTGCGGTTGCCGGCCGGTCTCGGCGCAAAGCGCCAGATAATCGTCCACCGCCTCGTGAAAGGCCTTGCGCAGGCTCTCGACCGTGTCGCCGTGGAAGTTGATTCCGTCCTCGATGCCGACCACCCGTCCGAAGAAGATCTCGTCCTCGGCGTCGAACTCGATCCGCGCGGCGTATCCCTTGTAGGTCATGCTGCTCATGGCGTTATTCCGATCCTGATCAGGAAGGCCCGCGCCGCCCGGACCTGATACCTCTTCGCCTCCTTCTGCGGGTGAGGGCGATGGAAGTGCTCCACCTTCTCCCCGAAGCGGAACGATACAGAGGAGCCGGATCCCTCACGGATCGAGCATCCGGCGGCGACCAGCAAGGCTTCCAGCGCCGCCCACTCGATGGTCCCCGACGCCGGATCGGCGAACACAGCATCCAGGGTGCGGCGCTGCTTGCTGTTCATGCAAGCAGTCTACCGACGGCGGTCGTCAGTGCAAGCGCAAAGCGCTATCGTCGGCGGGGTCAGGCGTAGTCCTGCACCGGCCGCACATCGAGGTCGCCGGCCTTGATGGCGGCGATGGCCTGCGCCGCCGCATAAGCCGCCGGGACGGTGGTGTAGTAGGGGATCTTCATCATCAGCGCCGTGCGACGCAGCGAGAAGCTGTCCTGCAGCGACTGCTTGCCCTCGGTGGTGTTGATGACGAGCTGCACCTCGCCGTTCTTCATCGCGTCGACGATGTGCGGCCGGCCTTCCAGCACCTTCTTCACATGCCCGACCGGCAGGCCCTGCTGCTCGAGGAAGGCGTGGGTGCCGCCGGTGGCGATCAGGGTGAAGCCCTCGGCCAGCAGGGCACGGGCGGCGTCCAGCACGAATGGCTTGTCGCCGTCCTTGACCGAGACGAAGGCGCAGCCCGAGGTCGGCAGCAGGGTGCCGCCGCCGATCTGGCTCTTGGCGAAGGCGCGGGCGAAGGCGGGGCCCAGGTCGGCCTCGTCGTCGCGCTTCCAGTCCAGCCCCATGACCTCGCCGGTCGATCGCATCTCCGGGCCCAGCACGGTGTCGACGCCGGCGAAGCGGGCGAAGGGGAACACCGCCTCCTTGACCGCGATGTGGTCATAGCCGCGGTCCTTGAGGCCGAACGAGGCCAGCTTCTCGCCGGCCATCACCTTGGCCGCGATGGCGGCGACCGGCGCGCCCATGGTCTTGGCCACGAAGGGCACGGTGCGGCTGGCGCGCGGATTGACCTCCAGCACGAAGATGCGGGGCTCGGCGCTGTGCGGCTCCTCGATGGCGAACTGGACGTTCATCAGGCCGCGCACCTTCAGCGCCCGGGCCATCTCGGTGGTCTGGCGCTTCAGCTCGGCCACCGTATCCGCCGACAGCGAGTAGGGCGGCATGGAGCACGCGCTGTCGCCCGAGTGCACCCCGGCCTCCTCGATGTGCTCCAGCACGCCGGCGACAAACACCGTCTCGTCGTCGCACAGGGCGTCGACGTCCACCTCGGTGGCGCGGTTCAGATAGTGGTCGATCAGCACCGGATCGTCGCCCGAGACCGACATCGCCTCGTGGACGTAGCGATCCAGCTGTTCGCGGTCGTGGACGATCTGCATGCCGCGGCCGCCCAGCACGTAGGACGGACGCAGCACCACCGGATAGCCGACCTCCTCGGCCTTCTGCGCGGCCTCCTCGGCCGAGCGGGCCAGGCCGTTCGGGGGCTGCATCAGCCCGATCTCGTGCAGCATCTGCTGGAAGCGCTCGCGGTCCTCGGCCAGGTCGATGGAGTCGACGCTGGTGCCGAGGATCGGCACGCCGTCGGCCTGCAGCGCATGGGCCAGCTTCAGCGGCGTCTGGCCGCCGAACTGGACAACGACGCCCAGCAACTGGCCCCTGGAGCGCTCGACGTCGATCAGCTCCAGCACGTCCTCGGCGGTCAGCGGCTCGAAATACAGCCGGTCCGAGGTGTCGTAGTCGGTCGACACCGTCTCCGGGTTGCAGTTGACCATGATGCTTTCGACGCCGATGTCGTCGAAGGCGAAGGCCGCGTGGCAGCAGCAGTAATCGAACTCGATGCCTTGCCCGATCCGGTTCGGCCCCCCGCCAAGAATTATCGCCTTCTTTCTGTCGCTTGGCTCCGCCTCGCAGGCGGGAACCTGGCCCAGGGCGCCGGTCTCGTAGGTCGAATACATATAGGCCGTGGCGCTGGCGAACTCGGCCGCGCAGGTGTCGATGCGCTTGAATACGGGGCGGACGCCCACGGCGCGGCGGGCCTTGCGAACCTCCGCCTCGGTCGTTCCGGTCAGCTGCGCCAGGCGGGCGTCGGAGAAGCCCTTGGCCTTCAGCCGGCGGAAGGCGACGGCCTCGGTCGGCAGGCCCTGCACGCGGACATGGCCCTCGGTGCGCACGATGTCGGCGATCTGGCGCAGGAACCACGGCTCGTAGGAACAGGCCGCCTCGACCTCCTCAACGGTCAGGCCGTGGCGGAAGGCCTGGGCGATGACGCGGATGCGGTCCGGCGTCGGCTGGCCCAGCGCGCGGAGCACCGCCGCCTTGGCCGAAGCCTCGTCCTCGACGCCGGCGACGCCGTCGATCTCGACCTCGTTGAAGCCGGTCAGGCCGGTCTCCAGCCCGCGCAGGGCCTTCTGCATCGATTCCTGGAAGGTGCGGCCGATGGCCATCACCTCGCCGACCGACTTCATCGAGGTGGTCAGCAGCGGCTCGGAGCCCGGGTATTTCTCGAAGGCGAAGCGCGGGATCTTGGTCACGACATAGTCGATCGACGGCTCGAACGAGGCCGGCGTCACCTTGGTGATGTCATTGTCCAGCTCGTCCAGCGTATAGCCCACGGCCAGCTTCGCCGCGATCTTGGCGATCGGGAAACCCGTCGCCTTCGAGGCCAGCGCCGAGGACCGCGACACGCGCGGGTTCATCTCGATCACCACCATGCGGCCGTCCTTGGGGTTGACCGCCCATTGCACGTTCGAGCCGCCGGTTTCGACGCCGATCTCGCGCAGCACGGCAATCGAGCCGTTCCGCATGCGCTGGTATTCGCGGTCGGTCAGGGTCAGCGCCGGGGCGACAGTGATCGAGTCGCCCGTGTGCACGCCCATCGGGTCCACGTTTTCAATCGAGCAGACGATGAT
>JAFAEC010000055.1 GCA_023424215.1 Pseudomonadota bacterium
GCCGTGGCCGCCCGCGCGCGCAGCCGGGCCCGCGCCGTGGCCTGCGCCGATCCGGAGCTGGCCACCGTCCGGCGACGGGTTGACGACGCCTTCGCCGGCTGGTCGCGCACGCCGCGCATGACCTTCCCCGGCGCGCGCCTCGACTGGACGGCCGACCGCTACGGCTGGGACCGGGCCGGATGGCGGCTGAAGCAGGCCACGACGCTGGGCGCCTCGCCGATCGCCTTCGGCATCGCGGGGCAGGGGGACGCGCCGGAGCTGGCGGCGGTGATCAGCTGGCATGGCCGGCCAAGGCCCTACGGCGCACGCCTCGTTCTGCGGGATCCAAACCGGTTGTCCCGTCCCTGGGTGGCCGGCGGGGGACTGCCGCCGTCGACCGCCCGCGCCAGCTTCTGGGCCGCCGGCGTCGAGGCCGCGGATCCCGCCCTCAGCGTCGACGGTCAGCGCGCCGCGGACCTCTGGCGCTTCCCGGCCGCCGCGGCCGAGGCGCTGGAGCGACTGGACCCGCGCGAGGCGTTCGCCGTCGAGTTCCATTTCCGGGACGGCAGCGTGGCCACCGCCCGGCTCGAGGCGGGCGATTTCGCCGCCGGTCGCGCCTTCCTCGGGATGGGGCGCTTCTGACGCCGGCTAGCCGCCGTTGGCGAGCGGCAGCGGAATGACCTCGGCCCCGCCTTCCGGCGCCGGAGCCCGGGCGGCGAGCGCCACCGGCATGCGCACCGTCACCGCCGTGCCCTCGCCGAGGGTGCTGTCGATGGTCATTCGTCCGCCGTGCAGCTCCGCGAAGGCCCGCACCAGCGACAGGCCCAGCCCGGTGCCGAGACGGCGCTGCTCCAGCGCTCCGGCCTGCTCGAACGGGCGGCCCAGCCGCTTGACGTCCTCCGGGGCGATGCCGACGCCGGTGTCGGATACGACGATCTCGAGGTAGGGACCGACGGCCTCGACGGCCATGGTGACCGAGCCGCCCGCGGGCGTGAACTTCACGGCGTTCGACAGGAGGTTCAGGGCGATCTGCTTCAGGGCGCGCCGGTCGGCGGAGACCTCCAGCGCCTCGGGCGGCAGCACGCCCGAGAGGGTGAGCCCCTTCTCCTCGGCGTTGACCCGCACCAGCGCCATGGCCTGCGAGACCACCTCGCGCACGTCGAAGCGTTCGCGGGTCAGGGTGTAGCGTTCGGCCTCGATCTTGGAGACGTCGAGCAGGTCATTGATCAGGTCGAGCAGGTGGCCGCCGGCCTGATGGATGTTCTCGGCGTATTCGGCGTAGCGATCGGGCAGGGGGCCGAACAGGCGCTGGCGCATGATGTCGGAGAAGCCGAGCACGGCGTTCAGGGGCGTGCGCAACTCGTGGCTCATGTTCGCCAGGAAGCGGGTCTTGCCGGCCTCCCGCGCCTCGGCCTCGCTGCGCGCGGTCTCGAGGCCCAGTTCGCGGGCGTACTGGGCGGTGGCGTCGAACGCCTGGGCGATGATCCTCGGTTCACCGGCTTCCTCCAGCCGCCTGAAGACGAACTGGACCCGCCGGTCGAGCGCCAGGCGCGGGGTCAGGGTGGCCGAGCTCTCGTGGCCGGTCCCGGCCCGCGCCAGGGCCGCCAGAAGTCGCGGCCGGTCGGGGGCGTGGACGGTGGCGACCAGCCCCTGTTCGAACAGGGGGTCGACCGGCAGCGACGTCGGCGGGGCGCCGTAGGCCGCCAGCACCCGGCCGCTGGCTTCCAGCACCAAGGTCAGACCCGGCTGGGCCGCCAGCAGGGTCTCGACCCGCCGCACCTCGGCCTCGGCGGAGGCGAGGCGCGCTTCACGTCCTCGCCAGGACAGGCGGACGGCCAGGGCCGCTGCGCCCGCGGTCAGCACCGCCGAAATCGCGGCCAGCGCCGGAAGGTGTTCGCCGGGGCCGGCGAGGAGCCAGGCTGAGAACAGGCCGGACAGGGCGGCCGCCGCCACCGCCGCCGCGCCCGCCTGGACCGGCCGCGAGCCGCCGAGCGCGATGCCGGCGGCCAGCGGCAGGAACAGGAAGCCGGCCAGCGGACCGGTCAGTCCGCCCGAAAGCCCGGCGCTGGCGACGGCGCCCAGCCCCCACAGGCCGAGCAGGGCCATCCGTTCCGGGGCGCCGTCGCGCAGGAGCAGCGCGAGGCCGGCGACGCCGGGCACGACCATGACCAGCACGGCGTAGAAGACGGGGCCCTCAACGCCGCCGATCCACCGACCGCCGAGCGCGAGCAGGGCCGCGGCCACCGCCCAGGCGGCGTGCCACGCCGCAAGCGCGGGTCGATCGCCGGCACCGGCCGTGCTGTCGATCGAGGCGGGACGGGGATCGGTCAATCGGGGCGAAACGGCGACGAGGGACGGGATGGTGACGGCGCAGCCTAACCGCGAGGGCGAGTCGGCCATAGTCCGCACCCGTCACAGGCGACTGCCGGCAAGGGGAGAGGCGACGAATTCGGGGGATGAATGGCCATGGTTGTCGTCAGGGCCCTGCCGGACTATCTGCCGCCGATGAGTTCAGGGGCCTCCATCGACGCCGTCCTCGCCGAGCTGGCGGAGGAGTTCGACCTTCTCGGCGACTGGGAAAGCCGGATCGGTTACGTCATCGACCTGGGTCGCGAGTTGCCGCCGCTGCCGGAGGCCGACCGCACCGAAGCCAACAAGGTGCCCGGTTGCGCCGCCCAGGTGTGGCTGGCGGTACGGCGGGACGGGGATCGGCTGGCCTTCGCCGCCGACAGCGACAGCGCCCTGTCCAAGGGCAATATCGCCCTGTTGCTCAGGCTCTATTCCGGCCGCACCCCCGCCGAGATCCTCGCCTTCGACGCCCGCGCCGCGCTGGAACGCCTGGGCCTGCCGTCGGCCCTGACGCGCCAGCGCGCCAACGGGCTGAACGCCATGGTCGGGCGCATCCGCGACGCGGCCGCGACTGCCGAGGCTCAGAAGTAGAGGCCGCGGATCACCAGCGCCGGGCGCTCGCCCTCGACATCCGTGACCTGCGCCTCGATGCGGTATTCGTCGGCGCGTGATGTGAGACGGCTCCACGTCCGCGCATCGTCGCCCCCGGTCGACCAGCGGCGCGGATCGCCGAAGGCGCGGCGGCCCAGACCGGTCAGCTCGTGGATGCTGGCGCGGCGCGAGGAGAGGGAGCAGCCGGCGGCGTAGGCCTGGCTCTCGCCGTCCTCGACCGACCCTTCCTCCAGCCGCAGAAGCCAGACGCCGTCGCGCGAGACCAGATCGACCTCCGAGGCCCATTCGTCGAGAGGCGCCTGGTCGCCGACGGGACGTCGGAAGTCGAGCTCCCGCGCCGACTGGATCGCCTTCTCGAAGCTTTTCGAACGCTGGGCGTAGGGCAGGCAGACATCGACGAGCACGCGCGCCGTCAGGTGATCGTCGGCCGCCGCCGGGGCAGGCGCGGCGAGCCCGGTCAGCAATACGCTGGCGACGAGACAGGAGGCAGGAATGGACTTCACGATGACGACCCCGACGAACGGTCGTCGGCGACGCCGTCCAGACAAAAGCGCGCCCGGGGGCGCGCTCCAACGACCCTCACCCTAGGCGGAAGCCGCCGGCGGGCGAAAGTTACGACGCTGTAACGTGCGGTCGCGGCCGTTCCGTCGCTCACGCCAGCCGATAGTGTCGCGCGAGCGCCTGCAGCCCCTGTCGGAGGAGCGTCTTGCCGGTCCGTCGCCGCAGCCCCAGCGCCTGCTCCGCGGCCTGCAGGGCCGTGGCGCGCACGCAGATGTGCTCCACCATCGACCGCGCCGGGCCGCAGGCGGACAGGGCCGCCTCCACGGCGCCCGCGGCCGCCAGGGCGCGCTCGCCCGGCT
>JAFAEC010000150.1 GCA_023424215.1 Pseudomonadota bacterium
GCCGACGCCGTCCCGCCCGGGGCGGCGCTGATCGTGTCCGGCGAGCCGCAGGCGGGCTGGGCGCACGCCTCGCTGCTGCTGCACCGGCCGCTGGACCTGTCGCCGATCGCGCTGGCCGAGGCGGCCGAGGACGACAGCGTCGTCGCCGATCCCGGCGTGGTCGTCGGCCAGGGCGCCCGCATCGGTCGCGGCACGCGCATCGGGGCCAACAGCGTGATTGGCGCCGGCGTCCAGATCGGCCGGGACTGCGTGATCGGCCCCAATGTGACCATCGGCTTCGCGCTGCTGGGAGACCGGGTGAAGCTCTATGCCGGCGCGCGCATCGGCGAGGCGGGATTCGGCGCGGCCGGCTCGCGCTCGGGCCCGGTCGACGTGCCCCAGCTGGGCCGTGTCGTCCTGCAGGACGGGGTCACCGTCGGGGCCAACAGCTGCATCGACCGCGGCGCCTATGACGACACCGTCATCGGCGAGAACACCAAGATCGATAACCTGGTCATGATCGGCCACAACTGCGTGATCGGCCGGAACTGCCTGATCGCCGCACACACCGGCATTTCCGGGTCGGTGACGGTCGGAAACGGGGTGATTTTCGGCGGCAAGGCCGGGATTGGCGACCACATCGCCATCGGCGAGGGGGCCCGCGTGGCGGCCGGCGCAGGGGTGCTGGCCGACATCCCGCCGGGCGAGACCTGGTCCGGCTATCCCGCCAAACCGATCCGTCAGTTCTTGCGCGAGACGGTCTGGGTGTCCAAACAGGCGTCCGGAAAGGCCCGCGCGGGAAAGACGGACGAATGAGCGACGACGGAAAGATCGATTACGCCGAGGTGATGCGGCGGCTGCCGCACCGCTATCCCTTCCTGCTCATCGACAAGGCCGAGGACTTCGTCGCCAACACCTCGATCGTCGGCATCAAGAACGTCAGCCACAACGAGCCCTTCTTTCCGGGCCACTTCCCGATCGACCCGGTGATGCCCGGCGTCCTGATCGTCGAGGCCATGGCCCAGACCGGCGCGCTGCTGATGTCGAAGACCCTCGATGTCTCCGTCGAGGGCAAGGTGATCATGTTCATGTCCATCGACGGCGTGCGCTTCCGCAAGCCGGCGCGGCCGGGCGACCAGCTGCGCATGGAGGTGAAGGTGATCAAGGCCCGCGGCGACGCCTTCAAGTTCCGCGGCGAGACCTTCATCGACGGCAAGCTGGCCGCCGAGGCCGAGTTCATGGCCATGGTGGTGACGGTGGCGGAGCCTGCGGCGTGAGCATCCACCCGACGGCGATCGTGGACGCGAAGGCGGAGATCGCCGAGGGCGTCGAGATCGGTCCCTGGTGCACGGTGGGGCCGGGCGTGGTCCTGTCGGAGGATGTGCGTCTGGTCAGCCACGTGGTGGTCCAGCAGGACACCACCGTCGGCGCCCGCACCGTCATCCATCCCTTCTGCGTCATCGGCGGCGACCCGCAGCATGGCGGCTACAAGGGCGAGCCGGTGCGACTGGAGATCGGCGCCGACAACGTCGTGCGCGAGCATTGCACCTTCAACCGCGGCACCCCCGGCGACCGAAAGCTGACCACCATCGGGTCGAACGGCCTGTTCATGACCGGCGCCCATGTCGGCCACGACGCCATCGTCGGCGACAACGTCACCATGGCCAACCACGCCACGCTGGGCGGGCACTCGCGGGTCGGCAGCCGGGTCTTCCTCGGCGGCCTGTGCGCGGTGCATCAGTTCGGCCGGGTGGGGCAGGGGGCGATCGTCGGCGGATTGGCGGCGGTGACCCGCGACGTCATTCCCTACGGCTCGGCCTGGGGCAATCACGCCAGCCTGCACGGGCTGAACCTGGTCGGGCTGAAGCGCAAGGGCTACGGCAAGGACGCGATACGCCGGCTGCTGACGGCCTATCGCGAGCTGTTCGAGCGCGACGACGCCCCCTTCGCCGAACGACTGGACGCGGTCGAGGCCGATTACGCCGATCTGCCGGAGATCATGGAGATCGTCGCCTTCATCCGCGACGGGGGCCGGCGGCCGCTGTGCCTGCCGGAGCAATGAGGGGCAAGCTCGCCCTGATCGCGGGGGGCGGGGCCTTGCCGCTGTCCCTGGCGGCCCGCTGCGAGGCCGAGGGCCGGCCGGTGTTCGTGGTCCGGCTGGCGGGCTTCGCCGACCCGCACCTGGCCCACTATCCGGGCGTCGACGCCGGCATGGCGGAGATCGGCCGCATCCTGTCGGCGATGAAGAAGGCGGACTGCAAGGCGGTTTGCCTGGCCGGCATCGTCAGCCGCCCCGACTTCCGGACGCTGAAACCCGACTTCAAGGGCGCGACCCTGTTGCCCGGCATCGTCAAGGCGGCGTCACAGGGCGATGACGCCCTGCTGCGCAAGATCCTGTCGGTGTTCGAGGCGGAGGGGTTCGCCGTGGAGGGCGCGGACGACATTCTGGGCGGCGAGACCCTGCCCGCCGGCGCGCTGGGCGCCGTGGCGCCGACGGCGGAGCAGCTTTCCGACCTCAGGAAAGCGCTGCATGTGGCGGAAAAATCGGGCGAACTGGACATCGGGCAGGGCTCCGTCGTGTGTGACGGGCTGGTGCTCGCGGTCGAGGCCCAGGAGGGCACCGACGCCATGCTGGTGCGCGTCGCCGGGCTGCCCTCCGACCTGCGCGGCTCGCCGGGCGACCGCAAGGGGGCGCTCGCCAAGGCTCCGAAGC
This sequence comes from Pseudomonadota bacterium, assembly GCA_023424215.1. Taxonomy (GTDB): domain Bacteria; phylum Pseudomonadota; class Alphaproteobacteria; order Caulobacterales; family Caulobacteraceae; genus Brevundimonas. The sequence goes on from JAFAEC010000150.1 coordinate 2,693, forward strand.
CGATCCAGGACCTGAGGGTCGACATGCCGGTGATCGGGGCCCGCACGGTGGAGCTGGCCGCCGCCGCCGGCCTCGCGGGAATCGGCGGGGTGGCGGGTCGGCTGATCGTCATCGACCGCCCGGCGATCATCGAGGCGGCCGATCGCCTTGGCCTCTATGTCTGGGGAGAACGGCCGGAGGACCGGGCGTGAGCCGGCCGCTGAAGATCATGCTGGTGGCTGCAGAGGCCTCGGGCGACGATCTGGGCGCGGGGCTGGCCCGGGCTCTCAAGGCCCGGCTCGGCGACGAGGTGGTCTTCGTCGGCGTCGGCGGCGCCCGGATGGCGGCCGAGGGCGTGCAGAGCCCGTTCGACATCGCTGACCTGTCCGTGCTCGGCTGGCTGGAGGGGCTGAGGGCCTACGGGACGGTCAAGCGACGCGTCGCGGACACCGCGGCGCTGGCTCTCGCGGAGAACCCGGACGCCGTGGTGCTGATCGACAGCTGGGGCTTCACCATCCGCGTCGCCAAGGCGATCCGCGCCGCCCGTCCCGATATTCCGCTGATCAAATACGTGGGGCCGCAGGTCTGGGCGTCCCGGCCGGGCCGGGCGAAGACCCTCGCGGCCGCGGTCGATCACCTGCTGGCGCTCTACGCCTTCGATGCGCCCTGGTTCGAGCGGGAAGGTCTGGCCACCACCGTCGTGGGCTCCCAGGCCCTGCACATCGACCTCGAGGGCGCCGATCCGGCCCGTTTCCGCGCCTCTCGCGGCATCGCCCCCGACGCCGACCTGCTACTGGTCCTGCCGGGCAGCCGCCGCTCCGAGATCCGCCTGATGACGCCCGTATACGAGGCGGCCGTGGAGCGGCTGAAGCGGGCCAGTCCCGGACTGGAGGTTGCGGTCGTCGCCGCCGGTCCGGTGGCGGAGGATGTGGCCGGCCGCGTGGCGTCGTGGCCCTTCCGCATCCATCTGGTCCAGGAGGGCGAGAAATACGACGCCATGCTGGCGGCGACGGTGGCGCTGGCGACGAGCGGCACGGTGTCGTCGGAACTGGCGGTCGCCGGCGTGCCGATGGTCATCGGCTACCGGTTCCAGCCGCTCAGCTACGCGATCATGCGGCCCTTCTTCACCGGCAAGTACGCGACCCTGTTCAACCACGCCGCCGACGAGGAGATCGCCCGGGAGCTGATCCAGGACGACGCCACCCCGGAGAAGTTCGCGGCCGAGGTCGGGCGGCTGCTGGCCGATCCGGACGCGCGGCGGGCGCAGGCGATTCGTCAGACGGAGGCGCTCGACCTGATGGGCCGCCATGGCCGCCACCCGTCGGAGATCGCCGCCGACACCGTGCTGCGGGTGGTCGCCGCACGGGCGACCGCCGGCTAGGAGCGGGGACCCGACGCGGAGTCGAGCAGGGCGCGCCATCCGCCGCCTGACAGGCTGCGGCGGGCGAGGATCATCGCCGCCGCCACCCAGGCGCAGAACAGGGCGCCCTCGAGCGCACCGGTGACGATCTGGCTGACCGGCCCCAGTCCGGTCTCGCCGAACAGCGCGCCGAGCTGGTCAAGGCGCAGGCGCGATTGCGGGAAACGGGTCGCGAGTTGGTCCAGACTGCCGCCCATCAGCCGTCCGCCCAGCAGGGGAATGACC